>SSGN01000105.1 GCA_008016945.1 Flavobacteriales bacterium
ATCACCGACTACGGCGCGTTCGTGGAGGTGGCCGCCGGTGTGGAAGGCCTCTTGCACGTGAGCGAGATGAGCTGGAGCCAGCACCTGCGCAGCCCCAAGGACTTCCTCAAGGAAGGTCAGGAAGTGGAATGCGTGGTCCTGAACATCGACCGCGAAGAGCGCAAGATGAGCCTGGGCATGAAGCAACTCACCCAGGATCCTTGGGCCGAGATCGAGTTCAAGTACCCGGTGCGCAGCAAGCACACCGCCAAGGTCCGCAACTTCACCCACTTCGGCATCTTCGCCGAGCTGGAGGAGGGCGTGGATGGCCTCATCCACATCAGCGACCTCAGCTGGACCAAGCGCATCAAGCACCCCAGCGAGTTCTGCAACGTAGGCGACGACATCGAGGTCATGGTGCTCGAGGTGGACAAGGAGAACCGCCGCCTCAGCCTCGGCCACAAACAAGTGGAGGAGAACCCATGGGATGTGTTCGCCGGAGTGTTCACCCCGGGCAGCACCCACGAGGGTACCATCACCGGTCGTGCCGGACAGAACTTCGTGGTGAGCCTGCCCTACGGTGTGGAAGGCACGGTGACCGCCAAGAACCTGAAGAAGGCCGATGGCAGCAAAGCCGAACTCGAAGAGAAGCTTCCGTTCGTGGTGTTGGAGTTCAACGGTGAGGCACGCCGCATCGTGTTGAGCCACACCCGCACCTTCGAAGAGGGTGAGGAGATCATTGAAGCAGCACCTGCCAAGCGTGGCGCCCGCAAAGAGGGTGCAACGGGCGGCGGCAGCAGCGCCTCGGTGAAGAGCATCAACGAGAAAGTGGAGAAGAGCACCTTGGGCGACCTCAGCGTATTGAGCAACCTCAAGAGCCAGATGGAGAACAAGGAGCGCGGTGGCAAAGACACCGACAGCGCCGAGTAAGCTCTGCTAACAACAACGATCGAAGCCCGGTTGCCGCAAGGTGACCGGGCTTCGGTATTTGATTTTAACACGCCACTGTTAAGTGGTAGCCTACACAGGAGTTTCCGAAGACGATGCTAAGCTCCACGATCAAACTTGTAAATCTTGTGTGATAGGAGTCGAATGATTGAACTTGCTAAGGCTAATTAACTGCGTAAAGCTTTCATATACAGTCATTATGTTTGAACAACTGATAACTCAGACAGTCATGAGAACGCTGAGCCAGATAGACAAGTTTTTCCTGCTTGCTTTCATCGCATCGTTAGCGAGTTGTGCAAAAGAAGAATCTGAAGGGAATGGCAAGGGCGAGTTAGTTCCTAGCGAAACCCGTGCTGAAAAATGGGAGGTTGTTTACGAGGACGATCATAAATGGGTTCTGGCAAGACTCAATAGTGAGGTGGCACAGACTACGACGGAGCTTCTAGCCTTTGATTTCGGGAACAGCCAAGTTCCCCAAGATCTTCCGGATAACATCATTCGCCTAGAGATTCTTGATGATGGCGGACGAGTCAAGCTTTGGGAAGAGCCTGGAGAAGCTTATAGCCACGAGATTTCGACTCAAGGCGCCTCTCCGTCAACTAAACGAGGGGAATTTTTTGAGGTGGTTGGAATTTCCAACCTATCTAGTCCTGGTTGGGAGCTTGTCGAATCTAACATAAACGGCCTTCAACGGAAGAGGCTGCCCTCGACGCCTTTCATCCAAATGAAAGCTTGCCCTTCTGGTGGTGCAGGTTCAACAGCTTGTTCGTCTTCATCTGGAGGTTGGTCTTGCAGTGTTTCTTGCGGGAGTGGTTGGTATTCCTGCTGTGGGAGTGGCATCAACTGCCTTTGCATCAAGAACGGCAATCCTGAACCCAAGTGAGTTAAACTGGGCCGAAGTCCGGTCTCCGCAAGGTGGCCGGGCTTCGGCGTTCTGGTGGGTATGTGGATCGTGAATGGACGGGGATGAACGTATATGGAATACCGCGTCCATTCACGTTCATCGAAAGTCCATTCGAGTGAATGGGTGCTCGTTACTGCAAACTCCCTTTTCGGGGGCACCTTTCATCCAAGCCGGTATCTTCGCCGCCGATGTCCACCGTTCCACTGCTCACGAGCAAGGCCTTCGGGCTTACGGTAGAGCGGCTGTGCTACCAGCTGATCGAGGACCACGGCACGTTGGAAGGCGTTGCGCTCATCGGTCTGCAGCCACGCGGTATCCTGTTGGCCCGTCGGTTGCGGAGCGAATTGCAACGCATCTTAGGGAAGGAGCTGCTGCAGTACGGCGAGCTGGACATCACCTTCCACCGCGACGACTTCCGGCATCGCCCATCGCTTCCCCAGCCCAGCGTCACCCAACTGGACTTTTCGCTGGACGACCGCAAGGTGGTGTTGGTGGACGATGTGCTCTTCACCGGGCGCACCATCCGCGCGGGGCTCGATGCCATGCTCGCATTCGGCAGACCGGCCGGTGTACAACTGCTCGTGCTGATCGATCGGCGGTTCAGCCGCGAGCTTCCCATTCAACCCGACTATGTGGGGCGTTGGGTGGACAGCATCGGCGACCAACGCGTTACGGTGCAGTGGAAGGAGACCGACGGCGCGGATCAGGTGTTGTTGCATGGTCCGGGCAACGAAGGACGTGAACCCACAAGCCTTGCCCAAGGCACATCAGCGGACCGATGAACACCACGGCACAGAGCGAACAGTTGAGCGTTGAGCACCTGCTCGGCATCAAGGAACTCACCGCCGATGACATCGAGCTCATCTTCCGCACGGCCGATGGCTTCAAGGAAGTGCTGAACCGGCCCATCAAGAAGGTGCCTTCGTTGCGCGACCTCACCATCGCCAACCTGTTCTTCGAGAGCAGCACCCGCACGCGGGTGAGTTTCGAACTGGCGGAGAAGCGCCTCAGCGCCGACGTGGTCAACTTCAGTTCCTCCGGCAGCAGCGTAAGCAAAGGCGAAACGCTGGTGGATACGGTGAACAACATCCTGGCCATGAAGGTGGACATGGTGGTGATGCGGCACCCGGATCCCGGTGCGGCCGTCTTCCTTAGTCGCCACGTGGATGCCCGCATCGTGAACGCAGGCGACGGTACGCACGAGCATCCCACGCAGGCCTTACTAGATGCCTACAGCATCCGTGAAAAGCTCGGCAAGGTGAAAGGAGTGAAGGTGCTCATCGTGGGCGATATCCTCCACTCGCGCGTGGCCCTCAGCAACATCTTCTGCCTGCAGAAGCTGGGCGCCGAGGTGATGCTCTGTGGTCCGCAGACCTTGATCCCGCGCCACATTGCCACCCTCGGCGTGCGCGTGGAGCCCGATCTGGACAAGGCCCTGAAGTGGTGCGATGTGGCCAACATGCTGCGGATCCAGCTCGAAAGGCAAGGCGGCGATGGCGTGGCCAACTTCCCCAGCCTGCGGGAGTACGCCATGCGTTATGGGCTTGATCCGGAACGGTACCACCGCATCGGTAGGGAGATCGTGATCATGCACCCGGGCCCCATCAACCGTGGGGTGGAGATCACCAGCCAGGTGGCCGATCATGCCAGCAGTATCATCCTGGACCAGGTGGAGAACGGAGTGGCCATACGGATGGCCGTGCTCTACCTGCTTGCCGCGCGTATCCCACGCGCCGTTGTTTGAAACTCCGGTGCAGGGACTTTCGGTCGGTCGAAGCGACCGGTGATTATATTTGGCGGGAAGCCCTACGGACCATGAATTTCACCATCGAGGATAAAGGCCGCTATTCGCTGGTCACCAGCAACGTGGATAAGTTGGATACAACCTGCGCACCGGAGCTGAAGAGCGAGCTGGTGTACTTGAACAAGACCAACGTACGCAACGTGATCATCGACCTGAGCCGCACCCGCTACTGCGATTCCAGTGGCCTCAGCGCCTTGTTGGTGGCTAATCGCCTCTGCAAAAGCGTGAACGGCACCTTGGTGGTGTGCGGTCTGCAAGAACCGGTACAGAAATTGATACAGATCTCGCAATTGGAAAGTGTACTGTCCATCACCCCTACGGCATCGGAGGCGGTGGATCTGCTGTACATGGAAGAGATCGAAAAGGACGTGAATAAAGACTGACGCATGAAAAAGACCCTACTCGTTTCATTCCTTGTGGCCACATCGAGCCTGGTTTCCGCCCAGTGCACACCGAACCCGATGTACGCCGATAGCGTGTACGGTGTATGGCCGGACACCACGTCGAACTTCGCTCCGGCCTACCTGAACGAACCCTATTCGGATACGCTACAACTGCTGATCCCCAGCGATGCCGGGGCATTGGATCCCGCATACGAGGGATACACCCTGGTGAAGGTCGACCTGGTGAGTGTTGACGGGTTACCGGCCGGCATCACTGTGGCCTGCAACTCGCACACGGCCGATCCCTGCACCTTCATCACGGGCCAGGTCGGGTGCGGCTTGCTCGAGGGCACACCCACGGAGAGCGGAACGTTCCCGTTGGTGTTGAACGTGTTGCCCTACGTGGATCTCTTCGGCACCACCATTCCTTCTCCCTTCGGAGCCGTTCCGTTCAGCGGGTATCGGATCGTGGTGAATTCCGGAACCGGGGTCGCCACCACGAACACCACGGGGATCACCGGGGTGCACAACGTGCCCAATCCGTTCGCGAACCGCACCAACATCGAGTTCACCTCCGGCCGTGCAGGCACGGCGCGTATCCGGGTGTTCAACCTGGTGGGCGAGGAGATGTGGAGCGAGCTGGTGCAGGCCAAGGCAGGTGCCAACCGGGTGGCCTTCGATGGCAGCCAACTCCCTGCCGGGGTGTACTTGTACAAGATCGAATCCGGCAGCCACACCTTCACCGGGCGTATGGCCATTCAACGGTGATCGGATTCCGACCGAACTGAACACGAAGGCCCCGGTCACGGGGCTTTCGCATTCCATAGGGGATGCACCAAGGACCATTCACCGTAACCACCCTGGGTACCGGAGCCGCCCTACCGGCCCGCGGACGATACCCCACCGCCCAGTTGGTGAACGTGCGCGGTGGCTGGTACATGGTCGATTGCGGCGAGGGAACCCAGGAACGGTTGCGCGCCATTGGTTTCAACTTCCAACGTATCGGGCACATCTTCATCAGCCACTTGCATGGCGATCACTACTTGGGCCTGCAAGGGCTGATCAGCTCCATGCACCTCATGGGGCGCCAGGCGCCCTTGCACGTGTTCGGCCCGGCGGAGCTACGGGAGATCATCGGGGTGCAGCTCCGGGCCTCATCCACATACCTACGGTACCCATTGCATGTGCACGCCGTTCGGCACGAAAGCGGGGTGGAGGCCCATGTGGACGAGAACGTTGTGGTGAGCACCTTGGCCCTGGAACACCGCATCCCGTGTACGGGCTATCTGTTCCGCGAACGCACCGGGCAGCGTCCGTTGCGGCCCGAGAAGGTGGGCTTGGTACCCCGTTTCAAACGGCAAGCGGTGAAGGATGGCGCGGATCTGATCTTCCCCGATGGCACCCGGGTACCGAACGCAGAACTCACCCTGGACCCACCAACGCCCAGGAGCTACGCCTTCTGCTCGGACACGGCCTACTCGGAGAACCTGGTGCCGTACCTGCGGGGTGTGGACCTTCTTTACCACGAGGCCACTTTCACCAGCGCACTGGCCGCCCGCGCCAAGGAGACCATGCACAGCACCGCCGAACAGGCTGCCCGCATCGCCCAGGCCGCCGGGGTGGGGCAACTCCTGCTGGGGCACTTCAGCTCGCGGTACAAGGACCCCCAGGTCCTCCTCAACGAGGCCAAGGCTGTTTTTAACGCCGTGGAACTCAGCCAAGAAGGGGGTGTTTTCAAAGTAGGCGTTTGAAAGTTGGTCGGTGGTATCTCCTGGGGCGGTACATTTGCCCTTGTTAAGAATAGTTCTAAACAAGGATGATCGTACGCACCCTCATCGCAGACCGCAGCGAACTCTCACTCATCGGCCTGCGGTCCATTCTCTCCGATGTACCCCGTGTTGAACTGGTGGGCGTGGCCCGGGATGCCGTGGCCCTGCAGGCCATGATCGTTCGGCATAAGCCGCATGTGGTATTGATGGACCATACGGCCGAAGGGTTCGGTGCCCAAGCCATCAAGGATGGTTTGAAGCGTTCGCGCAACACGCGTTTCGTGAGCATCACGCCGGCCCCCTCCACCGCCACGCTGCTGGCCGCGGTGCGGGCCGGGGTCACCAGCTACGTGCGCAAGGATTGCGATGTGCAGGAGATCATCGACTCGGTCACCAGCACGGCCGACGGCACCAAGTTCTATTGCGGCAAGGTGCTGGAGGTGCTTCGCCGGGCCTCGGTGGATGTGGACCGTTTCATGGAAGAGCCGATGAGTTGCACGCCGGTGGCGCTCAGCGACCGCGAATGCCAGGTGATCACGATGATCGCCGAGGGCAAGTCCTACACGCGCATCGCCGATGCGCTCAACCTCAGCTCGCACACGGTGATCGCGCACCGGCGCAACATCATGCAGAAGCTGGGGGTGAACAACACGGCGGCCGTGGTGCTCTATGCGGTGAAGAACGGATTCGTGAGCCCCAACAAGTTCCTGTTCGATCAAGCGGTGTAGGCGCCACGCGAACGGGTGGAGCCCACCATTACCTTGCCAGCATGGTGCAGGTCATCGGCGAGATCGGGGGCACTTCCTCACGTTGGGCGGTGCTGGAGGGCGCGGCACAAGCGACCACCTGGCCCGTCCGTGGCGAGCGATGGCCCGGGTTCAACCCGGTGAGCGGTGATGGTGCGGCCTTCGCCTCGGCGGTGGGAGCCGCCTGGCGCGTTGCGTGTCCGTTGGCCTTGGAAGCGGAGGAGGTGGTGGTGTACGGGGCGGGGTGCGGTTCCGAGGAGCGCCGTGCACGCATGCGCGATGCCCTGCTCCAGGTGTGGCCGTCCGCACGGATCACCGTGGATTCGGACCTGATGGGTGCCGCGCTCGGGCTGTGTGGCACCACCCCGGCGCTCACCCTCATCCTGGGCACGGGCATGAACGCGGGTTACTTCGATGGTACGCGGCTGCACCGGCCGATGCCTTCGTTGGGCTACCTCTTGGGCGATGAGGCGAGTGGTGCCGACATCGGCCGGCAGTTGTTGCAGGACGCCTTCTACGGCCGTATCCCGGAGGTCTCGCGCCAACGGATCCTGGGGGAACCGATGCCCGCACTATCCGAGGTGTTGGAAAGGGTGCACGGCGCCCCGCATCCAGCGCGGGAGTTGGCGGCCTACACGGCGCTTCTGGCGCCGCACCTGGATGATGCCTACGTACGCGAACTGCTCCTGGGCCGGTTCCACGCCCTGGCCGAACTGCTCGTACAGTTCTTCGAGCCGGAACGCACCGCCACCGTGTGTGCCACCGGGTCCGTGGCCTATGGTTTCCGCGAGCTCTTGGCGGAGGTGTTGTTGGATCGTGGCATGACGCTCAGCGTGGTGGAACCCGACCCGCTCCTGGGCTTGGTGCACCACCATCGGCGGCCAGTAGCCTGATATCGGCCGGGCCCTTCACCAGCTCCACCAGCCGCTGGAAGGCGCGGTGGTTCTCGGCCGAACCGATGCTGCGGAGCACGCGGCGGCGCTCCACCGCGGTAAGGTGCCAGCTCAACGAGATCTGTTCGGCCTCCGAATGCCGTAATTGGATGTCGATCACTTCCAGCGGCAGGTCGGCCCAGGCGCTGGCCTGTTGCAGCATGAAGTCGTAGTCCTGGTCCTGCACACGCACCACGTTGTCGTACACACTGCCCAGCGGGTCGAGTACACGCCCCACGAGCGAGGAGTTGCTTGGTCTCACCTCCAGCTCCTTCTGGGTATCGCGGAGCTGCAGCACCACCACGCCGGAGGTGTTCTCCCGGATCCATTCGCGGAAAGTGTGCAAGAAGGCCAGGGAGATGCGGTAGCCATAGTTGTCGCGCAGTCCGGCATCCATCACGCGCATGGGCGGACTGCTGGGTAGGGAGACCAGCGGGGTGATGTACGGGAAAGTGGCGTTCATGCGCAGGGCACTGGTGAGCTTCAGTTCACCGGCATCCTGGTCGTGGAACATCCGTTGGAACTCGATGGCCTCGGGTTGGCCGTTGTTGTGCAACCCTCCTTCGGGAACGATGTTGGTGAGGAAGGCCATGGGCTGGGAGGCGATCACCAGGCGTCGACCATCGTTGATGGATGCCGGAGCCATGGCCATGAGGGGGATCCGTGCTTCACGTTCGGGTTCCACCAGGTCGTTCAGGCGTACGTCGAGCAGCCCGCGGGTGTTCTCGTTCAGGCGCCGCTCGAAGGTGTATCCGCGGTCCAGGGTGTAGTGCATGCCGCGATCGGTCACGGTGCGGTAGCGCACGAACATGTCGTTGGTCACGAAGCTGAAGGCGAGCGGGTTCAGCATGTCGGTGGAGACCTCGTCGAGGATCGCGGGGTCGTTGGGATCAAGGAGCGGGTCGTTCTGTTGGGCCAGGAAGAGCTGGCGGTAGTAGGTGGCGCCGATCAGTCCGCCGGAGGAACCCGTCATCAGCATGGTGCGCTCCATGAGCTCACCGCCCAGGAGGCTGTCGGCGTGTTGCAGGCAGCGCAGGGTCCAGAGGGTTGCCCTCAGCCCGCCGCCGCTGGTGTTCACGATCACCAGGGGCGGCTTGCCGGACTTCCCGGCCAGGGGGAGGTTGTCGGCCTTCCAGTGTTCGAGCGTTTCCAGGAGCGCGTCGGCATCGTGGTGGGCGGTGGCCGTGTCGTGGGCCAGCGCCTGGATGTGTTCGCGGTCATAGGGCGCGGGCGTCACGGAGTAGTCCAGGCCATAGGCGTGGTTGTCGTACATGAACCGGTCGGTGTACTGGCTCAGGAGGTTCAAGGCGATCACCACTCCGATGATCACGGTGGCGGTCCAGCCTTGTAGCCAGCTGAAGAGCGCACTGATGACCATGGTGGCCATGGTGAGGAGCAGGAACACGCTGGCACCCGCCGGGATGGCGAAGAACCGGTACTCGTTGAAGGCGCCCAGGGCGATGAAGCTGAGCACGAGCACCATCTCGAAGATGGAACCGTTGATGTGGTTCTGCCAAAGCACATCGCGGAGCAGCTCCTTGTCGTAGTGGGCGCTGCTGCGTGCCAGCATGATGCGCAGGCGTGGCGTGAGGTAGGTCTCCACGCGCCACTTCTCGGAGCGCTGCTGGCGCCTCAGCCAGCGCATGGCCTTCCGTTGTTCCTGCTTGCGGTGGGGCGGCGCATCGTGCATGGGGCCGATGATGTCCACCAACGGTTCCATGGGCCGATGGGCTTCGGCGTCGCTGCCGAGCAGTTTGATGATGTCCGTGTTGGTGCGCGTGAAGTACAACAGCGCCATGGCCAGGAACAGGCCGATACCGAAGACGAAACCGGACAGGTGGATGATGATCGCGGGAGCGGATTCCAGTTCCTTGGTGTATTGGAACCGTGCCGAACAGACCAGGAAGGTGGCGATGAAGATCGCGGGGATCACCGCGTTGTTGATGTTGAACTTCAGGAATGGCCTGGCGATGGTGGCGATGAACGGGAAGCGGTACCCGTGCATGGCATAACTGTACAGGTTGAAGGCCGTGATGAATCCGCCGAGGGCGAATCCCGTGATGGCGTAGGAGATGAAACCCACCTGGCCGAAGTACTCCGGGTACAGGAAGAGATAGGGGATCCCATATTTCACCCCGATGCTCTCGGTGATGTAGCCGAAAAGCAGAAGCCAGGTGAAGAGCAGCAGATGGTTCTTCTTCAGGTGGAGGATGAGCAGCTGCACCGGAAAGAAGTACGCGATCCTTCGGCTGAACGTGCGGTATGTATGGCGAGCGGTCATCCGCGGAATGGGTACACCGGGGCGTACCGCTTTCCAATTATACGGGCCATCGGGGCGCAGTGTTGTAACTGGCCTTCGCTGGGCGGAGGCGACAGGCTGGGGTAAGGCCATGGAACGGCCTGTTCATACAGTGATCACCGGTCAACCGGAGACCAGGGCCCATGCCCTTCCACGCACGGCCACCTACACCTTCGCCAAGGTCAGTGCCATCACCTCGGCCTCCAGGGCTTCGGCCTTCGCTTTCAGCTCATCGGCCTGTTTCAGCACATCGGCTTTGAAGCCCGCATCATCCAGGCCCGCGCAGTTGATCCTCACGTTGAGGTAGCCGCCGATGGCCCCGGTGCGCGCGCAGAGGGCGCCCACGCCGGCATCGCTCACGCTGGCCGGTAGGCCTTTTTCGGCCATCGCCTTCATCAGGGACATGCTCTCCACGCACACCTGCATGGTTCGCAAGGGGGTGTTGATCGCGCCTTTCGTGGCTTCAGCGATCGCGGCCTTACGCGCGGCCTTTTCCTCCGCGCTGCCTTTGGGCAGGCCGAAACAGGCGATGATGCGGTCGTAGGCCCGGGTGTCCTCGTCCACCAGGAAGAGCAGTTCGTTGCGCAGCTTTTCACCCACCACGGCCCACTGGCTGTATTCCTCCCAGCGGTCGTCCCAGCCGCGTTTGTGGGCGCTGAGGTTGGCCACCATGGTGCCGAGGGAAACCCCCAGGGCGCCCACGTAGGCCGCTACCGAGCCACCACCTGGAGCGGGGCTCTCGGCCGCGGTCTCCTCGCTGAAGCGCTTCAGGTCCATGCGCACGAGGCGTTCGTTGTTGGCATCCTCCAGCATGTACTCGATCACCTTCTTCTGCGGGTCGAAGGGGCCGAGGTCGTCCAAGCCGAGCGACTTCACCGCGATCTTGATCTTCTCGCGTTCCGGGATGCCCAGGCTGCGTTCCTGGCGGGTCAGGTAGAAGTCCGCGGCATCGAGCAGGGACTGCTTGGGGATCAAGCCCACGAGCTCGCTGCCGGTCACCCGGATCCCGCGTTCCGCCGCGCTCTTGCACGCCTCGTCGAACGCGACATGCACCGGTGCCACGGTGATGTCCGTGAGGTTCAGCGAGAGTTGTGCGATGCCGTACTCCTCGATGAACCAGCCGATGCCCTTCACCGTCTTCAGTTTCCCCGGTACCTGCACCTCGGTGCCGTCGGCCTGTTTCACCTTGCGACCGGCCTCGCGGATGTCGAAGGCGATGGCGTTGGCCCGGCGCGTGCTCGTGGTGTTGAGGTTCACGTTGTACGCCACCAGGAAGTTGCGCGCGCCGATGGCCACCGCGCCGCTCTTGGCCACGCTCTCGGTGAATTCCGCCGGGCCGTGATCGGGCTTCCACGCGGGGTCCTTCAGTTTCTTGGGCAGGCCCTCGTACTCGCCGCTGCGGTTGTTGGCCAGGTTGCGGCGTTTCTCTTCGCTCGCGGCGAACTCGTAGCGGTACACGGGGATCGAGAGTTCCGTGCCCACCCGTTCGGCCAGCTTCTTCGCGTACGCGGCCGTCTCTTCCATGCTGATGCCGGCGATGGGTACGAGCGGACATACATCGGTGGCGCCGAAGCGCGGATGCTCGCCCTTGTGGCTGCGCATGTCGATCAGCTCCTGGGCTTTCTTGATCAGGCGGAAGGCCGCTTCGATCACCGGTTCCGGCTCGCCCACGAAGGTGATCACCGTGCGGTTGGTGGCCTTTCCGGGGTCCACGTCGAGCAGGCGTACGCCTTCAACGGTCTCCACCACGGCGGCGATGGCATCGATCTTGGCACGGTCGCGGCCCTCGCTGATGTTGGGCACGCATTCGATCAAACGGCGGTTCATGGCTTGGATTCGGTGGCCTACCCTGTGGCAGGTCGGCCGCAAAGCTATGCGCAATGGTGGTGGCAGGCCTTATGGCCGTACCGTCGCATGGGGGTCAGGCCGGGAACACGATGGTGATCAGGTTGTTCACCATGTGCAATAGAACGGGCACCCAGATGGATCCGCTGCGCGAGCGCGCATAGCCCAGCACGACACCCATGGGCAGGATCAGCATCATCACGGCCACTTCGTACTGCATGTGCATCAGGGCGAACACCCCGGCGGTGATGGCTACTCCGGCATGCTCGTCCACGGTGTGTCGAAGCGTGCCGTACAGCAAGCCGCGCAGGAGGAATTCCTCGAAGAGCGGGGCCATCACGCCCACGCCCAACACCAGCCACCCCATCGAGGTGGTGCTGCCGATCACCTTCAACATGAAATCGGTCTTGAACGAGGGCGAAAGCCGAGCCAGCATCTCGATCACCAGGCCAAGGGCGATGAACACACCGAACCAGATGAGCGTGTTGCGCCAGGAAGGTGTCTTCAGGCCGAGGAACGCGGAGGTCTGCCCCCGTTTCCACAACCGTACCGAGACCAGGATCAGCAGGGTGCAAACGGCACCGCTCCAGAAGGCCTCGTGGGCCACCAGGTCGCCATGGAAGACCAATTCGTTCATGCGTTCCTGCATCCGCGGGTCCGAGAGCAGGTCCAAGGAGAATCCCTCCTTCATCAGGTCCGGGGAGTGTTGGAGCACCCCCTTGATGAACACCCCGGTCTGGATCAGGAAGAACAGCATGATCACCACGCCGAACAGGGCGATGCCCATGGAGAATTCCAGGCCGGGAGGTCGGCCATGCGTGTTGGCGGCGCCCTCAGGCGATGGCTGTTCCGGATCGTACGGGTATTGCATCGATGAGTACGGTGTCGATATGGTCGTTGCCGAAGGCGTAGGGAAGGAAAGCCAGTGAAGGGACCTTGCCGGTGATGATGAGGCTGGCGCGTTTGCCCACGGTGATGCTGCCGAGCTCGGCGTGCAGGTCCATGGCGGCGGCGGCGTTCAGCGTAAGGGCATGGATGGCCTCCTCGGGCAGCATGCGCAGCTGGATGCACGCCAGGGAGAGCACGAGGTTCATGTTCCCGCTGGGGGTGGTGCCCGGGTTGAAGTCCGTGGCCAGGGCAACGGGCAGGTCGTGCTGCATCAGGGCGCGGGCCGGGCCATAGGGGATGCGGATGAAGAACGAGCAGGAGGGCAGTAGGGTGGGGATCGGTGCCGCGTGCGCCCCGCGTGCGGCCAGGGCCTCGATGTCCGCGGCTTCCATCACCTCCAGATGGTCCACGCTCAGGGCCCGGTGGGCGATGGCCGCCTGGATACCCCCGATGCTGGTGAACTGGTTCACGTGCACCTTGCCGCGAAGGCCGTACCGTGCGCCCGCTTCAAGGATCCGCACCATCTCCTCCACGGTGAAATAGTTCGTTTCGCAGAACACGTCCACGAAATCGGCCAGGCCTTCCGCCGCCACCTGCGGGATGAGTTCGTTCAGGACAAGGCGCATGTACGCCTCGCGATCCGTTTTGTACGCGGTGGGCAGGGCGTGCGCGGCGAGCAGGGTGGTCTTTACCTGGAGGGGCAAGGACGCCTTCAACCGGCGCGCCACGCGCAACATCTTCAGTTCGCTATCTAAGTCCAGGCCGTAACCGCTCTTGATCTCCACGGCCACGGTACCCTGGTGCATCATGGTGCGGAGCCTCTCCTCGGAGCGGGTGTAGAGCTCCTGCTCGCTCATGGCGCGCAGCTTGGCCGCACTGTTGAGGATACCCCCGCCACGCGCGGCGATCTCCTGGTAGGATAGCCCGTTGATCTTGTCCACGAACTCCTCTTCCCGCGGAGCGGCGTGCACGGTATGGGTGTGTGGGTCGCACCAGCCGGGTAGCACGTAGCGGTCCGTGGCATCGATCACGGTACGGCCTTCGGTCATGGCGGGGGGCGGGGGGGCGGACATGGGGCCGAAGCCGGTGATGCGGCCTTGATCGGCGGTTAGCCAGGCGTTCTCCAGCAGGGGGAGGTGGGCCATGGCCAGTCCGGGCACGATGCGGTCGCCGGCGGCACGGATGCCCACGAGGGCCTTGGCGTTCTTGATCAGTAGGCTGGACATGGCAGGCAAAGAAAGCCCATCGCGGGTTGTCCGTGGTCAGGTGGGCGCAAGTCGGGGCCTTCGGGGCGAGCCTGGGCGTCCATCGCCGGTGCGCAGCGCCCATCTGCTAACGATCGTATGGTGGATCGCACAACGCGGGCTGGGCGGAGCCGCCTGTCGATGATCCTACTTTTGCACGGGCTTTCGAGCCCGCGATCACCCATGCCCGGCAATTCCATCGGCCAGCTTTTCCGGCTCACCACCTTCGGCGAAAGCCATGGCGCGGGCATCGGCGGTGTGGTGGATGGTTGTCCGGCGGGGCTGAAGCTCGATCTGGATGCCGTGCAACGGGAGCTGGATCGCCGAAGACCGGGCAGCACCCCGTTGGGTACCGCGCGGAACGAAGGGGATCGCCTGGAAGTGCTCAGTGGCCTGTTCAACGGCGTCACGCTCGGCACCCCCATCGCCTTCCTCCTGCGTAACACCGATGCGCGCAGCCACGACTACGACACGCTCAAGGATGTCTACCGTCCGGGGCATGCCGACCTCACCTGGGACGCCAAGTACGGCTTGCGCGACCACCGGGGCGGAGGGCGGAGCAGTGCGCGCGAAACGGCGGCGCGTGTGGTGGGAGGGGCCATCGCACGGCAGCTGCTGGCCCGCGAGGGCGTACGCGTGCAGGCCTATGTGGAACAGGTGGGCGGAGAGCGGCTCGGCAAGCCGTATACGGAATTGGATCTCGAAAGCGTTTGGAGCAATGCCGTACGCACCGCCGACCCCGATGCCGTGGCCCGCATGACCGCGCTGATCGAACACGTTAGAGCCGAGGGCGACTCCATCGGCGGGGTGATCGCCGGCGTGGCCCGTGGTGTGCCCATGGGGCTGGGCGAGCCGGTGTTCGATCGGTTGGAGGCCGACCTGGCCAAGGCCATGCTCTCCATCAACGCCACGAAAGGATTCCAGATCGGCGAAGGCTTTGCCGCCGCGGCCAAGCGCGGTTCGGAACACAACGATGGCTTCGAATTTGGCTCGCGCGAACGGGGTGGTGTTGTGAAGAACCCGGGCTTCCGGGTGGAGGAAAGCGCCATCCGCAGCAGCACCAACCATGGCGGGGGCACCCTTGGCGGCATCAGCAACGGCGAGGACCTCTGGTTCAGCGTGGCCTTCAAACCGCCCTCCACCATCGCACGGGCCCAGCGCACCGTGGACCGCACCGGGCAAGCCGTCACCCTCGAAGCACCAGGCAGGCACGATCCTTGCGTGGTGCCCCGTGCCGTGCCCATCGTGGAAGCCATGACCTGCCTGGTGCTCGCCGATCACCTCTTACGAAACCGCACCGCACGGGTGTGAACACCGTGCACCAATAAGAAGACCATGGCCAAGTGGACCAAACGCATCCTGCTCACCCTGGGCATCCTCATCGTCCTGCTCCTCGGGGCGGCCATCCTCATCCCCATCCTGTTCAAGGACCGGATCGAGGCCGCCGTGAAGGACAAGGTGAACAAGAACCTCAACGCCGTGGTGGATTGGGGCGATTGGGACATCACCATCCTGAAGAACTTCCCCAACCTCACCGTGGAGGTGGAGGACGTGAAGGTGAGCAACCTCGCCCCCTTCGAAGGCATCGACCTGGCACGCATCGGAACGTTCACGGCCACGGTGGACATCAAGAGCGTCTTCGGCGATAGGATCGATATCATGCGGATCGGTCTGGTGGAACCGCACATCCATGTGAAGGTGCTGGAGGATGGCACCGCCAACTGGGACATCGCCAAGAGCGACAGCACCGCCGTGGAGGACAGCGCCGCGGACACCGCCAGCGCCTTCAACATCGGCTTGCGCGAGTACTGGATCGAGAACGGCACCTTGATCTACGACGATGCCTCGCTCACCTACTACATGGACCTCAAAGGGCTGCAACACCGGGGCAGTGGCGACTTCACCCAGGACCTCTTCACCCTGCGCACCACCACGCATGCCGATACCGCCAATGTGGTGTTCGACGGCATCAAGTATCTGAAGAACGTGAAGGCCGACATCAAGGCCGACCTGGACATGGACATGCCCAACATGAAGTTCACCTTCAAGGAGAACGAGGCCACCATCAACCGGTTGGTGCTCGGATTCGATGGGTGGCTCGCCATGCCCGGCGATGACATGGACATGGACATCAAGTGGAACACGAAGCAGACCGATCTCGGAACCCTGCTCTCGCTGGTGCCTGCGGAGTTCGCCACGGACCTCACCGGCGTACAGATGAGCGGGAAGGCCGGCTTCAGCGGTTACGTCAAGGGCACCTACAACGAGAAGAACATGCCCGGCTTCGGGCTGAAGGTGGATGTGGACAACGGCCGCTTCAAGTATCCCGATCTGCCCAGCAGTGTTGAGGATATCTTCATGGACCTCAGCATCGCCTGTCCACAAGGAGACAACCTGGACAAGATGGTGGTGGACCTGAAGCGGTTCGCGCTGAAGATGGCGGGCAACCCCGTGGAGGCGCGCATGCACTTGACCACACCCATGAGCGACCCCAACGTGGATGCGGAGCTGAAGGCCGACCTCGACCTGGCCAGCGTGAAGAAGGTGGTGCCCATGAAGGAGGAATTGAAGGGCGAACTCGCCGCCGATGTGCGCATGAAGGGCCGCATGAGCGATGTGGAGAACCAACGCTACGAGAAGTTCCAGGCCGATGGACGCCTGCTCCTGCGCGGCATGACCTACATCAGCGACTCCCTTCCCACGGTGGGCATCAATAACCTCCAGTTCGATTTCAGCCCGCGGTTCTTGGCCCTCACCGATTTCGTGGGTAGCGTGGGCAGCAGCAACCTCACCGCCAAGGGCCGCCTGGACAACTACATCCAATGGTGGCTCAAGGACAGCACCCTCACCGGCAGCTTCGACCTGGCCGCCGACCGCTTCGACCTCAACGAGCTGATGGGCCCTTCCGCCCCGGCCGATACCACCACCGCCGTGGCCGATACCGGCGCCATGAGCGTGATCGAAGTGCCCCGCAACATCGACTTCCGCATGGGAATGGCCGTGAAGGAAGTGATCTACGATGATATGAACCTGACCAACGTGCGTGGCGGCATGCACATCCACAACCAGCGTGTGGACCTGAAGGATGTCTTCTTCAACATCTTCGGCGGAAGCATCACCATGGCCGGCGGCTACGACACCAGGAACATCGCCAAACCCGCGATCGACCTTCGGTACGACATCCGCGAGCTGGACATCGAGGAGACCGTGAAGTACATGGAGACCGTGCAGAAGATGGCCCCCATCGCCAAGACCTGTAAGGGGAAGTTCAGCACCGACCTTACCATGACGGCGGTCCTGGACCAACACATGCAGCCGGACCTGAACACCCTCACCGGTCGCGGCACCCTGCGCACCAAGAGCGTGCGGATCGATGGGTTCCAACCGTTGGTGGACGTGGCGAAAGCCCTGAAGTTGAACGGCATCGAGAACACCACCTTGAACGATGTGGTGTTCAACTACAAGTTCCAGGACGGCAAGATGATCACCGAGCCGTTCGATGTGCGGATCGACCGGATCAAGGCGAATGTGGGAGGCAGCACGGCCTTCGCCGACCAGGCCATCGACTACGACATGAAGGCGAAGCTCCCGAGCGACATGTTCGGTGCGGGTGCCGCTACCGCCGTGGCCGGGTTGTTGGGCAAAGCCAACGCTGCCATCGGATCCAACTTCCAGGTGCCCGCCGAACTGGACCTCACCGCCAAGATCACCGGTACCATAGACAAGCCCATCGTCAAGCCGGTGTTCGCCGGTGGCACCACGAGTGTGAAGGATGCCGTGGTCACCGAGGTCAAGCAGGAACTGAACGAACGGATCGACAAGGCCAAGGAAGAGGCCATCGCCAAAGCACGCGAAGAAGCGGCCCGCCTGGTGGCCGAAGCACAGAAGCAGGCCGACCAGGCCAAGGCCGAAGCCCGTGCCGCTGCTGCACGGATCAAAGGGGAAGCGTACAAGGCCGCGGACGATGCGCTGGCCAAAGTGACCAATCCGCTGGCCAAGATGGCCGCGCAGGCCGTGGCGAAGAAGGCCAAGGAAGAGGCCGACAAGAAGGAACAACAAGCCGTGGCCGAAGCCGACAAGAAGGCCGATGGGCTGGTGGAAGCGGCCCGTAAGAAAGGTGACGACCTGATCGCCAAAGCCGAGGCGACCAACACCACCGTGAAGTAGGAGCGAAGCAGAGATGAGACCGATGCGAAGACCATTGAACCGCGTTCCCTGGGGATCCACGAGGGGCGTGAGGACCCCATTGCACCATGTGTTGGTCGTGGCCTTCGGGCTGCTCTCCGGCGTGGGCGTGGCCCAGGACGAGCCGGGGGATGATCCCTGCGGCAAGCCGACCGACAAGAAGATCATCAAGCTGTTGGAGGATGCCGCCAAGGCGAAGGAGCCGGTGGAACGCCACCAGAAGTTGAAGGCGGCCTTGGAGTTGGATGGTGAGTGCGCGGAATGTTTGTTCCAGTTGGGCGTGTCGGCCTATCGCATCGGGAAGGAAGGTGGCAAGGGCTTCGGGCCATCGATCAAGTATTTCGAACAGTTGCAGCAGAAATGCCCCAACTACCACAGCGACGTGCCCTATCTGCTGGGCACCATGCACTACGGCCAGGATGCGTTCGCCGAGGCGGCCAAGGCCTTCGAGGCCTTCCGCAAGTTCCCCAGCGACGATGCTTCCAAGTTGAGCAAGGACTACGACAAGAAGTACACCGATGTGGAGGCCATCATGCCCGAGCTCCAGTTCTACGTGGACTTCTACAAGAACACCGCACCGCTCGATCCGGTACTGGTGCGCAACGTGAGCACACCCGCCAAGGAGTACCTGCCCATGCTCTCCCCGGACAATGAACTGATGTTCTTCACCCGGGTGAGCCAGCGGAAGGCCAAGGGCGATATCGTTACGCGGGAGGTGGAGGAACTCACCGAAGCACGCCGCGCTGATGCGCGGTCCGACTTCAACGCCGGTCGCGTACTACCAGAACCGTTCAATACGGGCGACAACTACGGAGGGTTGACCATCAGCGTGAACAACCAGGAGATGTTCGTTACCGTCTGCAGCCCCCCGGATGCCAAAGGCTACCGGAACTGCGACATCTATCGCTCGCATTACGAGACCAAGTTCGACCTGGACCAAGGTGGGCAGACCTTCGAGTGGGCCGGATTGGAGAACCTGGGCACGAACATCAACACACCCGATGGCTGGGAGAGCCAGCCTTCGTTGAGCGCCGATGGCAGCACCTTGTACTTCGCCACCATCCGCCCCAACACGGACGGCATCGACATCTTCCAGAGCAAGCGCGAAGCGAACGGGCAATGGTCGTCGGCAAGGCCGGTGAAGGGGATCAATACGGCCGGTGATGAGAAAGCGCCGTTCATGCACAGTGATAGCCGCACGCTCTATTTCGCCGCCAAGCCACCCACCGACGAGAGCGGCCGAGTCGATGAGGAACGCGGACACAAGGGCATCGGCGGTTACGACATCTTCTTCAGTAAGTTGAACGACGATGGCACCTGGACCAAGCCGAAGAACTTGGGGCATCCCATGAACACCGACCAGGATGAGCACGGCCTGGTGGTGAGCGCCGATGGCCACACCGCATACTTCGCCAGTGCGCGCTACCAGGGTGCGGGAGACCTCGACATCTTTGGGTTCGAACTGCCCAAGGAAGTGCGACCGGAGGACATCCTCGTGGTGAAGGGCGAGGTGCGGAACGAGAAGGGCGAACTGGTGAAGGACGCCACCGTGGAGATCGAGTACATGGACACCCGTAAGGTGGAGGTGATCAACGTGGACAACAACACGGGTCGCTATGCCACGGTGGTGAAGTTGAATCCCGGCAGTGATGTGATCATGACGGTGAAGAAGAAGGACCATGTGTTCGACAGCCGCAGCTTCTCCGTGGAGGACACGGCACGTGCGGGTGTAGCCAAGGTGGACATGCAGGTGCAGCGGATCGAAGTGGGAAGGAGCTACCGCGTCAACGACATCAAGTATGCCACGAACTCGGCGGAGATCACCAGGTCATCCGAATACATCCTCGACGAACTGATCACCTTCCTGAAGGAGAATCCAACGGTGCGGATCCGCATCGAAGGCCATACCGACAGCCGGGGAGGGGCGGCGGAGAACAAGGTGCTCAGCGAGAACCGCGCCAGTACCGTCCGCAACTACATCCAGAACAAGGGCATCGCCGCGAACCGCCTCACCCACCAAGGCCACGGCCCCGAGAAACCCATCGCCAGCAACGATACGGAAGAGGGCCGCGCGAAGAACCGCCGCACGGAGTTCGTGATCGTGTCGCGTTAGTCGAGGTGGATGTCTTCGTCGCGCCCCTGCATCAGGCGCCCTTCGTTCACCTTCATACGCAGGTTGAGGAACTCCACCAGCACGCTGAAGCCCATGGCGAAGTAGATGAAGGCCTTGTTCACATGCTCGCCGAAGCCTTCCATGATCAGGGCCGCGCCGATCATCACCAGGAAGGAGAGCGCTAGCACCTTCACCGTGCCGTGCTTGTTCACGAAGTCGGCGATGGCCGCACTGGCGAAGAGCATCATCAGCACCGCGAAGATCACGGCCAGCGACATGATCAGCAGCTGGTTGCTCATGCCCACAGCGGTGATCACGCTATCCAAGCTGAATACGATGTCGATCACGATGATCTGAAGGATCACGCTGAGCATGCTCGTTGCCTTCCGGTGCGGACCGGCCTTCTCGTGTTTCTGTTCCACTTTGGCATGGATCTCCACGGTGGCCTTCCAGATCAGGAACAGCCCACCGATGATGAGCACCAGGTCGCGGCCGGTAACGGGGTGGTCGCCGGCGTAGAACAGGGCGGTCTTCAGGCTCATGATGAAGCTGATGCTGAAGAGCAGCGCCAGGCGAGTGATCATGGCCAGCGCTAAGCCCATGCGTTGAGCCTTCCGCTGGTTCTCCTTCCCCTTGAGCTCGCCGCTGAGGATGCTGATCACGATGATGTTGTCGATGCCCAGCACGATCTCCAGGGCGGTGAGCGTGAGCAGCGCGATGAGCCCCTCGGTCGTTAGGAGTACGTGGGGGTCAAGGGTGGAAAAGTCCATACGGTGTGGTTGTCGATCCGGGGGGCGAAGCTACTTCGCCGGATCGGACCGGGCGGAAGTCCGTGGTCTTGTGACCCGGGCCACCAGGATGGTCTCGTTGCGATTCACCGGGTTCAGCCAATGCACCAGCCGGTCCAGGGCGCCAGGGCGTACGCGGTCCACTACCTGCAACGGCCCTATGGCCTGGGTGGTGCGCAGGGCACGGGCGGGGAGGTCCTCCTCACCAACGAAGAGCACGTAGTTCGGTCGGGTGCTGTCGGGGAATGCCGCGAGGCGCTCGCCGAGGTCCTTGGTGGCATCGGTCCATGGCTCCACGGCCATGGACCAATGGCCGCTGTAGAACAACGGAGGCATGGGGGCGGTGCCCACCGGCGTGTCCTCCACCAGGATCCCCCGGACATCGGAATGGGCGCGCAACGTGCTCATGGCTTCCACCCGACTGCGTTTACTGCTGCTGGTGGTGATCAACAGCAAGGCCAGTGTATTGATCACCGCAGCGAATAGCAGCACGCCGCGCCATAGGCCGGCATGGCGCGCCCACCATGTGCTGGCGGCGCGCCACTGTTCCCAGGAGACGTAGCCCAGCACGAAGAAGAGCGGCACGATGGGGAAGAGGAAGCGTTCCTGTTTGTTGGGGAAGTAGGAGTGGATGGCCAGGAAGAGGAGTACTGGCAGCCAGAGCAGCAGGGGCGAGGTACGCCGGAAGAACCCGAAGAACACGGCCACGCTCAACGGTGGGATGAAGACCCCCAGGAGCAGCAGGAGGTAGTTGTACCACGGCTGGTCGAAGTAGGTGGTGGTGTTGGCCATGTTGTACAGCACGTACTCGGTCAGTTCGGCGAACGGGCGGCCCCAGAGGAACAGATCGATCGCCGATTGGACCACCACCACGGGAAGGGCCACCCCGATGGCATAGAGCACGGCAGGCCCCCATCGCCGTTGGAACAGCAGGGCCAGACCGGGGCCCGCTGCGAAGAACAACGTCTGGAACCGGATGTTGATGGCCAGGCCGATGAGCACCCCCGCCACCAGCACCCGGCGCGCACCTGGAGCGCTGGGCTCCCGCACCAGCTGCCAGCAGCCGGCCATGAGCAGCGGTATGCAGGCCACCTCCACCAGGTTGCGTACGGCCAGGAACGGCATGAAGTAGAACAGGGCCAGGAACAACCCCGTCCGCCAGGCGATCACCGGGTTCGATAACCGCAACGCGATCCGATACCCCAGCCGCACCACCAGCAGGCTCCACACCGCATGCAGCAGGCGTACCACCACCATCATGGTCTTCGGGTCGCCCAGGCCGATGGGCTTCAGCCCCACGAACAGCAGGTAGTGAAGGCCCACATAGAAGAAGCTGTGCCCCGAGGGACGTGGGGTGTCGCCTTGGTTCCAGGGCAGCCAGTGGTTGTAGTCGAACCCATCGGCCCAGCTGCCCGCCGCCTCGATCACCAGGAAGTGGTCGTCGTGGGCGAAGTAGCCCTGCGAGAACAGGGCCGCCAGTAACCTGGGCACCAGGGCCACCACGGTAAGTACCAACAAGGGGCGGGCCGGCGGAACGTTCCAGGTACCGAAGGAGGAAATGGGTCGCACAGCGCGAAGATGCACCGATCGCCTTCTATTTTTGCTCCACTTCCACCCCTCACCATGAACATCGTAGTCCTGTCCAGGGACACCAAGCTGTACTCCACCAAGCGGTTGGTGGAGGCCATTGAAGCGCGTGGCCACAACGCCCGCGTGGTCAACCACGTCAAGTGCGACATCCTCATCGAGAAGCGGAATCCGCAGATCCTGTACGGAGGCCAGCCGCTTACGGATGTGGATGCGGTGATCCCGCGGATCGGCGCCAGTGTCACGTTCTACGGTACGGCCGTGGTGCGCCAGTTCGAGATGATGAAGGTCTTCACCACCACGGAGAGCCAGGCCTTGGTGCGCAGCCGCGACAAGCTGCGCAGCATGCAGATCCTCACGCGCAGTGGCGTGGGCATCCCCAAGACGGTGTTCACCAACTACAGCAAGGACGTGGGCAGCATCGTGGACAACGTGGGGGGCGCACCATGCATCATCAAGCTACTGGAGGGCACGCAGGGATTGGGCGTGGTGCTGGCCGAAACGAAGAAGGCCGCCGTGGCGGTCTGCGAATCGTTCAACAGCCTCAAGGCCCGTGTCATCGTGCAGGAGTTCATCAAGGAGAGCCGCGGGGTCGACATCCGGGCCTTCGTGGTGGATGGCCGCGTGGTGGGCGCCATGAAACGGACGGGCAAGGAAGGCGAGTTCCGAAGCAACCTGCATCGCGGCGGCACCGCGGAGCTGATCGAGCTCTCGCACGAGGAAGAGGTCACCGCGATCAAGGCCGCCAAAGCCCTGGGCTTGCATGTGGCCGGTGTGGACATGCTCCAGAGCGATCGGGGTCCGTTGGTGAGCGAGGTGAACAGTTCACCGGGCCTCGAAGGCATCGAGGGCGCCACCGGCCATGACATCGCCGGCGAGATCGTGAAGTTCATCGAACGGAACGTCTAGCGCACCACCAGTTTCAACCGGCCGAATGCCGCGCTGGTGGCGATGTAGGCTCCGCTCGGAAGCGCCACCGGGAACACATCGGATGTGATCCGTGCTGCGGTCACCAACCGGCCGTGCATGTCGTGGATGAAGAGCCGGTGTTCCGCGCCATGGAGGCCGTTGGTCAGGTGGATCAGGCCGCTCGTGGGGTCATGGTACCAACGGGCGTTGGCTGGTGCGGCCGTCGCGATCGTGGTGGAGAGGTCGGATTCGTAGCATCCCATGTCCACCGTGCCTCCTTGGATCCGAGGGGCCCCGGCCAGGTCCACCAGGCTGGTGGCCGGAACCAGGTCGTTCGAGCCCGTGTTGATCGCTGGGGACCCCGCGGCCAACGTGTAGTCGAACAACGTTGCGTCGAAGGAGGCGTTCGTTGAGGGAGAGGGAGCGTTGAAGACAGGATCCGCATCCACGATCGCCGTGCCATTGGCATGTCCCCCCTGAACGATGGAGTGGAAGATGTTCATGCCGCTGCTCACCTGGCTTCCGTTGTGCGAGGTGTTGCCGTGGATGATGCTGTTCTCGATGCGGTGGTGCGTGCCGTACACGCGGATGGCCGGGGATCCCGGGTTCGCGTAAAGGTTGAAGTTCTGGACGAAGGTGCAGTTGGTCATGAAGAGCACTTCGTCCGATGCGGAGGTCTGTATGCGGAGGATGTTGGCGCCGGAGTCGTCCACCGCGTTGCCGATGAGGTATGAATCGCTGATAGTGGCGTTGTTGAACCCGTCGATCTCGATGATGCTGAGCTCGGCGGTATTGGCGGTGAACCGGCACCGTTCGATCAGCAGGCTGTTGAAGTCGAGGCCCCCGTGAAGGCAGGCCCCACGACGGCCGGTGTTGTTCTTGAACCGGCTGTCGCGGATCACCAGGTTGGAATAGCCGCCATTGTTGTTCCCGTTGTAGATGGCGCCGCCATCGCCACCGGTGCCGGCACTGTTGCTCAGGAGGTCGCAGTTCTCGATCGTCAGGTTCGCCGCCGCGAGGTAGATGCCGCCGCCATAGGTCCCCGAGTAGTTGTTCACGATGGTGCAGTTGCGAACCATCAGGCTGCCGTTCTGGATGTTCTGGATGTTGAGCCCGCCCCCGTTGTATCCGCTTCCGCTCGCACTGTACCCGTTCATGATGCGGAACCCATCGAGTACGATATGGGTGTTGATGTTGTTCGCGGTGACCACCCGGTGCGCGTTATCGCCGGGAGTGCCGGGCTCGCCGATGTCACCGTTCAGCACGGTGGGGTTACCCGCGATGTCGCGCTCTTCCACGCTGCTCTCCGTTCCAGCGAAACCACCGTACAGGTTCACGCCATTGCGCAGGTTGAAGGAGATGGTACGGCTGGTGCCCGTGGTGGGCCTGTAGTGCCCCGCCGCCACCCAGATCTCATCGCCCGGGATCACAACGCTCAACGCATCCTGGAGGTTGGTGAACGCATCGGTCCAGGAAAGGCCGGTACCGCTGCCGGTGGCAGCCCCGTTCACATGATACCGTGCGGCATGCAGGTTGGTGATCGAGGAAAGAAGGAGCACGGATAACAATGGGCGCATGTGCGAAGGTTCGGAAAGGTCGTGGTGCTGGACAAGATATGGCGCCACACCCGACGGAGCGGATCACCCCAGCACGTTCTTCCGGCTCACATCCACCACGAAACGACCGCGCAGGAACTTCCGGCCCAGCAAGACCTGGTACTTCATGTCGCTACGGTCGAAGAGGGTGGCTTGGGTGCGTACCACATGCCCGTTCAGCTTCACCTGGGTATTGATCAGGTAGCGGCGGCTCGTTTCCCCATTGCTGCTCTTCACCGATACGCGCTTGAAGCTTCGGAACACCTTCACCTTGCGCACGCCACCCATCTGGAAGGTCACCACCAACTGGCGCACACCGTCCTTGGTGCGCAACGTCAAAGCTTGGTAGTGCAGGGCGCTGCGGTAGGCACCGGTATCGATCTTGGCCTCCACACGCGCCACACCGATGCCGGGCAGGGCGATATGCTCCAGCCGCCCGATCGTGATCAGCGCACGTGCCATGAACGCAAAGTTGAACGACGAAGGGCGGATCACTGACCGGTCGGGGCGGGGCTTTCCAACAACGCGGGGTGGACCCGATGGCCGATCGCCGGAAAGGCACGATCTTTGCCAAGCATAAGCACCTACGTCATGAACCGGATCATCACCTCGTTCGCCACGGTCGCCGTGGCCATTGTCCTCGGTATCGCACCCGCATCCGCCCAGGACCCCGCATCCCAAGTGAAGGGGTATGGCGAAGCCATCACCGCCGAAGGGGCCATCAGCACCGCGGAGCTGGCCAAGGCACTGGCGGAGAAGGAGGAGGTGGCCACCAAGGTGGAAGGGGAGATCATCACGAGCTGCGCCATGAAGGGCTGCTGGATGGACATGAAGATGGCCGATGGAAGCACGATGAAGGTGCGCTTCAAGGACTATGGGTTCTTCGTGCCCACCAAAGGGTTGGAGGGTAAGCGGGCGGTGATCCAAGGAGTGGCCACCCGGGAGGTGCTCGATGTGGCCACGCTGAAGCACTATGCCGAGGATGCCGGGAAGAGCAAGGAAGAGATCGAGAAGATCACCGAACCGCAGAACAAGTTGATGTTCCTGGCCGACGGCGTGTTGATCACCTACTGATGGTGCGTCCGTCGCAAGGGAACCGTACAAGGCCCGGAGTACTGCTCCGGGCCTTGTGCTTGTGTGCCATCGGGCTTGCGGTGCCCGCTCAGTCCCAGACCCATCACGAC
This sequence comes from Flavobacteriales bacterium, assembly GCA_008016945.1. Next base: position 26,103 of record SSGN01000105.1, read on the forward strand.
CTGCGCCTCGGGCGAGAAGCGGCCTTCACCGGTGCTGGCCTGGTGCTCCACGGGGTCGGTCTGCTGAAGCACGAACAGAACCGGTCGCGGCCACTGCCCGCTATCGATCACGGCCGCCTGCCGTCCATCGATCGGGTGGCCACGCGGCAATGGAGCACCTCGGCCGATCGTGCCAGCGACCTGCTGTTCGGTGTGGCCACGGTGGCGTCGCTCTCCGTGGCCATCGTCAATCAACAGGGCGAACAGCCACTGCTGCCGGTGGTCATCATCGCGGAAAGTGGAATGTTCGCCGCAGGCCTCACCCATACGGTGAAGGAGTTCGTTCGGCGGCCACGGCCATACCTGTACAACGCGGCGGTACCGGCGAGCGCCTACCATCCTGGTGATGATGCGCTCAGCTTCTGGAGCGGCCACACCGCGAACGTGGCGGCGATCACCTTCAGCACGGCCATGCTCGTTCAGCGGTCCGAGGCATCCCCCGGATCGAAGCGGGCCACGTGGATCGGTGCGGCCCTCACCCCGGCGGCCATGGGCTACCTCCGTGTGCGCGCCGGACGCCATTTCCCCACCGACGTGTTGACAGGATACCTGGTCGGTGCGGCGGTGGGTCTGGCGATACCCTACTTTCACCGCACTTCGAAATGAGCATGAGCAACACGCGGGTCGCTTTGGCTGTACATGGTGGTGCAGGCACCATCGATAGGGAACAGATGACCGCTGAACGCGAGAAGGCCTACCGCGATGCCTTGGGGTGGGCGTTGCGCCGTGGCCATGCCGTGTTGGACCAGGGCGGTGCGGCCTTGGACGCCGTGGAAGCCGCCGTGCGTGCCTTGGAGGATACCCCGCTGTTCAATGCCGGCCGCGGATCGGTGTTCAACGCCGATGGCCAGCACGAGATGGACGCCAGCCTCATGAGCGGCACCGATCTGCGGGCCGGTGCCGTGGCCGGCGTGCAGAACGTGAAGAACCCCATCACCCTTGCTCGGCGCGTGATGGACCACAGCGACCATGTGCTGATCAGCGGCCTCGGCGCCTTCGAGTTCGCGCACAAGCAGAAGGTGGAACTGGAGGACGACCAGTACTTCTTCGACGACTTCCGCTTCCAGCAGTGGAAGGAGGTGGCGGGCACCGACCGCGTACAACTGGACCACAGCGACAAGGAGAAGAAGTTCGGTACCGTGGGTGCCGTGGCGCTGGACCGCTCCGGCGCCCTCGCCGCCGCCACCAGCACCGGAGGCATGACCAACAAGCGCTGGCAGCGCATCGGCGATAGCCCCATCATCGGAGCGGGCACCTACGCCAACAACGTCACCTGTGCGGTGAGCTGTACCGGCCATGGTGAGAGCTTCATCCGTGCCGTGGCCGCGCACGATGTGCATGCCCTCATGGCGTACAAGGGCCTCTCCCTGGAAGAGGCCGTGCGCGTGGTGGTGCATGAGAAACTACCGCCACTGGATGGTGATGGCGGCCTGATCGCCATCGATCGCGCGGGGAACATCGTGCTCGACTTCAACTGCCCGGGCATGTACCGCGGCCATGTCGGCGACGATGGCGTTCTCCACACCGCGATCTTCCGGTAGGAGGGCGGTCAGGAAGGGATGGGTCACGTGCCCACGTGCCTCAAGCCTTCTTGGCGTTGGCAGCGTTCGGCTTGCGCGGGTTGATGAAGGGGAGGTGGATCTGCTGCTCGTCGGGGTAGTCCACATCCTCGCCGAGGATATAGCCGTACGGCTTTAGCGAAGGGATCGAGTCGCACACGATCTTGATCATGCCGGTGATGGGTATGGCCAGCACCATGCCCACCACGCCCCACAGCAGTCCGAAGCCGATCAATGCCGCGATGCTGGCGAGCGGATTCACGCTCACGCTGCTGCCCACGATCTTGGGGGTGATGAAGTTGTTCTCCAGGAACTGGGTCACCAGGCATACCCCCAAGGCACCCACGGCGTACATCATCGAATCCTTGGTGACCAGTGCGATCAGGATGGGGAGCAGGCTACCGATGAGCACACCCACGTACGGGATCACGTTGAGGAAGCCGATCGTGAAGCCCAGGAGAACGGCATACTTCAGGCCGAGCACGAGGAAGCCCAGGCTGCTGAGGGCCCCGAGGATGAGGATCACCAGGAGCACGCCGCGGAGGTATTTGCGCGACAGCTTCGACACATTGATCATGATGTCGAGCACCATGCCCTCGCTGGTGCGCCCGAGCTGGGTGAAGAAGGTGCGGAACTTGTCCTTCAGCAGCAGCAGCAGGAATACGATGATCGGGATCGGGACGATGGCGGAGAGCACCGCGCCCGTGCCGGAGAACAGTTTCACCAGGATGCTCCCCCCCGAGCTGGCCAGGTCGGCCACGCGAGCGTTGAACCATTGGAGCTGATCGCGCTGGCTGATGTGGGCCTGTTCCTCGATCAGCTGTTGCAGCGCCTGCCCCTTCTCGGCGAAGGTGGCCTGCAGGGCGGGCAGGTCGTTGCCGAAGCGGGTGAGCTGCCACCCGGCGAGGAAGAAGGTGCCCAGCACCACGAAGAGCATCACCACCGTGGCGAAGAGCGCACCGGCCCAGCGGGGAAGTCCCACGGATTCGACCTTGCGCGCCAGGGGGAGCAGCAGGAAGGCGAGCAGTCCGCTCATCACGAACAACAGGATCAGGTCCTTGCCGTGGTATAGCACGATCACCGAAAGCACGATCGCCGCGAGCGTGAGCACGTAGCGTTTCAATCCCTCGTTATCGCTCATTCCGTGCGGTGTTCTTGATGGGCCTTACGGCGTTCGTTCAGGTATTGCTTCACGCGCGCCCAGCTCACGCCGAGCTCCTGGCGCAACCGGTCGCGACCGGCCGTGCCTTGCGCCACCCGATCGGCCATGGCCGGCAGCACGATACCGGCCAGTGCGATGAGCATACGACCCATCGGGGTCTGTGCTTTGGCACCCAGGAAGGCGCCCATGGCCGAGCTTGCCGCACCGGAGGAGCCACCGAGCATATTGCCGACGTGTTTCAGGGGTTTCCAGGCGCGCAACAGGTCGCCGAAGGCATCGCCGATCAGTCCTCGGCGGAACGCCGGGTCGCCGACCAGCTCGAGTTGGCCGCGCAAGGCGTGTAGCGAACGGTCGCGTTCGGCGCGCAGCGCCAGCTTGTGCGTACGGACCTCGTCCAGGTCCCGGAACCGATCAGGCTTCATCGTGCATGGCATTGATCACGGCCAGCGTCACCTTATCGCGGAGCACCGACCGCCAGATCAGGAAGAAAGCGGCCCCGGCCACCAGGAAGATGCCTCCCGCCAGCAGGAATCCCAGGGCATTGTCGTTCAGCGAACGCCCCAACCACAGGGCCAGGGCCACGAACCAGAGCATGAGCACGGTGACCCCGACGATCGCGACCACGGCACCGAGCATCACCATGGCGGCGAGTTTCCCGATATGCTCGCTCACCTCCAATTTGGTCACCGCCTTCTGGGCTTCGATCCATGCCTTGGCATCATCGCTCACCGCCTGCATGTACACGCCGATGTCGGGGGCATCCTGCCCGGGCCGGATGTAACGTTCGAAAGGGGGGCGTGGTCCGGTGTCCATGATCAGTTGGAGGGGGGGCGCACGTCACCGCTGGTGCCTGGGGTCGCGTTCTCCACGTCCTGCCCGTGTTGCGGGGAACCTTCCGCCATCCGGGCCCGGAGGTCCTTTCCTTCCTCGAAGAGGAAACGCACGAAGTCCGTGACCTCATCCTTGGTCATGGTGGCCGTTCCCATGGCCTTGCCCTTGGCCTTGGCCCATTCATCCTGGGCGCGTTCGATCAGGGCATCGAGGTCGCTCTTGGCATCGTCCACCTTGGTGCGGATGCGTTCGCGTGTCTCCTTGCCGGACCGGGGGGCGAACAGCACGCCCAACGCCGCTCCCACGGCGGCACCAGCGATGAATCCGAAAAGTCCGTTGTTGCGTTCGTCGCTCATGGGTTCGGGGTGGGTGGGGAGGATCGCGGCACGTGCCTTGGCAACCAAGATACGCATCGCCGCCCAGCGGGTATTGATGCCCGAAGGCCCAGTGCGCGGGTCAACGCAGCCACTTGCGCTCCATCACGAAGGTGCCGAACGGCAGGATCGAGGCCAGGCCGAGGCCCACGATGCGGTCCAATTCCCATCGGAGCTTGGTGAACAAGGGGATCGCGGTGACCCAGTATCCGATGAACAGGACGCCATGCGCCCAGCCCACCACCTTCACTCCCCACGGCCATTCGGCCAGGTATTTCAGGGGCATGGCGATGAACAGGAGGATGAGGTAGCTCCAGCCCTCGGCGATGGCCCAGCGGCGGAAGCGGGTGATGATGACGTTCTGATCCATGGGGTGCGAAGGTACCGGGTGGGCTGCTTGAGGATCCAAGTCCGATCCATGTTGGACTGGAATGCTGCCTTTCGGCAGGTCATCATATGCGGCACTTCAATCCGGTTCTTGTGGCAGGACTGAGTTCAAGCGCAGCTACTGAGACGGCATGAAAGAACCGGTCGATCCAATGGTGAAAAGGTGAAAAGCGTGAGAAGGTGAAATGCCTCGCACCCTTTCACGCTATTACCCCAGTGGTCCAGATCGCAGAGCTCGGCCGGATCTTCATCACCGGCTCAGTATTACCATTTCGTCATTCAACAGCGGCCTTTGCTGCGCGCCTATCTTTTCACTGGCCGGTACGAGGGACCTGTTGCAACGCCGAAGGCGTGGACCGTAGGGAGCGAAGCTACCGAGGGCCGACCTACGGAATAGGTCTCTCGGAGAAGGCAGAGGAAGAAGTGCAAGCGGATCGGTTGGTACGGGGTCCCCCAAGGTTGTACGGTCAAGCTTCGTACGCCCTTTCCGCGTTCCTCCATGTCCATTGTGCCTCGGTGTTGTCACGAAATTGAGGTCCAAGGGCCGACCGGCGCCGATCCATCGTTCTGCCCACCGGCTGAAATGTATCCGGTGTGGGCGTCGCTCACTGCGGTGGACCATCGATCACCCCTATGATCGTGTGTGAGGGGCGTGATCATAACGTGTGGTCGGTGCTGGTCCACAAGGGTCCACGGCTTGCAAGTGTCAAGCCCGGTGGATCATCGCGCTACCGAACGGGCCCGCCGCCGGGCACGTCGCACGTCGCGCTCTTTCTTCAAGATGGAGAACAAACGTTGGGTGGCTCCGGGCTTCAGGTCGCGTTTGATGCCGGTGCGGGTGAAGTGCCAGATGTAGGTGAACAGGGAACGGTTCGCGTCGCGGTCCACGGAAACGGATCGGCGTTGGTGGTCGGAGAGTCCTCCACCCAATGGTTCGGCCAGTACGAATTCCATGACCGATCCGAGCATGTTGCGCCGTTGCTCCGGCGAGGCGTTGGAGGCCACCGTGGTGACCACATCGGCGTACTTCATCTCCATGGTGCCGCGCGCTTTCTCGGCATCGCCATGCATCTCCAGCACCAGGTGCTCCACCTGGCCTTGGGTGATGGACAACCGGAGCAGGTTGGTGGTGAGGCTGTCCAGGCTGCTCAACGGGAGTTCGTTCAGGGTGGCGAAGAAGGAGAAATCCGCGCTACCGTCGAGCCGTGCTTCGTATCGGGCATCGCGCCTGGTGGTATCCATGAATTGGCAGTGCAGGTTCGCGCGCAGCATGGGCGGCTCGCTGCCGACACGGGGCGCGTTGGTGATCCCCGCGCATCGGGCTTGGATGCCCCCCAACCGTAAGGCTCCCCAGAGGCCGGTCTGGTCGCTCCGTTCGCGGTACAGCACGGCACCATCGAACACCAGGAGCGAGTCCACCTGGATGGGGAAGGGGAGGTCCAGCAGGGCGGCGGGGGGCAGCATCACGTCGCGCTCGGGCCCCACGGGTCGGTCCTTGTCCAGCTCGGCACGCAGGGTGGGGTGGTACAGGGTCACGGTCGAGGCCTTCATGCTTCGATGGCCGATCAAACGGGCCACATCCAGGTCAGCGAGCACGATGCTGTCGATCGCAACTGTGTTCCGGGTGGTGCGGTAGGGTGGAGCGAGGGCATCGATGCGTTCCAGGGCGATATGCCGTATCGTGCCGAGGCGCCGGTGATCGCTCAGGTGCGATTCGCCGAAGCGCAGCCGATACCCTCCGGGAATGTTGGTGGTGAGGCTGTCCAACCGGACATCCACGGCGGCTACGGAAAGGTCGGCGCGCGCATGGTCGCCGGGGCGTAGTACGCGGAGTCGGCGTACATGGAGGTCGAGTCCGGTGGTGTACAGCACGGGAAGGTGCCCGCTCAGGTCGTGCATGCGGGCACGGGCACCGCGCACCACCACGTCGCCCACATCGAACAGGTCGAGCGGGTGGTGTCCTGGCCCGTCCAGTCGTTCCAACGGGGCTTCCAGGTCCACCCGGTGGTCGCCGATCGTGTATTCGAAGGCGGGGGTATCCACCTCCACGGATCGCAGGTGGATCTCGCGCAGCAGCACCGCGCGCCACAACGAAGCGCCGCGCAAGGCGATGGTGTGGGCATGGGCGGAGAAGAGATACGCGTACACCCCGGCGCTCACGCTGTCGTTCAAGGCGGGATCGTAGGTCAGCCGTATGCCACGGATCAGGATATCGCCGCTCCGCACGTCGGTGCGCAGGCTGTCCATGGTGAAGTGGTAGCCGTCCACCGTGGCCTTGCGCACGGCGGTTTCGATCCGTTCGCGCACCGTGCGATCCAGCCAGGCGCCACCATGGCGATGCGCCCAGTACCACGCCCCGGCGATCAGCAAGAGTGCCAGGCAGACAAGTATCCGCAGGTGCCTTCGTGGTGGGGTTGAACGGGGGCGCTGCATGGTGCCGTTCAACGAAAGGTAGGGGTCAGCGCAAGCGGTGTATCAAGGCCTCGATCCCGGCTTCCCACTCCGCGAAGAGCGCCTCGTTCTCTTCCCATAGTTCGCGCAGTTCGGAAGAATCGCCGAGGATCCGTTCCAGGTGCATCACGGCCACGGGCCTCAACCGCGTTGGGTCCGCATGTTTCACGGCGGTCACCACCTCGGCCAGGGTTTCCGCATCGTCGCAGGGGTACTCCGTGCCGTTCAAGGCGGCGTCGATCACGGCGCCGCTCACCAACACGCACTGGCCATCGGTGTACTCCAGGTGATCCACGTCGGCCACATTGGCGAACCACTCTTCGATCTGCTCCAGCGGGTCCGCGAGGGATAGCGATAGCAGCACGTCGTACGCCGTGTCATCGTCGAAGATCCCGGTACCCCAAGCTCCCATGGCGATCCAGCGTCAATTGCGCAGGGGCACCTTCACGGCGGTGAACATGCGCTGTTTCACGCTGTAACTGTGTCCCTTGCTGATGATGTGTACCCGCATGCCTTCGATGCTGAAGGGTTCTCCTTCCTCCACATCGGCCAGATCGCTGTACGAGATGTCGTGCCCGTCGAAGATCATCACCTGCCCACTGCCGATGGTCTCCATGTGTTCTCCTTCGGTGATCACCACACCGGTATCCTCGCCCAGTCCGATACCGATGCTGTTGGGGTTGCCCGCCACGGCCTGCGTCAGTCGGCTGAAGCGGCCGCGCTCCACGAAGTGGCTGTCGATGATCACGTCCTGGATCAATCCGGCGCCTGAGGTCATCTTCACGCCGCCCTTGATCAGGCCGCTGGCGCTGTGGCCCTGGTAGATCATGGTGCTGCTCATGCACATGGCGCCCGCGCTGGTTCCGGCGATCACGAACCCCGCTTCCTCGTGGTAGCGGCGTTTCATCAGTTCCAGAAAGGCGGTGCCACCGAAGATCGTGGTCAGGCGCAGCTGGTTGCCCCCGCTCATCATCACGCCATCGGCCTTGGCTAAGCGTTTGATCATCTCGGGCTTCACATCCTTGCGGTCGCGGATGTCCAATACATCGATGTCCTGCACACCCAGACGGCCGAAGGCCTCGATATAGTTGGCCCCCACTTCTTCGGGTATGCTGCTGGCGCTGGTGATCACGGCGATCCGTTTGGATGTGCCACCCACCTCGTTCACCACGCGTTTCAGGATGCCTTCTTCGATGAAGTTGTTGTGGAAGACCTTGATGTTGTGTCCTCCTTCAGGCTCCTTGCCTTTGTCCTCGTTCCCGCCGATGGCGATCAGCTTTCCTTTTGGTGTCATGCTGCATGTTTGCCCCCCGCCCCGTGGCCTGCCCCGCCGGTGTTCCTTGGCGGTAACGGAAGGCCATAGGGCGCTAAAGTAGGGGATGGCCGTGGGAGACCACTTTCTCCGGGGGAGTTTTGATGAACAGCCAGCTGTCCCTATCTTCCCCACGCCTGAGGTTCTTGCCAGGGTAAAGGTGAGGGTCCGGTGGTGAAGGAGGGCGTGCGCGGGGGATGCGGTGCGAGGGTGTGTGCGGACCACCGCCCCTCGCATGCTCCGACCCCATCACGCGTATGCTGTCCTCCGCATACCGGAACCGGCTATGTGCCACTATCCTGGTTCGGCATTTCAGGTCCGACCATAACAACCAAAACCCACACCGCCGGAAAGCCGGTACCAGCACATGCGCATCCTCGAACTCAAGGCCATGCGTGGCCCTAACTACTGGTCCGTCAAGCGCCACAACCTCATCGTCATGCGCCTCGACATCGAGGACCTGGAGGAGAAGCCCACCGACAAGATCCCCGGTTTCCTGGAGCGTATACAGGCCCTGCTGCCCAGCATGTACAGCCACCGGTGCAGCGAAGAGCACGAGGGTGGCTTTTGGGAACGGGTGCAGCGCGGCACGTGGATGGGCCATGTGATCGAGCACATCGCCCTGGAGATCCAGACGCTCGCAGGCATGGACACCGGCTTCGGCCGTACCCGCAGCACCCGCGAGCACGGCGTGTACAATGTGGTGTTCAGCTATGTGGAAGAGCCCGTGGGCATGTACGCCGCCAAGGCCGCCGTGCGTATCGCACAGGCGCTGATCGACGGTTCGCCCTACGACCTGGAGGCGGATCTGCAACAGATGCGCGAGATCCGCGAGGAAAGCCGCCTCGGGCCCAGCACGGGCAGCATCGTGGCCGAAGCCGTGTCGCGCGGCATCCCGTACCTGCGCCTCAACGGGCAGAGCCTCGTGCAGCTGGGCCACGGCGTGCACCAGAAACGCATCCGCGCCACCATCACCAGCCAGACCAGCAACATCGGCGTGGAGATCGCCTGCGACAAGGAAGAGACCAAGCAACTGCTGGAGAGCTACGAGATCCCCGTGCCCAAAGGGCGTGTGGTCCGCACCGAAGAAGGGCTCGATGCGGCACTGGACAGCGTGGGCTACCCCTGCGTGATCAAGCCCATCGGCGGCAACCACGGACGCGGCGCCACCATCGGCATCAAGACCCCCGACGAGGCCTTGGCCGGGTTCCACAAGGCCAAGGAGATCAGCCGCAGCGTCATCGTGGAACGCTACATCACCGGACTGGATCATCGCCTGCTGGTCATCAACCACCGCTTCGTGGCCGCCGCCAAGCGCACACCCGCCTGCGTGGTGGGCGACGGCAAGAGCACCATCACCAATCTGGTGGAGGAGGTGAACAAGGACCCGCGCCGGGGCTATGGTCACGAGAACGTGCTCACCCGGATCGACATCGACGACCACACCCTGAAGTTGTTGGCCCGCCAGAACTACACGCCCGAAACCGTGCCCGCCAAGGACGAAGTGGTGTACCTCAAGGCCACGGCCAACCTCAGCACCGGCGGCACCGCCGATGACGTCACCGAGGTCGTGCACCCCTTCAACGTCTTCCTCGCCGAGCGCGTCAGCCGCATCATCGACCTCGACATCTGCGGCATCGACATCATGACCGACGACATCACCCAGCCCCTGCGCGACACGGGTGGTGCCGTGCTGGAGGTGAACGCCGCGCCGGGCTTCCGCATGCACCTGGATCCCACCGGTGGCCTGGGCCGCAACGTGGCCGAGCCCGTCATCGACATGCTCTTCCCGCCGGGCACCCCGAGCCGCATACCCATCATCGCCATCACCGGCACCAACGGCAAGACCACCACCACCCGCCTCACCGCCCACATCATGCGCAGCGTGGGCAACAAGGTGGGCATGACCTGCAGCGACGGCGTGTACATCATGAACCGCATGCTCATGACCGGCGACTGCACCGGCCCGGCCAGCGCGCAGTTCGTGCTCAAGGACCCGCTGGTGGACATGGCCGTGCTGGAAACGGCGCGCGGCGGCCTTGTGCGCAGCGGCCTCGGCTTCGAACATTGCGACGTGGCCATCGTCACCAACGTGGCGGCCGACCACCTTGGCCTGAAGGACATCCACACCTTGGAGGAGCTGGCCCACGTGAAGAGCACTGTGCCGCGCAGCGTGCGGCAGGACGGCTACGCCATCCTCAACGCCGACGACGAGCTGGTGATGGCCATGCGCAAGCAATGCACCGCCAAGATCGCCCTCTTCAGCCTCGACGAGAACAACCGCCTGATCCGCCAGCACTGCAAACTGGGCGGGCTGGCCGCGATCTACGAGAACGGCTTCATCACCATCAGCAAGGGCGAGTGGAAACTGCGCATCGAGAAGGCCGTGAACGTGCCGCTCACCTACGGCGGCAAGGCCGTGTTCAACATCCAGAACATCCTGCCCGCCGTGCTGGCCGCCTTCGTGCGCGGGGTGAAGATCGAAGAGCTGCGCGAGGCGCTGATGACCTTCGTGCCCAGCGCCACCCAGACACCCGGCCGCATGAACCTGTTCCAGTTCCGCAACTTCCAGGTGATCGTGGACTACGCACACAACCCGCACGGTTTCGAGGCGCTGGGCAAGTTCCTGAGCAAAGTGCCCGACAGCCCCAAGATCGGCGTCATCGCCGGGGTGGGCGACCGCCGCGACGAGGACACCGTGAACCTCGGCCGTCTCAGCGCCCGCATGTTCGATGAGATCATCATCCGGCAGGACCGCAACCTGCGCGGCAAGAGCGACGACGAGATCATCGCCCTGCTGGTGAAGGGCATCCACGAGGTGGACCCCGCCAAGAAGTTCAC
>SSGN01000031.1 GCA_008016945.1 Flavobacteriales bacterium
AACGCCGATCAGATCATGACCTACAAGGACGTGATCGTGGTGGTGGGCGACAAAGGGGTGAGCACCTTCAACATGAACACCGGCGAGGCCGTGGCCAGTGGCAAGTACAAAAAGGCGGACCTGGAAGAGGTGGAGGGCGACCGCATGATCCTCAAGACCGCCAAGGCCGACATCGCATGCTTCGACCTGGACAATTGCACCTTCAAGGAGTTCAAGGCCCGCACCGGCGCCGTGACCACCATGAGCACCGACGGCAACTTCGTGTACGTGTACGACAAAAAGAACGTGACCAAAGTGGCAACGCGGTAAGCAACTCCATATCTCCGAACGCAACAGGCTGCACTCAACGGTGCAGCCTGTTGCGTTCGGAGATGGTGTGGCGCCCAAAGCTCGCCCGGGGATGTCGGTTGAGCCACGTTCTCCCCTATTCCTCCGCCCCCTGCGATCCTCGAACACCTCGGGAGGAGCTATGGAATAGGGCGCTCGGATCCATGCCATAAACACGGGAATGGGGCTGTGGGATGCATCGTTCCGAAGGATCCCTGTCGCGACACTTGGCTTCGCCTCGCGCTACGGTCCATCCTTAGGGGTGAGTGCAAGTGTGCCGGTCCTGTTACGGGATCATAGTCTGATGCCCACGCCCGGGCCGCACATGATCAGTCCACCCGGATCACGTTGCCCACTCCGGTATCGGTGATGTCCACCACGGGGGTGCCGTGGTAGTAGATGCTACCGACCCCGCTCAGATAGCCGTGCAGCAGGTCGTGGACCCGCACCTCCAGGGAGCCAACACCACTGAGACCGGCTTGGCAAGTGTCGGCAGGCATGGCTTGTGCACTCACTCGGCCCACCCCATGCTGGGTGACCTGGAGGTTCCGGACCGAGCCGTGCAAGTCGATATCAGCCACCCCGTTGTTCACCACCTCAAGATGGCTGAGGCCGAAGAACCCGGAGACTTGTGCTTCGTGCACACCATTATGGATCAGCCGACCTACCGTGGGCATATCCACGGTGACCTCGAACCGAATGCCATCCCCATAGTTGCCCGGAGCCAAGGTGAGGGTGAGCGTATTGTCCGATACGATGGTGCGTACCATCGATCGTACGTTGGCATCGGTCCGCACGGCGACCTGGTGTGTCGGGGCTTGGCGCAGATGGGCCCGGATGGGGCCTTCGATGCGTACGTTCATGAAAGTACCTACCGACCGGTATTCCGTGGTGATGATGCCCGAGCCGCGGATCTCGTCCTTGCGACAGGCCGTCATGAGCATGATGGAGAGGGAGAACAGGGTGATGGTCAGTGCATTCCGCATGGTGTAGTAGACGACCGGAATAGCCGGTCTACCCGTATGACAACGGCCCTCTGGAATACCCCTATCCGATGGCGTGGATTTCGGAGGGGGGCGGGTACGATCGGGCTCCAGATGGTGGGTCGCTGTGTTCCGGCGTTCTACTTTGGACCATGCCGTTCGTACCCGTTCTCCTGGTGGTGATCCGCTGTGGGAAAGACGATCCCGCTCGCCCATGGTTTCCGGGTGGTGGCCAGTATGGTGTTCCGATCAGGTGCGCGTTCAGGAGCATTCCGGCGTTCGGTCTTCAATGCCGATCTTCGTTGCGCATCAGAAGAACAGCGCATGGAGATCGTCTGGCGTACGATCGAACGATATGTGGGACTTTCCCCAGCGGACCGGGATGCGATCGCACCCTGTTGGCGGGAGCATGCCTTCTCACGAGGTGCTTACATATGTATGGTGGGCCAGGTGGAGCAGTATTTCTACATCGTGCAGACCGGCGTGCAAAGGCTTTCCTTCCCGCACGATGGTAACGACATCTGTGTGGGGTTCGCCTACGATGGCAGTTGGAGCGGAGAGTACACTTCGTTCGTGACCCGTACACCGGCCCGCTTCGATGTATTGGCCATGACGGATTCGGTGCTCTGGGGCATCCGATACGACGATCTTCAACGTCTTTTCCGCGAGCTGCCGGTGATGGAGCGCTTCGGGCGGTTGATCCTGGAGGAGCTGCTGGTGGGTCGGGCGCTGCGCGAGATCGAGCAATTGAGCATGAGCGCGGAAGAGCGCTACGACCGCTTGGTGGAACGCAGTCCGCATCTGCTGCAATTGGCCTCCCAGAAGGATATCGCCAGTTACCTCCGTATGACCCCGGAAACGTTCAGCCGACTGCGCAGGCGCCGTTCTTGATCCAGATCAAGTGGCCCATGTCGGTGGCCATGGTTCCTTTGCCCTTATGGAGGTCCGTAGGTTGATCGAAGAAGCGCGCAGCACCCTGTTGGCGCAACGTGCCCGTGCACAGGCCTTGCAACATATGCCCGCGGAAAGGTTGTTGTACCGGCCTGCGCCCGAGGCTTGGAACGTACTGGAGGTGTTCGAACACCTGAACCTGAGCAGCGGCATCTATGTGCGTGGGCTTGAAGCGCAATTCGCCCGCAAGGCCGCTCGCTACCGCGCCAACCCCGAGTTCCGTCCGGGGTGGATCGGCAACTGGTTCACCGAGGGCCTCAAGCCACAGGCCGATGGCGCCATCCGGTGGAAGATGCGCACGATGAAACTATTCGATCCCGCACGACAGCGCGGGGCTTCGCTCCAGAGCATCGGGCGGTTCGTGGATCTGTGCGACCGGTTCATCCACCTGCTCGAACAGGCATCGACCACGGATCTGAACAAGGTCAGGGTCACCAGCAGTCTGGGGCCATTGGTCCGTTTCAAGGCCGGCGATGTGATCCGGTTCCCCTTGGCGCATCAGGAACGGCATTTCATACAGATCGAACGCCTCCTGCGTTCCGCCGGATAGGGCAGAAAGCCACGAGCCGCGCCCTGCGCGGCTCGTGGCTTTCTAATTGGTTCACTTCGAGAGTTCGCTGGCCTGCTTGAGGCCTTGCTCGATCATGCCATAGAACTGGTCCATCTTCGGCAGGATCACGATCCGGGTGCGGCGGTTGGTGCTCCGATGCTCCGGGGTGTCGTTGTCCACCAACGGCACATACTCGCTCCTTCCACCAGCGGTGATACGCGCTGGATCCACCCCATAGTCCTTCTGAAGTACCCGGGTGATGGCCACCGCGCGCTGCACGCTCAGGTCCCAGTTGTCCTTGATGCACTCCTTGCTCACCGGCACATTGTCCGTATGTCCTTCGACCAGCACCTCCATATCCGGCTTGGCGTTCACCACGGTGGCCACTTTGGAGAGCACTTCCTTCGCACGGGGCGAGATGGTGGTGCTGCCGCTGGTGAAGACCATCTTGTCGCTCAACGAGATGAACACCACGCTCTTCTCCACGTTCACCACCACGTCGGTATCGTTCAGGTTGCCCAACGAGCTCTTCAGGTTCACCACCAGCGCCAAGGTCACCGAGTCCTTCTTGCTCAGCGCCTCGTTCAGGCTGCGGATGCGCAGGTCCTGTTCCTTGATCTGTTCCAACGACTTCTCCAGGTTCTGTGCCTCCTTGGCCGAAAGGGTGGCCATCTGGCTCACGTTATTGAGCAGGGCGGCATTGGTGTTGTTCAACTGGTTCACCTGGTCCTTCAGGTGCTGGTTCTTGTTCTCCATCTCGGCCAGCCGGGCATCGAGTATGGAGCGCTGGCTGTTGCAGTCGCCCAGGGCACGGTTGGCCTCGTCCAACTTGGTCTTCAAGGTCTCGTTGGAGGCCTGGATGGCCGTGTACTTCTTCTTCGAGACACAGGAGCCCAGCAGCAGCGCTGCGCTGAGCGCGAAAAGAACGGTTCGTTTCATGGATGTTGGAATAGGAACCGCGAAGGTACTTCCCCCTCCCTCAAGCGTGAATGACACCCTTTCCTGGTCGCCTTCGCCACCGGTCCAGGAGCATGGCCATGGTCGCTACGCCCACCATCATCAACAAGGGCTCGGCCAATAGCCGGTGCCGCGTCTCGAAGTAGAACATGCACTGGATCAGCGATAGGGCCGCCACGGAGGTGATCACCAGCAACAGCCCCGGATGCCGGAACACCACCGCCTGGGCCAGCAGCAGGAGCAGAAGTGCTGCAGCATACCATTTGAACAGGACCACACCCCAGGCCATGGCCGTTGTGTGGCCCAGCCCCGCATGGGACCGGAAGAGCCAGAAGTTGCGGAGCTTCACCCCGAGCATCCGCCAGCGGAGGCTGGGGTCCGCCCGGGTCTCCGCCTCCCATTTCGCTTTGAAGAACGCCGAACGCTCCGGGGTGTCCATGCTGAACATGAGCACGCATTCCGCTGGGCAGAGCAAGTGCCAGTAACTGCGGCCATCGGCCAGGTGTCCCGCTCCTTCTGTGCTTTCCTGCAGTCCGATCCAGGTGAGTTGATCGGTAACGGAGGTGATCTGGTACCGCCCGGTGACCGCGTGGTTCCGGATGACCCAGCCCCCGAGCGGACCGAAGAGCAAGAGGAATAGCACCGCCAGGGACATAGGGCGCCACATGGATAGCATGGACCGGGTGTGCCGCAGGGCGAAGGGGAGCAGGAACACCCCGAGCGTAGGCCGGTTGAGCAGGGCGAGCCCGCCCAACGCGAAGAGCGCCACCACCGTGGGGCGCCGTGCCGGGTCGGCTGTCAACGAACCGTACAAAAGCGCGATGGCCAACAGCGTGTCCCAGGCGAACGGGTGGACCATGCGGACCTGGTAATAGGCCATGAACGGGTTCAGCCCGGTGAGCAAGGCAGAGACCCAGGCAACGCCACCTGCGTACGGGGTGCCGCGTAGGAGATGCAGGGCCATGCGGTGGACCAATAGGGCCGTGAGCGCACCACACCCCACCTGGAAGACCAGGATCGAAGTGGTTCCGAGGCCGACCAGATGGAACAGTGCCACGAGTGCCGTATGGACAGGAAGTTGGAACGAGCGGTCCCAGGTGCCGAAGTAGTGGTGCCCGAACTGTCCCGTGGCCACAAGGTCCAAGGCTGCCGTGTACGTCTCGAAAACCTGGTCGGCCCGTAGGAAGAAGAGCTTGAGCACGGCAGGGCCTCCTATGACCATGGCCCACCACAGGATCCGCAGGTGCTTCTTCGTCGGCATCAGACCTGGCGTGTGCGGTGGTTCATCCCGCTCAAAATTACGGGCCATCTTGTGGCCGGCGAAGATCGGCATGCTGCCGACCGCTGGTGCCGTGTGCGCCCGATCGGGCCGGGGCTGGCACCAGGTGCGGTAGTTTCGTGCCATGGGCGATCCCTCGGAATACTTCACGGCCAACCGGCAGGCATGGAATGAACGCACCAAACTTCATGTGGGCTCGGCCTTCTACGATGTGGATGGGTTCATCGCAGGCCACGACCCGTTGAACGCCATTGAACTGGAGCTTCTGGGAGATGTTGCGGGCTTGGAGGTGTTGCACCTGCAGTGCCACTTCGGACAGGATACGCTTGCCTTGGCCCGTAGAGGGGCCCGCGTCACCGGCCTGGACATCGCGGACGAGGCCATCAGCGAGGCGCGGAAATTGACCGACCGGTGCGGACTCCAGGCCGATTGGGTGGTCGCTAACGTGGTGGACCACCAGCCCTTTCTCGATGGCCGGTCCGATCTGGTCTTCACCAGCTATGGTACCATCGGGTGGATCCCCGAGCTTTCCGCCTGGGCGAACAACATCTTCCGTTACCTCCGTCCCGGCGGCAGGTTCGTGATCGTGGAGTTCCACCCCGTGGTCTGGATGTTCGATAACGAATTCAGCAGGGTGGCCTACCCCTACTTCAATCGGCAGCTGATCGTGGAGGAAGAGCAAGGGTCCTATGCGGACCGTGATGCCGGTGTGAGGCTCACCTCCTACTCCTGGAACCACGACCTGGCCGAGGTGCACACCGCTTTGCACGCGGCTGGCCTACGGGTAGATCGGTTCGTGGAGCGGGATGGTTCTCCGTATGACTGCTTCAGGAACACGATCCAAGGTGCCGATGGCTTGTATCGGATCCAAGGCCTTGAAGGCAGGATCCCCATGGTCTATGGCATGGTCGCCAGCAAGCCGCGGTAGCCCCATCCACATCGCTCTGTTCAACAAGAGCCCCCGCCACAAGCTTAACACCGCGCCTTCCGCTTGTCCTTTGTGGACATGGCCCTCAGTCGCTTCTGGACCTTCATCCTGCTGCTCAGCATCGGCTACGTGCTCATTCTGCTGGGCACCGGCAGGCAGTACAGCTTGGGTAGCCTGATCAATGGTGAACAAGGGGATCCACTGGTGGTGGCCGAAGTGGATACCACGGCCATTCCGGGCCATGTCCTGGTAACCGCTTTGCGGTCATCCGGCCCCATTCAACAGGGCGATACGACGTATGCCCTCAGCAAGAGCGGCACCTTGGTGAAGAGCGTGGGCGTGCAGCCCGCCGATGGGCTCTTCGCCACCTGCCGGAACACCATCACCGACCTGTGGCTGCCACTGATCGGTTACCTCACCTTCTTCTGCGGCCTGCTCAACCTGTTGATTGATTCGCGTGCCATGGAGAAGGTGGCACGCCTGCTCTCCCCCATCTTCCATCGGGTGTTCCCGGAGCTCCGCAGGGACCATCCGGCCTATGGCTTCATGACCTTGAACTTCGCCGCCAATTTCCTCGGTTTGGACAGCGCCGCCACACCGTTCGGCCTGAAGGCCATGGAAAGCATGCAGGAGGACAATCCGCAGAAGGACCGCGCCACCAACAGCCAGATCATGTTCCTGTGCCTGCACGCGGCGGGCCTCACCCTGTTGCCCACCAGCATCATCGGCTATCGGGCCGCACAAGGCGCCGCCAACCCGGCCGATATCATGATCCCCTGCATCATCACCAGCTTCGTGGGCACCTTGGTGGCGTTGTTCCTGGTGGCCGCCAAGCAGCGGATCAACCTGTTCAACCTCCCGGTGATGCTCGGGGTGCTCGGGGTAAGCGTGGTGATCGGCGGCCTCATGGCCTACATCAGTGGCCTGGCCGGAGCCGCCAAGTTCCACTTCACCGACAACCTCAGCAACGGCATGCTGCTGGTGATCATCGGCCTTATCGTGGGCTACGCCTTCCTCGTGGAACGCTACTTCACCGAGAAGGGCACCAACATGTTCGACAGCTTCGTGCATGGTGCCAAGGACGGCTTCACCACCGGCCTGCGCGTGCTGCCCTACATGCTGGCCATGCTCGCCGCGCTCAGCATCTTCCGCAACAGTGGTCTCATGGGCATCGTCATGGACGGCCTTTCCTGGTCGTTGGCGTTCGTGGGGGTGGACAAGCAGGTGATCGATGCCATTCCGGTGGCCTTGATGAGGCCGTTCAGTGCCGGTGGCTCGCGGGGGTTCATGCTCGATGCCATGAAGACCTATGGGCCGGACAGCATCACCGGCCAGCTCGCCTGCCTCTTCCAGGGTGCGGCCGAGACCACCTTCTACGTGGTGGCGCTCTATTTCGGCAGTGTCAACGTGAAGGATAGCCGGTACACCCTCGGTATCATGCTGCTCGCCGACCTGGCCTGTGTGATCACGGCCGTGTTCGTGGTGAAGCTCTACTTCTGAGGGCCTTTCACCGCCCTCGGCTCGGTGGCTCGTCCTCCACCGTGTCGGACGCACCATCGGATCAACGATCTTCGCGGCCCGCCACACACCCGGTTTCGCGGTGTGGCCCTACTCCTACCATGCCTAAACTGCCGACCACACTGAAGATCAAGAAACGCCGTTCGCCCATCCATGGCAACGGTGTCGTGGCCATCGCTCCCATCCGGAAGGGCGAGGCCATCGTCGAATACAAAGGCCGCATGATGTCCCATGAGGATGCTGACAAGACCTACCATGGCGATGTGACCAGTGGCCACACCTTTCTCTTCACCCTCAACGACGAGTGGATCTTGGACGCCAACGTGCGTGGTAACGTGGCACGTTGGATCAATACCAGCTGCGAACCCAACGCCGTCGCCTACATCCACAGTGAGAAGAAGAAGAACCCCGACCCCAAGAAGGACCGCGTGATCATCGAGGCGCTACGGGCCATTGAGCCGGGCGAAGAGATCACCTACGACTATGGATTCGAATTCGAGGTGCCCTATACGGCGAAGCTCCTCAAGACATGGGCATGTCGTTGTGGGAAGAAGAAGTGCCGGGGCACCATGCTCGGGGGAAAGAAGTACAAGGCCTTCGTGAAGGCCAACCCCGATTGGAACAAATAGACCCTACCGACTTGGGCGCGCTCCTCTGCCGCTTGGCACGACCTTTGCCTAAGCACCTGTGTTAGTTTCGCATCCATGAAAAGGACCATTCTGCTCACCGTCTGTTCGATCGCGCTGGCTCTTGGCGTACATGCCCAGGACGATGCCCGTAGCAAAGCCGTGATGGACAAGCTCATGGCCAAGGCGAAGACCTGGGCCAGCTTCGAAGCCGATTTCAGCAGCCGACTCCAGAACACCAAGGACAAGTTGGATGTGAAACAGGAAGGGTCCATGAAGGTGAAGGGCAAGAAGTTCCGCCTGGTGCTCGACAAGAACACCATCATCAACGACGGCACCACCCTCTATACCTACAACAAGGACGCCAACGAGGTGAACCTGAGCGACCCGGCCGATATGGATCAGGAGCTGGATCCCAGCAAGCTGTTCACCCAATACGAAAAGGGCTTCAAGAGCACCTTCGTGGATGAGAAGCCCGATGACGCTGGCGCGGTGGTGCAGACGATCAAGCTCTTCCCCATCGAACCGGGTAAGAAGGCCTTCCACACCGTGGTGCTGGTGGTGGACAAGGCCAAGGTGGAACCCAAAAGCATCCAAGTGCTCTACAAGGATGGGAACCAGGTGACGTACAACCTGAAGAAGTTCACCGCCAATCCCGAACTTGCCGACGCCCTGTTCACCTTCGATAAAGCCAAATATCCAGGCGTGGAGGTGAACGATATGCGCTGAATACACCGTGCACGGTCATGATCAAGGCCATCCGGAAGGGTGGCCTTCCTCATAGGTGGCTGGGGGACTGGAGGCTATTTTTGTACCTGCTGAGAATGGGCTTGTTGTTCCAAGCCTCCAACAGCGACCCGCGATGAGAGGAATGCCGATCGTGGCCAAGGTGGAAGTACGGGTGAGGTCTTTTGCGCCCCTCCCC
>SSGN01000202.1 GCA_008016945.1 Flavobacteriales bacterium
CGGCAGCCGCGTGCTGGACGCCTCCTCCGCAATCCTGATGCCATTCCTCGCCCACCGGGTGTTCGGCTGGCAGCCAGTGGAAATCGACGCGACGTGGGGCCTGAATACGATCAAGCCCGGGCACGCGTATTCGATCTGCAATTCCCTGCAGTGCCGGCAGTGCGGGCACCTATTCTTGGACATCCGCTTCAGCGCACGCGAGATGGGACGGCTCTACCGGGACTACCGGGGCGAGGCGTACGTGCGACTGCGCGACCACTACGAGCCAGGCTACCGGGCGCGCAATGCACAACTCGAAAGCGGCGTCGACTACCGTCCACAGGTGGAAGGCTGGCTGCTGGCCCACATGCCGATGCCCGCGTCGGTGCTCGACTGGGGCGGCGACACCGGCATCAACACGCCGTTCGCGAGGAGGGCCGAGCGGGTACATGTGTTCGACATCAGCGACAAGGACGTGGTTGCCGGCATACGGCGGGTCTCCCGCGAGGAAATCGCCCTGCACGACTATGACCTGGTCACCTGCTGCAGAGTCCTCGAACACGTCCCCTATCCGCACCGGACCCTGCTGGACATCCGCGACGCGATGCACGACCGGTGCAGCTTGTACCTGGAAGTGCCATTCGAGGATCTGATGCACGACGGCGGAGGGGATCCGTTGACACGCAAGAAGCACTGGCACGAGCACATCAACTTCTTCTCCGAGGCGTCGCTGACGTGGCTGGTGGAGAATTGCGGCTTCCGCATCGAGGCCACGGGAACCTTGCAAGTCACGACAGCCGGCAAGACCGCGATGATGCTCCAATTGCTTCTCTCCGCCGCCGATGCACCGGAAACCCGCTAGGTCGCGCCGCGAGCGCCTAGCGGGCGACCTCGCCGACGATACAGCCGTGAGTGGCGATGCCATGCCGCTGCTGGACGGCGCGAGCAGGCTGATCGCGAGCATGGCCGGTTGGTTGCCCACGCACATCCGACCGAGCCAGCGTTTCGTCCGCTTCCTGCTGGTGGGCGGGCTGAACACCGCCTTCGGTTATGGGGTGTACGTGGCCTGCCTCCAGCTGGGCATGCACTACGCCGTCGCGGGCGCAGTCTCCACCGTGCTCGGCGTGCTGTTCAACTACCGCAGCACGGGGCGACTGGTGTTCCGCAGCCACGCGGGCGGGCGGCTGCCGCATTTCGTGTCGGTGTACGTGGTCACCTACGTGTCCAGCACACTGTGCGTGGGCGGCATGCTGTGGCTGGGCATCCCGGCGTGGCTGGGCGGATTGATCTCGACCCTGCCATCCGCGATCTTGTCCTATGTCCTCAACCGCCGTTTTGTCTTCCCACCATGACCAAGCGCATCAGCATCGTCACCCCTCTGTTCAACGAGGAAGAGAACGTCGTCGAGCTCTGCGACCGCGTGGCCACGGTCATGCGGGCACTGCCCTACGACTACGAGCACATCTGCATCGACAACTGCTCGCAAGACCGCACTGCGGCGTTGCTACGTGAGCGCGCCGCGCGAGATCCCCGACTCAAGTTGATCATCAACGCGCGCAACTTCGGCCACATCCGCTCGCCCTACCACGCGCTGCTGCAGGCGACCGGCGACGCCGCGGTGATCATCGCCGGCGACCTGCAGGACCCGCCGGAGCTGATCCCGGAGTTCGTGCGCAAGTGGGAGGAAGGCTACAAGTCGGTGATGGCGGTGAAGCCGGAAAGCGCCGAGTCGTCGATCATGTTCTTCGCGCGCAGGCTGTACTACCGGGTCGTGAACCAGATTTCCGATGTGCCGTTAGTGAAAAACGCGACTGGCGCAGGCCTCTATGACCGCGCGGTACTGGACGTCCTGCGAAGGGTCAACGACCCCTATCCGTATGCACGCGGACTAATCTGCGAGATCGGCTTCCCGATCGCCACCGTGCCGTTCGCGCAACCGCGGCGCGTGCGCGGGGTGACCAGCCAGAACCTCTACACGCTCTACGACATCGCCATGCTGGGCATCACCAAGCATTCCAAGGTGCCGTTGCGGCTGATGGCCATGCTCGGCTTTGCGCTGTCCTGCCTGCGCCTGCTGGTGGCGTTCGGTTACCTGACCGCCAAGCTTCTGTTCTGGGACAGCTTTGAACTGGGCCTGGCGCCGGTGCTGATCGGAATGTTCTTCTTCGGCGCGGTGCAAATGTTCTTCCTCGGTCTTCTCGGCGAATACATCGGCGCCATCCAGACCCAAGTGCGGAACCTGCCCCTTGTGGTGGAAGCGGAACGGATCAACTTCACCAAGCCGCCCCGGGACTCGCCGGACTACTAGCCGTGAAGCGAGCGCGAGCGCGAAAAATCCAGAAAGCACTTCTCTGGTAGCAACGAAATGGCCCCACCATTTAACTGCCATGTCCGGCTCCTGATGCAGCTCGGCCGTTGAACGCTCCCTGTGGAGAGGTTCGCGCGCTACGCCCCGGAACTGCAAATCAAACAGGTACCCCCGCCGTCCCGCACTGGCCTGACTTCAGGAAACAGGTGAAACACACTACCGTGCATGCACAGACCATTTCGCGATGAAAGCATCAGGATCCAAGGCATCTCCAGGCCGAGTCACCCAGATTTCCGGTTGCCTACTGGGCCTCGGGATGTTGTTGCTGATTCATCGCAACTGGGGCATTGATCACGACGCGGTGCTGTACCTGGGCCTTGCCTTGAAACAGCGTTGGCCGGAGTTCTATTCCCACGATCTGTTTTTCGCCTACGGCAGCCAAGGCAATTACACCCTCTTCCCCTGGCTATTGGGCCACTTGTTAACGTTCATCAGGCCGGTGCAGCTATTCCAGGGGGGCGGGGTCGTTGGGTTGCTGCTCTTCGCTGCAACAAGCTGGTACGCCATGTCAAGGCTAGTCCGCGGCCATCCCCGCTACCTTGCATGGCTCGGCGTCATTTGCCTCCCATCGAACTACGGTCACGTAGGACTCTTCAGTTACGCCGAACCGTTTCTGACTCCGCGCCCATTCTCCGAAGCATCGTGCCTGCTGGCTGTTGGCCTGCTGGCGCAAAACAAGCTCAAGCCCGCCATCGCTTGCCTGGTTGTTGCTTCTGCATTTCACCCGCTGCAGGCCATTGCCGCATCAATGATTCTGTGGTCCTGGCTGGTGCTGTCGGATCGACGCTGGCTGCACTGCTTGTGGCTGGCAGTTCCTGTGTTGATCGCTGGTTTTTTTGGAATTGTCCCACTTGATGGCACGGTTCGCGCTCTGGATCCCTCTTGGCTTGGTGAGCTTGACAATTTGCACCAGCACTTATTCATCACCAACTGGCCCAGCCAGAACTTCGCAATATTGATGTTCGATGTCATGGTCCTCGCCTACGCATGGCATGTCTGGCGAGTTGGGTTTGGCAAGTGGTGCCTCGCTGCACTTGTCGGGCTTGGCTTCGGCATAGGTGCGAACCTGATAATGGCCGATGCTCTGAGGTTGATCCTGCCTACAGGCTTGCAGCTTTGGCGCGTCCACTGGCTTGCGCATTGGTTCGCAATGGCTGCCTTCGTTTTATTGCTTGTTGACGCTGACCGCCGCGACATTCCACGTAGCCTGCTGCTGGCACATGCTGGAATCTTGGCCTGGATGCAACACGGCTGGATTTGGTTGCCGGTCGCCGCGGCATATTTCGCTTGGCCGCGCATGCAAGGATATCTGCAACCACCGATTCATCGCCTATTGGTCGTGGTGCTCTCGTGCACGCTTCTCCTGTTGTTTGTCTATGACGTCGCATTGACCTGGATCGCATTCGGCGCCCACGACTACCGGCTTGACGCGTATCCCATCGACCAAAAGGTGGTTGCGTTCCCCTTCATCGCACTCGGCCTCCCCCTTCTTCTCTTCCACGCGTGGCAACGCTGGGAGGGACACGTCCGGTGGGCGCTGGCCGTCGGACTACTCGTGCCACTCGTTGCCACAGGCATCAACCGCTGGGACAGCCGATCACCGATGCGCCGCGCGGTGGAAGCGGAAGCCTATCGCAGTGACATATTTTCGACCCGGTTACCGCAGAATGCTGAGGTTTTTTGGGAAGGACAGAATCTCGCCCTCACTTGGTTGGTCTTACGCCGCGCGGATTACTACGACCCCCAACAACTTTCAGGAATCGCATTCCAACCCGGCACAATCGTTCAGGCACGCAAGCGGATCACCAAGCTCACGCCGCTGCTGGACATGCTCGATGCCTGCAATGTAAGGCCAGTGACCGAGAAACTTGAAGCATGCAGAATCCCTGACGATGCGATCGCATCCGCTTGTTCTGCAGCCCCACCCAAGGCACCTGATTTCCTCGTGCTGAAGCACCTTCTCAGGTTTCCGCCAGCCGGACATTGGGTGGTGAGGAACCGGAAACCAGACGAGGAAATCATCACCTATTGGATTTATGACTGCATGCAGATCACAAAGTCCCTACCCGCGGGCATCCAACCATCCCGCGACTACCCTCCGCGACTTTACTGAGCCGACGCGTTTCGTCGGCTTGTTTGAGAAAACAATGACGCTTCACCCAACAGGACCAACGCGCGCACCACGGGCCCCGATCATCGGCGCCCTGCTGGGCATGACTGTGCTGTTGCTCCTGCACCGCTACCCCGGCATCGTCCACGACTCCATCCTGTACATGGGCGAAGGCTTAGCGAAGCGATCACCGGACATCTTCGCCCACGACCTGTTCTTCATGCATGGCGGCCAGGGCCAGTATTCGCTGATGCCGTGGCTGCTCGGGATGCTGTACCAGCTTGCGCCGCCCCCGCAAGTGTTCCTGTGGGGAACCATCGCCAGCCTGATGCTGTTCACGGCTGCAAGCTGGTTCGTGCTCACCGCCTTGATGCCCGAACGGCAGCGCACCTGGGCGTGGCTCGGCATCCTGTGCCTGCCGTCGATCTATGGCGTGGTCAGGATCTTCGCCTACAACGAAAGCTTCCTGACCTCCCGCCCGGTCGCGGAGACGTTGGCTTTGTTCGGAATGGGTTTCCTCGTTCGTGCGCGCCGGGGCATGGCCGTTGCATGCTTCGCCCTTGCCGCGCTGTTCCATCCGTTGCAGGCGATCGCTGCCGCGCTCGTCGTGTGGCCATGGCTGGTGATGCAGGACAGGCGCTGGCTGCATGCGCTGTGGGCCATTCTCCCGATCCTGCTGCTGGCGCACGCAGGCATTGCACCCTTCGATGGACTGCTGCGGCCATTCGATCCCGAGTGGTTGGCGGCCACCAGGACCTCACGCCAGCTGTTCGTGTCCGACTGGGACTTGGGCGACTACAAGGTGCTCGCCTTTGATGTATTCCTGCTTGCGGCCGGTTGCAGGTTCCTGCCCGGGCAGTGGCGCCGGTGGTGCATCGCGGCACTGGCGGGGCTTGCACTCGGCATCGGCGCCAGCCTCTTGCTGGTGGATGGGTTGCACCTGATCCTGCCGGCCGGGCTGCAGCTGTGGCGGGTGCACTGGCTGGCGCACTGGTTCGCGATCGCCACGCTGGCGGCGCTGCTGTTCCTCCATATGCAGGCGCGCGATGCGGGCCGTGCCTTGCTGTTGATGTTGGCGGCGCAACTGGCGTGGGGTGAAACCACCTTGGGAATGGTGTGGATGGTGCTGTTGTACATCGCGTGGCCGTGGCTGGTAATGCCGCCGCGCGAACGTCTGCGCCCGCTACTGACCTGGGTGTTCGCTCTGGGATTGGCGCTGCTGTTCGTGAACCACGCCAGCAACGAATGGAAGTGGTTCGCCGCTGCCGGTTATCGTCTCACGCAGTATCCGATCGATATCCGTCTCCTGCTGTTCCCCGCCATTGCGTTCGCCCTGCCCTTGCTGGTGCTTGTCGCCTGGCAGCGTGCGAGCCGTAGCGGTCGGCTTCTGCTGGCCATCGGCATGCTGCCGTTGCTCGTGCTCGCGGCCTGGCGTTGGGATGCACGGCGGCCGCTGACGCTTGCATTTGAGCGCGGCGCCCTGAAGCCCGACATCTTTGGCACCCCGCTCCCGGCGAGCGCGCAAATCGTGTGGTATCCGGAATCGCTGGTGGTGAACTGGCTTGTCCTCGGACGTGCCAGCTACTTCAGCGAGAGCCAGCTGGCCGGGCAGATGTTCAATGCCGCGACGTTCCGCGAGGGCCGGAAGCGGTGGCAGCGCCTGAAGCCAATGATCGACCGGCTGGAGGCGTGCACGGCCCGGGACAGGGCGGCGGGCAAGTTGGCCAGCTGCATACTCGACCCGGCCGCGATTTTGCAGGCATGCACCGCTTCGACACCGCAAGCCCCGCTGTACTTCGTGTTGCCCTACCGGCAACCTCTTCCCGAGTCCGGACAGTGGCAACCGGCGGATCTACAGCAACAACCACTCTACCCGCGCCTGTGGCTTTACCAATGCGACACACTGGGGGACAAGACCATGCCGCATCCGTCCGGAACACTTCAGGCCCAACCTGCCCGATGAACCGAAGCCCCCGACGCATGCGTAAGTCCACCGTTGACACGGGAGCGGCCCAGGGTCATATCCGCAGCGCCGGGCATGCGTCAGCGCGGACCCTCGATGCCATCGCGATCCTGCTGGCAGGCCTCGCCCTGACCCTGTTGCTGAAGCGCTACGCCGGCATCCAGCATGATGCGGTGCTGTACTTGGGCGAAGGACTGCTGCGCCGCTCGCCCGCAATCTTTTCCGAGGACCTCGCCTTCGTCCACGGCAACGGTCAGGGGCGTTTCACCCTCTTCCCGACGCTGCTCAACTTGGCACTGCAGCACTGGAATCCTGCGCCGATCTTCATGTGGGGGGCGCTGGCGTCAATCCTGCTGTTTGCTGGCACCAGCTGGTTCGCGGTGCGTTGCCTGTGCGAACCCGGCAGCCGGTTCTGGACCTGGCTGGGCGTTACCTGCCTGCCAGCCACCTATGGTTACGGGGCGATGTTCAAGTACAACGAGCCCTTCCTCACACCGCGCCCGCTGGCGGAATCGCTCTGCCTGGTGGCGATCGGGCTGGTGGCCTTGAAGCGCCACGCCCTGGCGGCGCTCGCGCTTGTCGCCGCCGGGTTGCTGCATCCCCTGCAGACGATCGCGGTACTTCCCTTGCTTTACTGTTACGCGGTCCGGCTGGACCGACGCTGGCTGCATCTGGCGTGGCTGGCCGTGGCGCTGCTTGCTTTGGCGTGGCCGCTGCGATCCCATTTGCCGCTCGATCCGTTCCTGGTCATCGACGACATCTGGCTCATCATCCTCAAGGACAACACCGGCCAACTGTTCCTGCGCAATTGGGCGCCGGAGTCGTTCCAGGCGATCGCACTGGACCTGGTCATCCTGGGCTACGCGACCACCCGTACCCGTCCCTCGCTGGCCCCACTGTGTGCTGCGGCGGCGGTCGGACTGGTACTCGCTCTGACGGCTTCCTTCCTTCTGGTCGATACCCTCCAATTGGCGTTGCCGACCGGGCTCCAATTATGGCGCGCCCACTGGATCACGCACTGGTTGGCGATGGCAATGGCGGCGACCCTGGCCTGGCAGGACGTACACGCGCGGGATGTGCCACGTGCATTGTTGTTGATGCTGGTCCTGCTGCTCACCCGCAACATGGTGGGGTTTGCATGGATCGTGCTCATCGGCCTCTACATCGCGTGGCCGAAACTGATCGCGCAAGGGACGGTGGCGCGCCTGCGGCCGGTACTCGGCTGGCTGTTCGCGATCGGCATCGCCACCCTGTTCGCCAGCTACATGCTGCTGGAATGGGGCCGGTTCCACATGGCCCATTACCGCCTGGACCTGTATGCGATCGACCGGCGGCTGCTGCTTTTCCCGCTGGTTCCGTTTGGCCTCTCACTGCTTGGCTTCCTGCTGTGGCAGCGCATCGGCAAACCAACGCGCGTCGCGGTCATTGCCTTGGCCTTGCTACCATTGACGGCAATCGCCGCACTGCGCTGGGATGCCAGACCGCCCTTGGTATTGGCAACCGAGCGCCATGCGAACACCCCGGACATCTTCGGCACGCCGCTTCCGCAAGACGCTCAGGTTTTCTGGTTGCAGTGGGGCGTGCTCGAGACATGGCTGGTATTGAACCGCGCAAGCTATTACAGCCCCTACCAGGTCGCCGGGCAAATCTTCAACCGCGACCTTTCCTTCGATGCGAATCGCCGCGCCGCACACTTGTCTCCCCTTATGTTGGACGAAATCGCCTGCGAAGATCTGGCACGGCCAGAACGCGACCGCGCGCTGTGCAAGATCAGCAATGAAGGCCTGCATCGCGCATGCGCGCCTCCGACCGGCCGAGGCCCGGACTACCTAGTGCTGCCCTACCGGCAGTCTCAGGCTGCGCGGGGAACGTGGTCGATCGAAGACCCCATGACCGGCGAAAACATCATCACCTGGCGGCTGTACGCATGTACCGACCTGCTGCGCGAGCCCGCAATCATCGGCAGCCAACCGTCAGCCCGGTGAGCAGCGATGCATCGATCGAAAAGGTGACGACGGCAGCAGGCTGGCTGCTCGGTCTTGCCTGCGTCCTGCTGCTCCACCGCTACGTCGGGATCGTCCACGACAGCGTGCTCTACCTCGGGCAGGTGCTGTGGTTGCGTCGCCCTGAGGTGTTCGGATCCGATCTGTTCTTCGCATTCGGCAGCCAGGCAGACCTGTCGCCCTTCCCGCGCCTGCTGGATTTGGCCGTGGGAAACACTCCGTTCGCGACGTTTTTCCTGTGGGGCACGCTGGTTTCGCTGCTGGCATTCGCCTTTGCCGGTTGGTACTGCCTGCGTGGAGCGCTGCCCAGTGGACAACGTTACGCCGCATTCCTGGGCGTCGCCTGCCTGCCCAGCATCTACGGGCGCGGCGGGGCTTATCACTATGGGGAGCCGTACTTCACTTCCCGCACGCTGGGAGAAGCCATGTGTTTGGTGGCACTTGGCCTGCTGGTTCGCCAGCGACCGCTCGCGGCATTCGCGGTACTCGCCATGGCCGTCCCCATCCATCCCCTGCAGGCGCTAGCTGGAGGCATGATCGCCTGGATCTTCGCAGTGATGCAAGACCGGCGCTGGGTGCACTTGGCCTGGCTCGGGCTTGCCGCGCCCATGCTGGCCGTCCTACAGGTCGCGCCGTTCGACGGCTTGTTCCAGCGCATCGACAGCAGTTGGTTGATGCTGCTGGTACAACACGGCCGCAATCTTTTCCTGCAGACGTGGGATTGGCTGGCCATGAACCTGCTGGCGTTCGACGTCGCCATTCTCGTACTTGCCTGGCGCATGTTGCCGGCGCCGTTTGCGACCCTGTGCAAGGCTGGGCTTGTGGGTCTGGGGATCGGGATGCTGGCGTCGCTGGTCCTGGCCGACGGGTTCGCGCTGCATCTGCCGCTGATCCTGCAGACTTGGCGCGTGCATTGGCTGGCGCACTGGCTGGCGATGGCGGCGATCGGTGCTTTGCTGGCGCGCGACATCCGCACCGGCGACCCACTGCGCGCGATCGCGCTGGGGTTCGCCTGCGTGCTCATGTGGCAGGCCATCCTCTGGTGGTGGGTAACGGCCATGGTGGCCTACGTCACCTGGCCGCGCTGGCGCGGGCCGCACGCCGGCTTCATTCGGCGCGCGCTCGCGTTCCTCCTGGCAGGGGTGACGCTGATCCTGTTCCTGAACGCGATGAGCAGCGATTTCCTGTACTTCCGCATCGCCCATTACCGGCTGGACCTGTTCGCCTTCGATCGCAAGCTTCTCGCATTCCCGGTGTTGGCGCTGGGCCTTGCACTGCTGGGGGTGGAGGCGTGGCTCCGCGCGCGGGCGCGCGGGCGTTGGCTGCTGCTGGCATTGTGCGTGCTGCCCGCCGTGGTGGCCGGTGCGGTACGCTGGGATGCGAGGCCACCAATCACCCTTGCGATGGAACGTTCAGAAGGTATGCACGAGCGTTTTGGCAGGACGCTCCCTCCCGACGCCCACGTGTATTGGGACGCGGAGTGGCTGCTCGGCCCCTGGCTCATCCTGGGCAGACCCAGCTACTACAACGGCCTCCAACTCGCCGGCCAGTCGTTCAATCGCGGCACCACGTTCGAGGGCATCCGGCGCTCCGGGGTGATGCAGCCACTGCAGCAAGACAGCCAGCGTTGCCAGTCCCGCGACCTGCCGCTGGAGGAGCGGGAACGATGCCACATCGGTCACGAGGCACTGCGCCAGGCCTGCGCGCCGCCTGACGGCGGCGGCGGGCCGGACTACCTGGTGCTGTCGTTCGACCAACCGCAGCCGGCACTCGGGCGCTGGGACATTCACGACCCAGTGACCGGCCAAGTCGCGATCACCTGGCGACTCTACGCATGCAACGACATCCTACGCACGCTGGGCATATAGTCCTTCGGTGGGCACAGCCGGTACCGATGATCTGGCAGCGGCAGAATCGAAGGGCGCCCTGTGCAGCACGCCAATTGCAAGTTCGTAACTTCCCTGACCAAGCAAGGGAGCTTCATCGTCCACATTGGGGGGGTTCGCCGTCCTTGTCCTAGGACCTCACCACCCGAACCTCATGGCGTCACCGTCCTTACCTCGGGACTTCAGTCGTCAGACCAGAGGGCTTCGTCCGAGGCCAGTGCAGCCCACCCTATGGCTCCGGCAGTGCCTTTCTGCGTGACGGGAAGCGCCGGCATCCATAGGATAGGGTCCTGCACGAAGTTGCGGTAAAGTCAGGTCATCGCTGGGGAGGCGAGGCACATGAGCGCAGTCACGTCCGCAAACCTGATGGGCATCACCGGCATCGCCCGGCGCCTGGTGCTGGATGGCGCCATGGACGAGGCCGCCGCGCGCAAGGCCATGGACGCCGCCACCGCGGCGAAGGTGCCGCTGGCGACCTACATCGCCGACAAGCGACTGGCGAACCCGGCGGCGCTGGCGGCGGCCTATTCCATGGAGTTCGGCATGCCGCTGGTCGATCCGTTGGCGATCGACCCGTCGCAGTCCGCGATCCGCCTGGTCAAGGAGGAACTGGTGCGCAAGCACCAGGCGCTGCCCCTGTTCAAGCGCGGCAGCCGGCTGTTCGTCGGCCTGGCCGATCCGACCAACCATGCGGCGCTGGACGAGATCAAGTTCCACACCAACCTGACCGTCGAGCCGATCCTGATCGATGCCGAGCGCCTGAAGCGCTGCATCGAGGGCTGGCTGGAAGCGGCCGAGGAACTGGCCGATGCCGATGTCGATGGCCTGGAAGGCCTGGATGTCAGCGCCGGCGACGACGACCTGAGCAACGATACCGGCGTGGATGCCGGCGGCGACGACACCCCGGTGGTGAAGTTCTGCAACAAGGTGCTGGTGGACGCGATCCGCAAGGGCGCCTCAGACATCCACTTCGAGCCCTACGAGACCGAATACCGGGTGC
>SSGN01000222.1 GCA_008016945.1 Flavobacteriales bacterium
ACGCGGCCTCCGGTGATATAGCCCGTCGAAGTCGTCGGCAGGGTCGGCTTTGTATAAGCGGCAGTCTGCGGGGAGTTGATGCCGATGGGTGTCACAGCACGTCAAAGATCTTGATCGGAAGATCTTTCGCGGCCAAGGGCTGTTCGGTTCGCCCGGTGTGCACCTTGTTGCTGCGCATGGCGCGGGCGGAGCTGGTGTTATCGATCATGCACGCGGCATCTACCGCCCGATCACTGCGCTGGCGACCCCTATGGTGGCCAGGCCCAGGAACGGAAGGAAGAGGAGCAGCGCGATGGCGCCGCCCACCGCACATGCGCGGAGGTAGCCGAGGTACCCTCGGAAGCGCTGACCCGAACGCGCCACTACGATGCCGCCGAAGAGCAGGAGACCCGGGACCTGCAGGGGCAGGAAGGACCATAGCGCGCTCGCCAGGGTTCCCAGGTCCGCAGCGGCGGACACGAAAGGCTGCGGTGCCATGGCCTGTTGCACCATCCAAGCGAGCAAGGCATCGCCTTGGGGGAAGAGGAAGAGCGCCACCGCCGTGGTGAGGCCGTACACCAGGCCACCGAGCAGTGCCGTGCCGTAGTTGCGGCCGAAGCCCGGTGCGGATTCCTTCGTTCCGCTGGATCGAAGTACCAGGTGCAGCAGGATGGCCATCACCAGACCGCCCAGCAAGGCATAGCCCACCAACGCCACGGCCGCAGCTACCGCGGCCGTGGTCAGCACCGTTTCGCTGGGAATCGTGGTGCGTACGTATGCACCGAGCTTCAGCACCAGCAGGTTCGTGAGGAGCAGGCTGGGGGCGAGGCAGAGCGCGGCCACGCCTACCGCCAGCACATAGCCCCGCAGGCCTTTGAACGGCGCACCGATGCGTTTGGAGAAGATGGCGCCGCTCACCAGGAAGCCAGGCCCCCACGACAGCGCGATGAAGACCAACAGCACCTTCGGGTTCCCCAGCAGGTGGTCCACCAAGGCGTTCATCATGCTCAGGCTGCTCACGTGCGGCTGTGCCCGGAGCCGCTCCTGCACATCGGTCATCACGGACTGGAAGTGTAGCGCCAGGCTTTCCAGGGTGCGTTGCCCGATCCCCTGGCTCAGCAACAACGCCAGCGCCCCTGCGCAGAGCGCGCTCATGCCCATGGTGGCCAGGGTGCTGTAGAAGGTGGTGCGGAAGGCGAAGCCGAAGGGCATGAGGCCACCGGGCCGAAGGGCACGCAGGGTGGCCACCAGCACCAACGCGGCCAGCAGGGAGGCCAGCGCCGCCCATGCCGCGATGACCAAGGCCACGAAGATGAGGTAGAGCGCCATGAGGAGTACCACGATGAGCCCGAGCCCGCCGCCGCCACCATACCCACCTTCGCGTAATCCCCGCTGGTATTCCGAATAGTTGCCGCCGCTGTACGACTCGCCACGTCGACCTTGCCAATAACTGAAGCTCATAGGGGGGACGTTTCATACCGAAAGTATGACGTTCCGGTCAGGTGGAAGCCAGGTCGTTGATCACGACCGGTCCATCGGATACGGCCATGCATCCCTGGCGGCGGACCGGGCGTGTACATGGGCAAGATCGCGTCCTTATCCGCCCCCCTCGCCATCCGTACCGGAAAGCGGCGCAGCATGGGCAGTGGCGGCTCAGCTGCCGGTGGGGCTGGCCATGCGCAGCTGTTCCTCGATCCATGCGCGGGCCTCGGCTTCGTTGTCGGTGATCAGCAGGTGTTGCAGCTGCGGGTGGTGCTTGAAGTACACGTGGGTGAGCCGCTCGATCATGGCCGAGTGCACCACGATGGCCGAGGCCAGCACCTTGCCTTTGCCGCGGTCCGCTGCGCTGTGGTCTTCTTGCAGGGTGGCCAGGGTGAAGTCGGCATCGTCGGGGATCACGCTGAAGGTGGCGTAGTGCCGTTCGCCCATCATCTGGCGGCGTGCGGCTTGCACCTGGGCCACCTCGTGCGGGGTGAAGACCACACCGGTGCGGTATTCGATCTCCAGCAGGTCGGGCCGTGCGCAGCGCAAGGTGGCGAGCGGGGTTTCGACCACGGTGGGTACGATGGTCATGGCCGGGGCGTTTAGGTCCATCCAAGATACGGCATCCCGTGGGCGGTTCCAAGCGGTGCGGCGGGCCGGATGGCCGAGCGGTATACGGCGAGCGCCCCGGCGGTGGGCCGGGGCGCTCGTTCGGTGTGGATCCGTGGGGTCAGGCCTCGGCCATCTGCTCGTCGAACTTCACGCCGATGCGCAGCTCGTTGCGCAGCACCAGGCGGCCGTTCTTCGGACGCAGGAAGTAGAGGCTGTCCACCTCGCTCACCGGCTCGGGTGCGGCGGTGATGGCCATGAAGCCGAGGTCCCTGGCCATGCTGAGCACGGCCTTGCGGTTGATGGCGTCGAGCGAGTGCACCTCATCGAGGAAGAAGGGCACTCGGCTCAGCGGGGTGTTGCGCTTGGGGTCCTCCTTGAGCATGCTGCGCAACACCAGCAGGTTGAACAGCACCTTGATGGTGATGGCCGTACCGTGGCTTTCCACCTGCAGGTTGTCGTAGCTGTGGGTGCGTCCGGCGCGGGTGCTCACGGTGAAGCGCAGGGTGAAGAGGTCGCCGTAGTTCAGGGTGATGCGTTCGCTGAGCTTGTTGCGGAAGCTCTGGTAGGCGGCATCGAGTTTCTTGCTGTCGTCGAACAGGCCGGTGTGGTCGGTCTCGGCCAGTTCCTTGAGGGCTCCCACCAGGTCGTTCTGGTCCATCACCTCCATCTTCAGGCTTTCGAGGTTCGACACGCTCACGTTGGTGAAGCGGCGGTTGAGGCGGTCGGCGGCGATCTTGATGTCGTTGAGGCCGTTGAGCACCTGGGCGAAGTTGGCGCGTAGCTGGTGCAGGTAGGTGTCCCAGTCCTTGCGCAGGGCCTCCTCGAAGGTGGGCAGGCCATCGATCTGTTCGCGGATCAGGCGCACGGTCTCGGCTTCGTTGGGGCCGATGATGTCGCTCTTCAGGACCATCTCGATCTTCGAGCGCAGTTGGTCCATCTCGCGGCTCATGCCGCTGTGTTCCATGGTGAGCTTGCGGTAGAGCTCGATGGCATCCTCCGGGTCGTTGGGCACGCTGATGAGCTCCTTGCCGTTGGCCTCGGGGTCGGGCGGCGGCACGCACTGCTCCAGCAGGTGGAGCAGGCGGTTGAAGCGTTCGTCCTCCTTGTTCAGGGCGGTGCGTTGTTCGAACAGCTTCACGCCGATCTCCTCCAGCTTGTCGCGCACCTCCTTGCGTTGGCGGTCGGCGGTGGTCTTCTCCTTGGTCACCTCGGCCAGGGCCTTCTGGAAGCGGGGCTCGTCCTGTTTCTCCACCTGCAGGCGTTCCCAGCGGGCCAGCTTCTTCAGGTGTTCGTCCACCTCGGCCTGGGTGGTGGCGCGTTCCTTGGCCAGCTGTTCGCGGTTCTCGATGGCCTCCATCAGCTGGGCCAGCCGGGTCTGTTCGGCCTTCAGGTCGGTGAGCGATTTCTTCAGGGCCTTCACGTCCACCAGCTCCTTCCAGGCGTTGCTGTTGTCGGGCAGGGGCAGGCTCATCAAGGCGTCGGCGTAGCGGTCGTTCTTGATGTTCTCGGCGATGGCCTTCAGCAGCTTGTCCACCTCCTTGCGTTTCTTCAGTTCCACGCCGCCCTTCTCCACGGGGAGTTTCAGCAGGTCGAGGTTGAAGAGCTTGGAGAGGCCGCGCACCTGATCCTCGGAGAGGGTGGCGCGCAGTTCGGTGATCAGCGCCTTGTCGAAGTTGGCGATGGCGCGTTCGGTGTTGGCCACGCGTCCGGTCACCTCGGCCAGGCTGCGGGCGGTGCGCTGGCGGTCGGCCTCCTCGGCGTTGCCCAGGCGTCGGTCCAGGGCGGTGAGGCGTTCCTTGGCGTTGTTCAAGGCTTCGCGTTCGAGGTTCTCCACGAAGTCGCCCAGGCCCTTGCTCAGTTCGGCGATGCGCGCCAGGTCGCCCTCCACGCGGCCCTTGCTGCCGGCGAGTTCAGCGATGCGGTCGTCGAAGTCCTTGAGGATCTCGGCGGTGCTGATCTTCTCCTTTTCGAGGGCCTCTTGCTTGGCCACGATGGCCTCCTTTACGTGCTTGTTATGGTCGTGGGCCTTGCGGCGCTTCTCCATCAGGTCGCCGTACACGGTGGCCAGGCGGGCTTCCAGGCCCATGCGCACGTCGCTCATGGCCACGTACTTCTCCAGGCGTTCCTTCTCGGCCTTCAGGGTGTTGAGCTTCACGCGGCGGTCGCGGATGCGCTCGAACTCCTCGGTCATCAGGCGGTTGGCTTCCAGCGCCGGGCGGTTCGGGGGTATGCCGGCGAGCATCAGCAGGCTGCGCTTCATCTCGTGCTGGTCGATGCTGCGCAGGCTCAGCAGGTTCTTCAGCACCTCCTTGAAGTGGGCGTAGCGGTCGTTCTCGGTGAGGTGCACGATGCCCTGGCCGTTGCTTTCGCCCTTGGTGGCCACCAGCAGGGCTTCGCGGTGTGCGGCGGCGTCCTTCAGCTCGCGGTAGTTGCGTTCGGCGAGTTTGGCCAGCACCACCTTGGGGTCGGCCACGCGGTCGCCGTCCATGAAGTCGGTCACCGCATAGGTGCCGTCGTAGGTGAAGCGTACCGGGTCGCCGCCGCTGGCCTTGCCCTGGCCGCGCCACCCCAGGATGTACGACCCGCCGGGGCCGTTGCATTCGAAGAGCAGGTAGCTGTAGTGGTCGGGGAAGTAGTACTCGCGGGTGGCCTCCGCATCATGGTCGCCGAACACCATCTGGTTCCGGTTGTCCAGGTACAGGAACTGCAGGGTGTTGATCAACGTGGTCTTGCCCGCGTTGTTCGGCCCTACGAGCTGGAGCGAATCGCTCAATTCCACTTCGGCGTAGTCGTAGCTGCCGCTGCGGATGGCGATGAGTTTGGTGGGTCCTAGTTGCATGTGCTGTCAATTCGCCGCAGAGACGCAGGGGCGCGGAGCGACCGGTGTGGCATGCTCGCTTGTTCGCCCATGTGTGTATCTCGTTGGTCGGGTTCGGTCCAATTGTAATGGTGACTTTCTCTGCGGCCTTGCGCCTCTTCGTCCGCAGCTCAGTTCAACTCCGGGTCGATGGCCTTCTTCTCCGGTGGTGCTCCGTCCAATACGCCGCGCGTTTCCTGTTCAGCGGCCAGGCTGATCTCCTGGCACTTGTCGAACATGCGGTGGAAGGGGCGCAGGAAGCGGAAAGTGTCGTCGGGGAAGTACTCCACCCAGCCGTAGTTCACCATGCGGCGCACCAATTTGCGCAGGGCGGCCTCGTCCTCGATCTCCACGGCGCGGAGGTGCGCTTTGTACCGGTCGGTCTGCAAGTGGGGCAGGCCGGCGATGCTGAAGCGTTCGGTGAGCAGGTATTCCTCCACGGGCTTGCCATCGTTGGCGGTGGCTTCGATGAGGATGAAGCTGAACACGGCGATGCCGGCGAGGGAGCTCGATGGCGGGGTGTTCTCGGCCTCTTCCTTGTGGAAGAAGAAGAAGTCGCGCGGGTGGCGGATCAGGTTCAGGCCGAGCGGCTCGAAATAGGTCCTGTACGCTTCGTAGTTCTCGGCCAGCGCACTGTGCAGGCTGCCTTGTTCGTGCGTGATGTACGAGCCCTGGCGGAGCTTGTCGAAGATCTCCTTCAACTGGGGAAGGGCGGTCGTGGTCGTTTCCGTGGTCATGCGCGGGTGATGGAGATGGTCGATACTTCAAGCACGCCGTCGCGCGTGCGGTATTGTTTCTGTTTCCCGCCTTTGAACTGCACGTCCATGGTGGGGTCGAAGAGCAGCCGGCTCAGGCCCAGGAGCATATCGGAGGTGCCTTTCTCGGGGAAGGTACCGGTGATCCAGGCGGTGAGGTCCTTCACGGGGAGTTCTTCGCGCAGGTCGGTGGCCAGGCCGTTGAGCCAGAGCAGGCGCACGTAGTCGGGCGGAGTGCCGCCGTTCTCCTCCATGCTCAGCACGGGGGGCGGGGTTGGCGGGTGGCTGATCACCTCATTGATCACATGGCGGAGCACGGAGTCGGTGGGTGGGCACTCGATGCCCGCCCGGTCGGCCTGTACCATGTAGTGCACCACCCAGTCGTCCTGTTTCATCTGGCGCAGGCGGCCCAGGGCCAGGGTGGCGCCGTGGGCGATGGCACTGGCGCGGCGCAACACATCGTAGAGGGGCTGCAGCTCGCGTCGGCTCTCGTTCAGGGTGTGGATGGAGCGGCGGCGCAGGGCGCGGATCTGCCGTTCGTTGCGGGCGATCATGCCCATCTCCACGTACACGCCTTGCTCGCGTGCGGCGCGCAGGGCCAGGTCGGTCTCGTCCAGCACGCTCACCAGCAGGCCGTCCACGCGCACGATCTCCACCAGCGGGTGCACGTACTGGTCCATCAGGCCCACGATGCGCAGGTAGCGTTCGCGCACGCTCACGCTGGTGCGGTCGGCCTTGTAGCGCGCCACTTCGCTCATCACTGCGCGGTGCGTGGCGTCCAGATCGTCCTGCATGCGGCGCAGCGTGTGGTCCACTTCGTTGGTGGCCATCGCCACGCTCAACGCATCGCCTGCTTCAATGCCGATCACGATCCGCTTGCGCGCGCTCTCCAATGCCGCGATATAGCCCTGGATGATCTCGGGACTGGTGGGCACCGCATCGTTGTAGAGGTAATTGA
>SSGN01000017.1 GCA_008016945.1 Flavobacteriales bacterium
AGCTCGACCTGATCCCCGAAGAGGAGCGGGACGCGCGTATCACCGACTTCCTGAAGGCCTACGGCCACGACGGCCCCTGGTTCGGCATCGCCGCCATCAGCGGTGACGGCTGCCGGCCGGTCGTTTATGCCGTACACGAAGCCTTGAGCCAGATGGCGAATGCCGCCCTCGCCGAGGAAACCGCCGACACGGAATTCCCTGACGATTTCGACGAAGAATGACCAGTACTCGCCTCGCCGCTTCCCGCCGCCTCGTCGTCAAGGTCGGCTCTGCGCTCATCACCAGCAACGGTACGGGCCTCGATCTCGAAGCCATCAACGAATGGGCACGTCAGATCGCGGCTTTGCGCAAGCGCAACAAGGAGATCGTCCTCGTTTCATCGGGAGCCATCGCCTGCGGCATGCAGCGCCTCGGCTGGACGAAGCGCCCGCACGCCGTCCATGAATTGCAGGCTGCCGCCGCTGTCGGTCAGATGGGGCTGGTGCAGATCTATGAGCGCGCCTTTGCCGAGCACGGCCTGGCTACGGCACAAGTCCTTCTGACGCACGAAGATCTTGCCGATCGCAAGCGCTATCTCAACGCCCGCTCGACCCTCACGACGCTGCTCCAACTCGGCGTCGTTCCGATCATCAACGAAAACGACACCGTCGTTACCGACGAGATCAAGTTCGGCGACAACGACACGCTCGGTGCGCTGGTCGCCAATCTCGTCGAAGCGGAAGCCCTGATCATTCTCACGGACCAGGCCGGACTCTTCACGGCGGATCCACGCAAGGACCCGAACGCCACGCTGATCAGCGAAGCCGCTGCCGGCGACGAGAAGCTGGAAGGCATGGCCGGCGGTGCCGGTACGTCGATCGGCAAGGGTGGCATGATCACCAAGGTGTTGGCTGCAAAGCGTGCCGCCCGCAGCGGCGCCCATACGGCGATTGCCTGGGGACGGGAAAAGGACGTGCTACAACGGCTCGCAACAGGCGAATCGATCGGGACCCTACTCGTCGCCAGCACACCGCCTGTCGCCGCGCGTAAACAATGGCTCGCCGATCATCTGCAACTCGCAGGACGCCTGATCCTCGACGCGGGCGCCATCAAAGCCCTGCATGAAGGCCGCAGCCTCCTGCCGGTCGGCGTCAAGTCGATTGAGGGCGATTTCGAGCGCGGCGCTGCCGTTGCCTGCATTTCCACGGACGGCATCGAACTCGCCCGCGGCCTGACGAACTACGCCAGCAGCGAATCCCGCCTCATCGCCGGCAAGGCCTCCGGCGACATCGAATCAATTCTCGGCTACATCGACGAGCCGGAACTGATCCACCGCGACAATCTGATCCTGCTGGCGTAGTCGTTCGAGACCTCTACCCGTAGGCAGGCGACGACCGTAGCGTGTTCAAAGCGGGCGCTTAACCGTAAGTGCTCCGCGAACCTGACCCGGTTGATAGCCGATGGCACGATCTCCGGGGTACATTTTGTCGAGCGCCTGTTTCAGATCCACAGACAGGTTCTCTTGCGTTCCATGGCAAACAACGCAGACTTCCCCGACTGGTAGCGCCTTCATGTATCGAAAGAAACGTTTGTTGTCTGCGTCGGTGACAATCTCGTACACCTCAAGCTGATCCGGTCGCATACCCGCCGCGGCGCGAATATTGAATTCCGCCAATTGACGAGCTTCCCATGTATCCGGCGTTCCTGTCTTTGTATTCCTGGTCTTCAGGCTGACCCGACGAATATCCCAGCCGGTCTGCTCGCGAACTTCCTGAAGCATAGCCGGTGCCTTTTCTTTGCACACCGGTAATGCGCCGTCAACGCCTGAATCCTTGATCGCTTGCTGCATCGTGCCTACCACCTTTGGTAGGAGCGGAAGAACCCGGTTTCGGGTATCGTCCAGAAGCGCAAAATCCTGTGCGAGTGCCTGAGACAGAAAGAAAAGAGTACTCAGAAATGCAGGAATAGAACTGCGTATTGATTTTAAAAACATCACCGCTCCTTGAAAATTAGAAATGTCTAATATATCAAGAACGCTTACTTACTACTAGATATCAACTACTCTTCTTTCAAGACAGATTGCCAAGCAAAAAAACGGGCGCCGAAGCGCCCGTTTCTGCATTCAACTGACAGATGTCAGTTTAGAAAGCGTGGTTAACACCAGCAACGAACGTATTGTTCGAGCCACCCAGAGTCTGGGTGTTGCCAACAGCACCGGCAGCAACGCGAGCATCGCGGTCGTTGTCCGTGTAGTTGTAAGCGGTGTAAAGGGTCGTGCGCTTCGACAGGGCATGCGAGTAACCCAGCGACCAAGAATCAGAATTACCGGAATTCTTGCTATCCCAGCTCAGGCGCGAGTAACCAGCGTGGATCTTGCCATTGCCGAAGACCGGCATCGTGGCGCCCAGCGACCAGACCTTGTTGCTGAGTTCGGTCGTCGAGGTACCGTTGTTGTCGTTCTGGTCTTGGTAGGTCGCGTAG
Organism: Flavobacteriales bacterium; assembly: GCA_008016945.1. The sequence goes on from SSGN01000017.1 coordinate 2,461, forward strand.
AGCTTGACGACCTTGAAGTCGTACGAGCCGCCGATGGCCCACTCGTTGATGCTGTCCTGCGTCGAAACGTGAGCGACCGAGCTGGTCGCGATCGCCGTCGAAACGCCCTGACGGGTCTGGTACTGCAGATCAATGTTCAGCGGGCCGTTTGCGTAGTTCAGCGCAGCACCATAGGTGCTGTCATTGCCTTGGCTGATGCCATTGAGGGTCGATCCACCGTTTTCACCAGCGGAGTAGATACCGGCAACGGTGAAACCAGACCAATTCGGGCTGGTGTAGGAGATCGAGTTGTCGAGGCGAGCACGGGTGCCCGGAACGATCGAGTTACGGCCAGCGCCGTTCAGAGTCGCCAGCGCCGAGACGGCGTTACCGCCGAAGGCGTCATTGCGAACAGCCATGAAGTAGCCCGGCGCGTACTGGCGGCCAAGTGCGACGGTACCCAGCTTGTTGTGATTCAGGCCAACGAAGGTCTGACGGCTAACCGAACCCGAACCGCCAGCACCAGTGGTTTGGGGAGCCGCACCAACGCCGGTGTTTTCATCCGGAGAGATGTAGTACTCAAGCGTGAAGATGGCCTTCAGGCCGTTGCCCAGACCTTCCTCGCCCTTGAAGCCGATACGCGAACCCGACCAGATACCCGAATCAATACCGGTGTAGTTGGCGTTTTTGGTGTTGGCACCAGCGCGCTCACCGGAGCTAACGACGTAACCAGCATCAACAACACCATAAATGGTGACGTTGGTTTGCGCGAAAGCGGCGCCCGAAACCAGACCGGCGACTGCCAGTGCGATTACTTTCTTTTGCATTGTGAATCTCCTCTAGGTTTGAGATCGGCAGTTCGGCTAACCGGCCTACCAAGCTTTACCTCTCGGATACGAGAAGTTGGACGAATTGTGGCAAACCGGTGTCGCCAGAGCAACCGCGCAGGACTAATCAACACGGGAAATCCCAGAGGCTGTTGCACAGAAGCAACACATTCTTGCCGTCCGACCGGAAGCGACTGCATGAGTGCCTCGCTTACGACGCCCGGCCTGCGGCAACGGACTCTTCACGACAACCCTTTGTGGCACCCAACATTGGCCATAAGAGGCCGCCCTAAGATTGTGGGAAAAACATCTTGCGTCAAACAGTGCGACAACACCCAAACCCGCATTTCCCGCCGCAGATTCGGCGGGAACCGGCAAGGTGCCTGCTATCTGGTCTCCAGCAGGTGTCCGAGGGAGGCTCCGGGGTCGTCTGAACGCATGAATGCCTCTCCGATAAGGAAGGCATGGACATCATTCCGCCGCATCAGCACCACATCGGCTGGCGCGAGGATGCCGCTCTCCGTGACCACCAAACGATCTGCCGGAATGCGCGGCAGCAGATCGAGGGTGTTCTGCAGGCTGACCTCGAAGGTGCGCAGATTGCGGTTGTTGATGCCTACCAGCGGCGTCTTGAGCTGCAAGGCCAGATCCAGCTCCTCGCCGTCATGAACCTCGACCAGTACGGACATGCCCAGCCCGAAGGCAATGGCCTCGAATTCCTGCATTTGCGCCAGGCTCAGGGCCGAGACGATGAGCAGGATGGCGTCCGCCCCCATCGCCCGCGCCTCGAACACCTGATACGGATCGACGAGGAAGTCCTTGCGCAGCACCGGCAGGGCGCAGGCGGCACGAGCGGCCTGCAGGTACTCCGGGGCACCCTGAAAGTACTGGCGATCAGTAAGCACTGACAGGCAGGCGGCACCATGCTGCTCGTAGCTCGCCGCAATCTCTGCCGGGCGGAAATCGGCGCGCAGCACGCCCTTGGAGGGGCTGGCCTTCTTGATTTCGGCGATCACGGCCGGTTTGCCGGCTGCCACCTTCGCCTGCAGCGCACCGGCAAAATTGCGCGGCGCGGCCTGCACTTCAGCTTCGGCACGCACGGCGGCCAGCGATTTGATGGCACTCGCCGCCGCCACTTCCTCGACCTTGGTGGCGAGGATCTTCTTCAGGATGTCGCTCATGCCGGCGTCTTTGCGTATTTCTTGGTGAATTCGACAAAGACATCGACTTTCGCCCGGGCGGCCCCGGAGGCGATGGCCTCGCGCGCTCTGGCAATACCGTCACCAATGCTGTCGGCGAGGTTGCTGACATACAACGCCGCGCCGGCGTTGAGACAGACCACTTCACGCGCCGCACTCGCCTTGTTCTCGAGCACGCCGAGCAGCATGCCCCTGGATTCTTCGGCACTGCCGACGCGCAGCTGGCGAATAGACTGCATCTGCAGGCCGAAATCCTCCGGATGCACTTCGTACTCGAGGATTTCGCCGTTCTTCAGTTCGCCGATCAGGGTCGCCGCCCCGAGCGAGATTTCGTCGAGGTTGTCCTTGCCGTGCACCACCAGTACGCGCTCGGCGCCGAGGCGCTGCATGACGCGCACCTGGATGCCGACGAGGTCCGGGTGGAACACCCCCATCAGCGTATTCGGCGCGCTGGCCGGATTGGTCAGTGGACCAAGGATGTTGAAGATGGTGCGCACGCCCATTTCGCGGCGCACCGGGGCGACGTGCTTCATCGCGCTGTGGTGGTTGGGCGCGAACATGAAGCCGATGCCGGTGGCCTCGATGCACTCGGCGACCTGTTCCGGCGACAGGTTGATGTTGGCACCCAGCGCCTCCAGCACGTCGGCACTGCCGGAACTCGACGACACGCTGCGGCCGCCGTGCTTGGCGACCTTGGCGCCCGCCGCGGCAGCGACGAAGATCGAGGTCGTGGAGATGTTGAAGGTATGCGCCGAGTCGCCACCCGTGCCGACGATGTCGACGAAATGCTTGTCGTACGGAATCGTCACCGGCGTCGACAGTTCGCGCATGACGCTGGCGGCAGCGGCGATCTCGCCGATGGTTTCCTTCTTGACGCGCAACCCGGTGAGGATGGCGGCGATCATCACGGGCGACACCTCGCCGCCCATGATCTGGCGCATCAGCGAAACCATCTCGTCGTGGAAGATCTCGCGGTGCTCGATGACGCGCTGCAGGGCCTCCTGCGGCTTGAACGGCTGGCTCATCAGGCATGCTCCTTGAGGAAGTTGTTCAGCAGGTCGTGACCGCGCTCGGTCAGGATCGACTCGGGATGGAACTGCACCCCCTCGACGGCCAGCGTCTTGTGGCGCACCCCCATGATCTCGCCGTCGTCAGTCCAGGCCGTGATGTCGAGGCAATCCGGCAGCGATTCGCGCTCGATCGCCAGCGAGTGGTAGCGCGTGCAGGTCAGCGGATTCGGCAAGCCCTTGAAGACGCCGATGTCCTTGTGATGCACCGGCGAGACCTTGCCGTGCATCAGCTGCTTGGCGTGCACGATGCGGCCACCGAAAGCCTCGCCGATCGACTGGTGGCCAAGACAGACGCCCAAGAGCGGAATCTTGCCGGCGAACTCGCGGATCGCCGCCAGCGAAATACCGGCCTGCGCCGGCGCGCAGGGGCCCGGCGAGATGACCAGATACTGCGGCTTGAGGCGGGCGATTTCGGCGAGAGAGATGGCATCGTTGCGATACACCTGCACATCCTGCCCGAGCTCGCCGAAATACTGGACGATGTTGTAGGTGAAGGAATCGTAGTTGTCGATCATCAGCAGCATGATTCAGAACCCTTCACCACAGAGGCACAGAGACACAGAGAAAATCTTCTTCATAGTTTCATCCTTCGGATGCCGTCCTTGAGGACGGGGACATTGAAGTTCAGCAAGAGACCGGTCGTATAGCCACCGAGGCGCATGTAGGTGAGCAATTGTGCCTCGTGCAGCGGAAGCAAGCGCTCCACAGCCTTGAGCTCCACGACGACGGCATCAGCCACGACCAAATCGAGTCGATAGCCGGCGTTGGCCTTGTGTCCCTTGTATTCAACCGGCAACTCCAGCTGACTGGCAAAGCGTAAGTCACACAAACCAAGTTCGACACAAAGGCACTCCTGATAGGCCGACTCCAATAGCCCCGGCCCGAGTGCCCGATGCACTTCGATCGCCGCCCCGATGATTTTCTCGGTTAACGAATCTCTCTGTGCCTCTGTGTCTCTGTGGTTCATGGTTCTTATTCCACCCGCGAATCCAGCCCGTGCTCGGCCATCTCGGCGGCACGCAGGATCGCGCGCGCCTTGCTCTGCGTTTCCTGCCATTCGGCGGTGGGGTCGGAATCGGCGACGATGCCGGCTGGTACGCTGTCGGGGGCGCCGAAGGTGCGGGCGATGGAAATCATCGATGAACTCGAACCGGTCAAGCGCGGCATCTACGGCGGCGCCATCGGCTACCTGGGCTTCAACGGCGACATGGATCTGGCCATTGCCATCCGCACCGCCGTGCTCAAGGACGGCCACATGCACGTGCAGGCCGGTGCCGGCATCGTTGCCGATTCCGACCCCACCGCCGAATGGCAGGAAACGCAGAGCAAGGCGCGCGCGATCCTGCGTGCGGCAGAAATGGCCGAGCACGGCCTCGATTCGCGGGTCGAGTGAGGGAGAACAC
>SSGN01000167.1 GCA_008016945.1 Flavobacteriales bacterium
CCCTCACTGTGGTGTCGCCTGGGCCTTCCCTGCCGCGTCCTGCTGTAGCTGGTGGTGCAGTTCGTACAGGTCGGGAATCGGTTGCCAGTCGCTGGCGTCTTCAAGCTCCAACGTGAACCGCTGGTTCATCGGCACGGGCTCCAAGTGGCTCAGTTGCCAGTCACGAACAACCATGCCGCTACCGGCGAGGAGTGCATTGCACTCACGCACAATCGTTTTAGGCTGGCGTGTGCCTGCCTTCGGGAGGTGGTTCGCCATGGGTCACCCTTTCGCCTGGGTGGCCTGGGCATCAATCCACGCTTGGATGGTGGAGCGCTTCCACCTGGGCTTGCATCCGACAGTCAGGTCGTGACGTGGAAGACGTTTTTCTTTGAGTAGCCGGTAAAAGGTGGGTCGGCTTACCTTGATCCATCCCTGAATTTCCAAGGGGCTCAGGAGTTCATCAACACCAGCGGGAGCGGTGGCGGGTGTGCGGGTGGACTTGGCTTTGTTGACTGTGATCGCCATGGCAATGAGTGCGGAAAAGGTGTTGCGTGTGCAACCGTTTCTGCTCGGGCCATGGGATGCGGCTCGGAGTGCAGAAAGCGGCGTTGCGCCGATTCCTTCGCCCGGTGATCGGGCCGCACTCCATTGCGGAAGGAGCCGCTATTGTCTCATGCGCGGCTGTTGATGCTCAAGGGGTTATGCACTCAATTTCAGGGGCAGCGCCACCACATTTGATGTCTTGCCGTACACCACGCGGTTTAACTCGGCTCCCAGATTGTTCCAGGCAATTTGCTGTTCCGGCCAGCGGTTGGAGACTTGATAAACGGCAATCAGCGGGTTGGCTGGCGTGTGGTTCAAACACTTTTCGATGATGTCGACCGACACGCCAAGATGGGCCATGATCGTTGCACCAGTGCGGCGAAGGTCGTGCGGTGTCCACTTGCCACCAGGGAGGGAGAGGGTGCCGGTCGCCTTTGTGCGGCCACTCATGGGCGTGTCACGTTCTTGACGGTCGCCAAACTGCTTTGCCAAGGACTTCGGGCATACGTGATCGGCTGGGGTGCCGTCCTTGCGAGTGTTCCGACCGGGCAGAACCCATGGGCTGGTACCGGTCAGTGTGTGGAGTTCACGGAAGTGTCGGAGTGCGAAGGTGGACAAGTGGATGTGGTGCGCCTTCCCGTTCTTGGTCTCGGGCAGGAACCACACGCCCTTGGTCAAGTCCACGTCCTTCCACTGCGCCTTGGCAATCTCGCCCACGCGGGCCATGGTGGACAACAGAATCCAAATTGTGAGTTCGCTTTCGCGTTGCAGGCGTGCCGATGGCAGGCGGTCACGGAGTTCCTGAAGCTCGGCTTCCGGCTGGGTGGTGGTGGGTGACACGTCCCATAGAACGCGGTCGCGTGGTGTGGCCTTGCCGCCTATGTCCTTGCGTCGTACATCTTCCAGCGGGTGGGCTTGTATGTACCCCATGCGCCTGCACCAGTTGAAGAACTGCGTCAGGTCGTTGAGTAGGCGGTTTGCCATGCGGAGTGCTCCGCGCTCCTTGACGGAGTTCAGGACGTGGAGGCAATCGGTCTTGGTCACGGCTTGCACGGGCTTGGAGCCGATGGCCGGGAACACGTCCTTGGTGAAGGAGCGAATCAACTCCACGCCGTTATCAAAGCGCCCGGTCTCCTGTTCGCCAGACACGCGCTTGGTCAACTCCACGGACTGCCACTTGAGGGCGAGCGCTTCCACGGTCTCAGTCTCATGGATGCGGATTTGTTCGGCCTGGGTCTGGGCTTCCTTTACCTTGGACAGTTGCCGGGTGGCGTTGGGGTTGCGGCCTGCTTTGACTTCGGACTGTGCCCACTCATGGGCTTGCCGGATGGTTGCCAGGGAGTCACCCGGCCAGGAACCCGCCGTGAAGTCCACCAGCTTCCCGCCGTGACGGAAGCGCCAGCGGAACCATACTGAAGCGGAACCGTCCTTGAGTCGCTTCACCACGCCATACAGTCCACCAGCTTCCGAGACGCGGGTGATTGTGTGCGACTTCAAGGCCGCTTCAAGTTCCTTGTGTTGCCAGCGGTCACCCTTGGGCTTCGCCGTGCTGGTGGTGGTCTGTATCGTGTCGGTCATTGTTCGCCCCGTGTGCGGCCTTCTGGTGGCCTTGCTGCACCATGTTGGGCTGGGGCTATCGAAAAATAGCCCAACAAATAGCCCAACACCTTCATGAGCTACAGCGTAACACTTTGGCTAGTGAATGAGACACCAGAATCGCCTAAGTGTTTGACAAACCTAGTGAAAGTGGTGGTTTGCCGTAACTGGCTCATGCTGGTGAAATTGTACTCTCACCTAAATGGGGTGAAAGGGGTAGCGAGTTCGAATCCCGCCACGCCGACCAGATACGCAAACGGACTACAGCTCACACTGTAGTCCGTTTTTCTTTGCGGCAACGCAGCCTACAACTCAGGCAGGCCCGCTCGGCGATTCATCGTCTGCCTGCAACTGACTCTTGAGTTTCTGGCTGGCGTGGAACGTGACCACCCGGCGCGCGGCGATGGGGATCAGTTCGCCCGTGCGCGGATTGCGGCCAGGCCGCGGTGCCTTGATGCGCATCTGGAAGTTGCCGAAGCCCGACAGCTTGACTTCATCGCCCGCCACCAGATGCGCGCCGATGAGGTCGAAGAAAGCCTCGACCATGTCCTTGGACTCGCGCTTGTTCAAGCCGATTTGCTCGAACAGCATCTCAGCCAGTTGCGCTTTGGTGAGCGCCGAAGTCTCTAGGCTGTCGACGGCGAGGGACAGAAAATCGTGCGTGGGCTCGCTCATGGATGTGCCGTTCAACTCTTGAAGCCATCAAGCGCGCAGACGCGCACCCAGATCGGGCTGAAGCCGGTCAAGCACCGCCTTCACGGCCGCATCAATGCGCTCGTCGGTGAGGGTTTCTTGCGCGCTGCCCATCACCAGGCGAACCGCCAGGCTTTTTTCCTGCGCCGACATGCCTGCCGCAGCTTCCGCGCCCGACTTCGGCCGGTAGATGTCGAACAGCGTGGCGCTGCGCAACAAACCGCCGGTATCGGCAGCGTGTACCGACTGCATGAGTTGCGCGTACGTCACGGTCTCGGGCACCACAACGGCAATGTCACGCTCGGCCGGCTGCTGGCGCGGCACCAAGTCGGCGTGCGGCAGTTGGCGCAGCAGCACGGCGTCAAGGTTCAACTCGAACAACACCGGCGCTTGCGCCAGCTCCCACTGCTGGCGCCAGCGTGGGTGCAACTCGCCGATGACGCCCACCTGCTGTTCGTTCAACCAGACGGTGGCGCTGCGGCCAGGGTGAAGTGCGGGATGTTGGACCCGCTCAAACGTCGGCTGATAAGGGCTGAGCAAGGCCTCGACATCGCCCTTCACGTCATAAAAATCGGCGGGTGTCTGCTTGCCTTCCCACCCCTGGCGAGCGGCCGGGCCATAGACGATGCCGGCCACATGCATCGGCTGCGCGATGCCACGCACGCTGCTGTCCGACGCTGTGACGGATTCGTCGCGCCTGAACACGCGGCCCACCTCGAACACACGCACGCGGTCGGCGCGGCGATCGGCGTTGTGCTTCACAACCTGTAGCAAAGAACCCATGAGGGACGAGCGCATGGCGCCCATTTGACTCGCAATCGGGTTCAGCAGGCGCACCGGATCGGCGTTGCCGGCCAGATCGCGCTCCCAGGTTTCATCGACAAAGCTGAAGTTGATCGTCTCCAGATAACCCAGCCCGGCCAGCGCGTGTCTCACGGCAAAGCTGCTGCGACGCGCCTCGGATCGCACGCGCGGCACGATGGGCGCCAGCGTCGCGGTTTCGGGGAACTGTTGATAGCCGATCAGGCGTGCAACTTCCTCGATCAGATCTTCCTCGATGCGCAGATCGAAGCGGTAGGCGGGCGGCATCACCGTGATGACGCCGTCGCCTTCGTTAAAGGACAGCTGCAAACGGCGAAGCACATCGGCGCACTGCACTTGCGTCAATGGCATGCCAATCACCTTGGCCGCGCGAGCCACCCGAAGCGTGACCGCTGCCGGTTTGGGCATGTTCGGCTGCTGATCGTCGATGGAGCCACATGCGGTCTCGGGCGTGCCGCAGATGTCGATGATCAACTGGCTGATGCGCTCGATGTGCGCGGCGGTCAAATCGGGATCGACGCCACGCTCGAAGCGGTGTCCGGCGTCGGTCGCAAAGTTGTAGCGGCGCGATCGGCCCGCCACGGCGTCTGGCCACCAGAAGGCCGCCTCGACATAGACGTTCTTCGTCTCGTCGGAAACCGCCGTGGCATCGCCGCCCATGATACCGGCAAGCGACTCGACCTCCTTGTCGTCGGCGATCACGCCCACGGTGTCATCGACGGTGACCGTGTTGCCGTTCAGCAGCTTGAGCCGTTCGCCCGCCCTACCCCAGCGCACATCCAGCCCGCCGTGGATCTTGTCGAGATCAAAGATGTGCGTCGGCCGGCCGTACTCGAACATCACATAGTTCGAAATGTCCACCAGTGCCGTCACGCTGCGCTGGCCGCAGCGTGCCAGGCGATCGACCATCCAGGCCGGCGTGGCGGCTCGGGTGTTGACGTTTCGAATCACGCGGCCCGAGAAGCGCCCGCACAGATTGGGCGCGCTGATCTTGACCGGCAACACTGCGGAGGTACCGACCGGCACCGCCGGGATCGGCGGCGTGATCAGCGGCGCACCGGTCAGTGCCGACAGCTCGCGCGCCACGCCGTACACGCTGAGCACGTGGCCCAGATTGGGCGTGAGCTTGAGCGTGAATACGGCATCGTCCAGATTCAGCGCTTGGCGAATGTCCTGACCGACGGGTACATCCAGCGGCAACTCCAGCAGGCCGCCGTGGTCGTCGGACAGCTTCAACTCGCGCGCCGAGCACAGCATGCCCTGGCTCTCGATGCCGCGCAGCTTGCCCAGCTTGATCTTGAACGGCTGACCGTCATCGCCGGGGGGCAGTTCGGCCCCCACCAGCGCTGTCGGCACCTTGATGCCCGCGCGCGCATTGGGCGCGCCGCACACGATGTTCAGCAAAGCGCCCTGCCCCACGTCGACCTGGCACACGCGCAGGCGGTCGGCGTTGGGGTGCTGCTCAGCCTGCTTGATTTCGCCCACAACGATCTGGGTGAACGGCGGCGCGACCGGGCGCACTTCTTCCACCTCGAAGCCGCCCATGGTCAACAC
>SSGN01000010.1 GCA_008016945.1 Flavobacteriales bacterium
CGCCATGAGAGATGGCATCAGCACCGGTTTCATTGGCGATTTCGATCAGGCGCTTGGCGATCAGCGGACGGGCGATAGAGGTGCCCAGCAGGTATTCGCCTTCATAGATGGTGTTGGCACGGAACATCGGAAACACGAAGTCGCGCACGAACTCTTCGCGCAGGTCCTCGATGTAGATGTCCTTGATACCCATGGCCTGCGCCTTGGCACGGGCCGGTTCCACTTCCTCACCTTGGCCCAGATCGGCCGTGAAAGTGACGATCTCGCACTGGTAATGATCCTGTAACCAGCGGACGATGACGGAGGTATCGAGGCCGCCAGAGTAGGCAAGCACGACTTTCTTGATGGCGGACATGGCGTATCCCAAAGCAAGGAAGGGGAAAAAGAGGCGCACATTCTACGCTATGCCCCCGCAGGGGCATAGGCGCAAAAGCGGGATCAGGTCAGTCGCAGGGGCTCCAGGTCGATGGAGCCGTCGGGTCGCGCCGTAATGATGCAGTTGCGGCCGGCTTCCTTGGCGGCATAAACCGCTTCATCCGCGGCCGCCAGCAGCCGGGTCCCGCGCATGTCGCCGTCAGGCTGCTGAGCCGCCACCCCCATGCTCACCGTCACATGATCGGCCACACTCGACGCGCCATGGGGAATGGCCAGGGTACGGATACTCCTTGCCACCTGCAGGGCCACCTCGCGGGCGCCTTCCAGCCCCGTTCCCGGCAGCAACAGGACGAACTCCTCGCCGCCGTAGCGTGCCGCGATATCGCCCGACCGGCGCAACACCGTCTTCAGCGCCACCCCGACCAACGCCAGCGCCTTGTCCCCTTCGACGTGGCCATGCGTGTCATTGAAGGGTTTGAAGTGATCGACATCCAGGAACACCAGCGCCAGTGGACGCTGGTCACGACGGGCACGATCCCACTCCTGCTGGAATACCTCATTAAAATGGCGGCGATTGGCCAGACCAGTCAGCGCATCCTCGCGGGACAGGCGATTGAACTCCTGGGACAGCTCGTCCATCTTGCGCTTTTCCAGCTCCAGCAACTCGGACTGCAAGAACATGGTGCGATCGCGGTGCTCCAGGAGATAGCCCAGCAACATGCCCACGGTGTTCGCCATCACCACATACTGACTGAAATGACCCCAGTTATACCAAAGGTCGTACCAATGGATCACCGCCACGCTGATTACCGCAGAACTAATGCAGGCGAACATGGCGGGCACAAGACGCAAGCCGCCTATGCCATAGATGATGGCAAGCACCAGGATAACCACATAGCTGGAATGCTGGTTGAAGAACGAATCCGGAAAGGCGGAGGTGCCGATGGTGATGGCGGATACTGCCACGATCGCAATGGCCACCACGTAGTAACGGTACCAGCGCTCCAGCCGGGGCAGCATCAGCAGCAACGCAATGACGCCCCCTTCGGCAAGGTAGATCACCCACCACACCTTCTCGTTATCCGGCAGGTAGGACGGGTCGGAGTAGGTTTGCACCTGGGCCCAGGTGACCGCTCCGAGAAAGAAGTAGAACGCCAGGATGACCCACCAAGCGTAGGTGAGCAGCTCAATGGCCCGCCGTTGGACATGCTGGCGAAAGCGGCCTTCCAGACCACGCGGAAAGCGCAGGAAGGGATGGTTTTTCTCCAGCAACTGCCGTATCTGCTCGATACCGGCATCGATGGAATTGAGCGGCAAAGACGTCATCGCGACCAGATCCTTGGGGGCTGTACTGCAACCGGCACCAGTGTGACGCTATTACGATGATAGCCTGTCACATCCTTGAAGGCGGCGCGACTTTGCCACCGCCCCCGCCGGGCGACAACGGAACACCGACCGGTGGCAGGGAAACAGCCTCCCACCGCGATGCACCGAGAAGTGTTGGGGCACAGACACCCGCCTGATAAACTTGCGGCCCCTGAAGGAGCCACCATGACACACCTGACTATCGTTCGCCCTGATGACTGGCATGTACACCTGCGCGATGGCGCCATGCTGCCCGACACCGTGGGTGCCATGTCCCGCTACTTCGGTCGTGCGATCGTCATGCCCAACCTGGTGCCGCCTGCCCGCACCACCGCCGAAGCCGGCGCCTACCGCGAGCGCATCCTCGCGGCCCGGCCGAAGGGCTCCCGCTTCGAACCGCTGATGGTGCTCTACCTTACCGACAGCACCACCCCGGCCGACATCCAGACCGCCAAGGCCTCGGGGTTTGTCCATGCCGTCAAGCTCTACCCCGCCGGCGCCACTACCAACTCGGACTCCGGCGTCACTTCCATCGACAATGTCCGGACAGTCCTGGAAAAAATGGCCGAAGTAGGCATGCCCCTGCTCATCCATGGCGAAGTCACCCATGGCGATGTCGACATCTTTGATCGCGAAAAGGTCTTCCTCGACACCATCCTGATGCCGCTGGTACAGCGCCTGCCGCAATTGCGCGTGGTGCTGGAGCACATCACCACGGCCGATGCCGCGGCGTTCGTGAAAGACGCACCGGCCAACGTAGCGGCCACCATCACCGCCCACCACCTGCTGTTCAACCGCAACCACATGCTGGTCGGCGGTGTGCGCCCCCACTACTTCTGCCTGCCGATCCTGAAGCGCCGCACGCATCAGGAAGCCCTGATTGCCGCCGCCACGTCGGGCTCGCCCAAATTCTTCCTGGGGACGGATTCAGCACCGCATGCCAAAGGCGCCAAGGAAAATGCCTGCGGCTGTGCCGGCTCCTACACCGCGCATGCCGCCATCGAACTGTATGCCGAGGCTTTCGAAGCTGCCGGGGCACTCGACAAGCTGGAGGGTTTCGCCAGCTTCAACGGTCCGGACTTCTATCGCCTGCCGCGTCACACCGACACAATCACGCTGGTAAAGGAATCGTGGAACGTGCCGGAGTCCTACCCCTTCGGTGATACTGTCGTGGTGCCCATCCGGGCCGGCGGCCAGATCAGCTGGCGCGTACAGCCGTGAGCCATCATCCCGTAAGGCCACTGGCAGAGCGTTTCCGCGGATTTTTCCCGGTCGTCATTGATGTTGAAACAGGTGGCTTCAACTGCGCCACCGATGGATTGCTGGAGATTGCCGCCGTCACGATTGCACAGGACGAAAACGGCCTGCTGCACCCCAACGAGAGCTTTCACTCGCACGTGGCGCCCTTTCCAGGCGCCAACCTGGAGAAAGCCGCGCTGGAGTTCACCGGCATCAACCCGTTCCACCCACTGCGTCCGTCGGAGGAAGAAGGCGCCGCCCTGCGCCGGATTTTCGACAGCGTGAAGAAGGCGCAGAAGGCCGTCGGCTGCAAGCGCAGCGTGCTGGTGGGCCATAACGCGCATTTTGACCTGGGCTTCCTGAATGCCGCGATTGCGCGCAACAACCTGAAGAATGTCTCGCCATTCCATCCGTTCTCGGTATTCGACACGGTGACACTGGCCGGCCTCGCCTACGGCCAGACCGTGCTGGCACGCGCCTGCGCCACTGCCGGGATCGCCTTCGACAATCGCGAGGCGCACTCGGCGCTCTACGACGCCCAGCGGACCGCAGAGCTGTATTGCGCCATCGTCAACAAGTGGTGGGACAAGATCGGCCCGCCACCCATCGACGAAAGCGGTGACGACGTCTGACTCCGGTCCCATGAAGAACGCCCTGCATGTGCAGGGCGTTCTTCCGTACGGCCATTCGCCTGTTCAGGCCGACCAGTCCATGTCCGGCAATCGCGAAAATGTTTCGCGCAGCCCCTGAGACCAGCCCTTCCGGATCTGCTGGAAATAGGCATTATCCTCGCCGATGCGAAGCCTGCGCGTAACCTGGAACGAATCTCGCTCATAACACAAAAGATCAATCGGCATACCCACCGAGATATTGCTGCGGATGGTGGAGTCAAACGAGATCAGCACGCACTTGGCTGCCTCATCCAGCGACGTATCGTAGTTGATCACCCGGTCGATGATGGGCTTGCCGTACTTGCTCTCGCCAATCTGGAAATACGGCGTCTCTTCTGTTGCCTCGATGAAATTGCCTTGCGGGTAGATGTTGAACAACCGTGGCGTCTCGCCTTTCAGCTGCCCGCCCAGCAGGAAGGATGAACCGAAATCGATACCGGACTGCATCGGCACCTTGCTGTCACGCTCAATGACCTCGCGCAGCGTGCTGCCAACCAGACAAGCAACGTCATACATCGATGCTTGTGAAAAAAGGTTGTCCTTCTCGTTGAGCAATTGCTTGCGCAACAAGCTGATCGTGCTCTGGGTGGTGGCCAGGTTGCCGGCGGACATCAGGCAGATTACCTCCTCGCCCGGCTTCTCCAGCATCGTCATCTTGCAGAACGTGGCAATATGATCCACCCCGGCATTGGTTCGGGTGTCGGACGCCATTACCAGTCCCTGTGCCAGATTCATCGCGACACAATACGTCATGATTCTTGAAGTCCTCAGGCCTGTTGCTGCTGCTGTTGCTGCTGGCCGATGCTGTCCACGGATGCCGGCAGCAGCACGTCCGCCTGCACCTGCATGACCCTGACCTCAGCCTGCATCAACTCGCTTCCGCCCCCTCGCCTCACGCCACGAACCGGACAGGCGTCCATGTAATCCATTCCCACCGCCAGCTTGAGGTGATGCTCGCCCGCACGCGAACGGTTCACCACATCGAAGCTCCACCAGCGGTCGTCCACCCAGGCCTCCGCCCAGGCATGCGTGGCAATATGGTTGTCCATGTGGCCCGGCGAATGGACATAGCCGCTGACATAGCGGGCGGGTACGCCGAGATGGCGGCAGCAGGCAATGAAGATGTGCGTGTGGTCCTGGCAAACCCCGTGCCCGGCCACAAACGCATCGGCGGCCGTGCTGCCGGCGTGGGGCCCCCCCGGCAGGAACGCCACTGCCATTTCGAGCGCCATCGCCAGACGGTCCAGGTCAGGCAGGCTCATGGGACTGCGGCGCCACCCGTTGGCAAACGCCACCATGTCGGGCGTCATCGCGGTCAGCGCCGTGCCGCGCAGGAACGGACGCGGATCACCGCCCGAAAGGCTGGTCCTCTCACCATCTTCGGTCTCGACAATGCCCACCGCTCGAATGCGGATCTCGCGATGCGGCATGTCCAGCGTCATGACATGACAGATGTTCCCGAAAGCATCCGACGTCGGCACCGCCGGTATCGGCAAGTCCAGCCGCCACTCCAGCACCTTCTGGCCCTCCATGCTCGGGGGAGTCAGTCGCAGGTATTGCGTGCTGTGTACCACCGGATTCTCATAGCGATACACCGTCTCGTGGTTGATGGTCAGAATCATGCGGCCTCCAGATAGGCACTGTGGATACGCGAGCCCAGCTCATACATGTCGGAAAGGAAGGCCTGCAGGAATTCCTGCACGCCGTCATCGAACACCTCGTCAATCCGGGCATAGTGCAGGCGTGCGTGCACTTCAGCGGCGAGCCGCTGCACATCCACACCACTACGCCCTTCGATGTGCTCCAGTGTCTGCGTCAACTCGTTGAGGCAGGCATGCAGGGAGCGTGGCAGGTCATCGCGCAGCAACAGCATTTCCGCCACGTTGCGCGGCACAATGCTTTCACGGTAAATGTCGCGATACGTCTCGAAGGCCGATAACGAACGCAACAGCGCCGCCCACTGGTAATACTGCACGGCCACGGCGGCATCATCGTCGGCCAGCAAGGTGGGCACTTTTACCAACAGGATGCGCGCCGTATTGTCCGCTCGCTCCAGGAAAGTACCCAATCGTGAAAAGCGGAAGGCATCGTTGCGCTGCAACGTGCCGAACGTCGCCCCGCGGAAGAGGTGCGAACGCTCCTTCACCCAGTCCAGAAACCGGGGGAAGCCCATGCGTTGCAGGCTGTCTGGCTTCATGTCCTGGATTTCCAGCCAGGTCGTATTGAGCGACTCCCACATCTCCGCCGTAATCTTGCCGCGCACGACATGCGCATTTTCACGCGCCTGCCGCACACAGGAATAAATACTGGAAGGATTGTCGGGATTCAGGGCGAAATACAACAGCACGGAATTGGCCTTTGGCCGGTATCCCGATGCCAGAAAACTCTCGCGCATTCCCGCGATATCCAGCGGCGCCATTATCTGGTCACGCCCCACGCCCCCCGGCATCAGCGAGGATTGGTAACTCACGTCCAGTACACGGGCAATATTCTCGGCACGCTCCATCTGGCGTGACATCCAGTAAATACAGGACGCGGTACGACTAAGCATCTTCAAGCACCCATGTATCCTTGGTTCCGCCGCCCTGCGACGAATTCACCACCAACGAGCCGTCCTTCAGCGCCACGCGCGTCAGTCCTCCCGGTACCAGCTGGATGTCCCGTCCGCACAACAAGAAAGGACGCAGGTCGATATGCCGGGGCGCAATGCCGGCCTCGACGAATGTCGGGCAGGTCGACAACGCCAGCGTGGGCTGCGCAATGAAATCCGCCGGACTGGCCAGGATGCGCTGGCGGTACGCCTCGATTTCGTCCTTGCTGGCCGCCGGACCCACCAGCATGCCGTAACCGCCAGAGCCGTGGACTTCCTTGACGACCAGATCCTTGATGTTGGAGAGAACATGGCCGCATTCATCCGGCTTGCGCAGCTGCCACGTCGGCACGTTGTTGAGGAGGGGCTCTTCGCTGAGGTAGAAGCGGATCATGTCCGGCACATAGGGATAGATGGACTTGTCATCCGCCACCCCGGTCCCGACCGCGTTCGCAATCGCCACGCGCCCCGCCCGATAGACTGACATCAGTCCCGGAACCCCCAATACCGAGTCCTGCCGGAAGGCCAGCGGATCCAGAAAACTGTCGTCGATGCGACGATAGATCACGTCCACACGACGCGGCCCCGACGTGGTCCGCAGGAAGACAAAGCCTTCCTTCACGAAAAGATCAGGCCCTTCCACCAACTCCACGCCCATCTGCTGGGCGAGGAAGGCATGCTCGAAATAGGCCGAGTTGTAACGACCGGGTGTCAGCACC
>SSGN01000112.1 GCA_008016945.1 Flavobacteriales bacterium
CATGCCCTTCGAGAAAATGCCCATCCAGCAGGCCTTTCAGAAGGATCGATCAGCAGCAGAACCCGCCAACCTCCCGAACCAGTTGATTTTGTTCGACTTTTAACCGGACAGCAATGGACCAGGAACGGAAAAAGGGAAAGCGGTCGTGCCGCCGGTCATCCGACCAGATATACCCCTCCCCCGACTTCCCACCTCCCGCATTCAACGATCGCCATTCCGTTCTAGACCATGCAATATGATCCCGTGAAACGCCAGCTTGGCGCGGTATTCGACCGGACGCCGTTCTTGCGCAAGACGTTCTACCAGTTGCTGGACCTCTTGCTGTTGCGTTGCTGGCACATCCAACGCGAACTGCGGTCCTGGATACGACAGCGCATCTCGGACGGCCAGCCCGTGACGGCGATCTACGATGCCGGTGCCGGATTCGGCCAATACACCTACTGGCTCAGTGGCGAACTTCCACAAGCGCGGATCACCGCCATCGATGTGAAGGACGAACAGGTGGCGGACTGCAATAGGTTCTTCCAACGCATCGGACGCCCGCAGGTAAGGTTCGAAACAGGCGATGTGACCAAGTTCCAGCGCCCCAACACCTTCGATCTGGTGGTCTGCGTGGACGTGATGGAGCACATCCTGGAGGATGAGGCCGCCTTGCGCTGCTACAGCACCTCCTTGAAGGAAGGCGGAATGCTCATCATCAGCACACCGAGCGACCAAGGCGGAAGCGATGTACACGAGGAAGGCCAAGGATCGTTCATCGAGGAGCACGTACGCGACGGGTACAACATCGACGACATCCGCGCCAAGTGTCTGCGGAACGGGTTCAGCAAGGTGGACGCGCGATACAGCTATGGCGCACCCGGCAAGATCAGCTGGAAGCTCAGCATGAAATGGCCGTTGCTCATGCTCAACACCTCGCGCCTGTTCTTCATCGTGCTTCCGTTCTACTATCTGCTCACCTATCCCATCGCCTTCCTCCTCAACATGGCCGATGTGCGGATGGACCATCGCACGGGTACCGGTTTGGTGGTGAAAGCCTGGCGCTGACCTCCAGTTGCACTGCCCCGGTGTAGCGTCCCGGGGATCATGCCGAAGTCACCGCGCATCGGAGCGAGACCTGCGCGACGCTCCAATGCGGTGCATGGACGACTCTTCCGCTTTCTGCGGCGGATGCCCATTCGCAATATGGAGATCGGCCGACCTGCTCGATCTCCTTCTCCACGCCTGCTCCGAGTAACCAAGTCCGCAGGCCCCGTTCTGGAACACGCCCATCGCATCGGCCTGTGAAAGGATCGCCGCGCATCTTCAGCCCCCTATTGAATGTCCGAATGACATCACGAAGGCATTTCCATGAACTCCTTGATGTGTCGGAGGGGGTACGACACCGCTGCCGTGGTCGTATTGGGTGGGATCATGAAATTCAGGAACCAAGCCAACAGGATCAATAGAGCCGCTCTCTTCTGGCCGATCCGTTCACCCAGGCTCACCACACCGACCACCAGGACCGGGTACGCCCAACAGAACATCCGCGTGGTGTCATACGCGAGGATCAGGCTGAAACACATGGCCGCGATCAGCATCATGGACCATCGAAGGCGTTGATCACGCATCCCGCCCTTCACCAGCAGAACAGCCAATACCACCCAATGCAGGCGAAAAACCGCGAAGATCCCGGCCATCATGGCCAGCGGACCCACAGCCAGGCAAGCCTCGATGTTCTCCTCGCTTAGATAGAAGGCCATGGAATACAACGTGGGGTCGTGTTGAGCGGTCCACCAACGATACGCCACGTATGGAAGCAAACATGCCAGAAGCATCGATCCACGATGCCCTACCGGTCGCCATCCAGAAGACCGCGAGGCCGAAGCCGACAACCATGCCAACACCACGAAGGAAGAGGCCTCGTGTGTCATGATAGCCAACGCCATGAAAAAGGTCGAGATCCATGGGCGATGGATCAAGGACAACGCCGCAGCGATCATGAAATAGGCGACCACATCGACGAACCCCGGGGCCACCAAGGTGTGCAACACCACCGGTGAGAAGCTGAGCGACAACGATCCGGCGAGGGCGAGCACCGGTGATGCGCCTTCGCGTAGGCACCACTGGTGCACGATGGCCAGGAAGCCGACGAGGAACGACCACGGCACGAGCACGAAGAGCGGGCCGCGCAAATGCAACAGCCAACCGATCACCGGGGCGAGGATCCGGTTCCGCAGCGGAACCTCGACATCAGGATCGAACGGAGCTTCAGAAAGCGCTGCATAGATCGCTCCGTGGGACCACATCCGAACATCACCGTTCACATACACGAAGGCCCCCAAGGCCAACACCAGCGCGAGGAAGACCGAGCCCCTCCATGGCCCTATCCGAGCATGCCATCGGCCCAACTGAACATCAACCTCCGCGATCAAGGCCGATCCACGGCGCACGACCCGATCGCTACGTGGCCAACGCATCTCCCGATCACAAAGTGCGACCCAGGTGATCAGAGCGACCACCAAGGCCAATGGCAGCACGGCCACGAGCAGGAGGTGAACATCCATCGTAGGAATGGCGTGGATCGAACGGCAAGCCCCGATCCGCTCACGAAGATGATCGATCCATTCCGCAAGTGTGGCAATGGGAAAAGGCGACCGTCAAGGACCCGCGACCACGAACGAACAGGCACAGGTCCTTCCGATCGGCATACCTACTTCGCGGCCGTTCATGGTCCGTTCGCCCGCACCATGGCATCCACACCACCGATCCACGCCGCAACATGACCGCCACCAAAGCCCCACTGGAAACGGCCGTCCTGGGATCCGTGCGACCGGGAAGCATGACCGCCTGATGTACTTCAACAACATCGTCTCCAGCAGCGTTCGCGCTACGCTCGTGATCCATGGACATGGCCGCGCCAGCCTCAAGCCAGGTGTGAAGGTGGCCGCATAGTGCGACGAACAAGGCCATGGCGGCTTCGAAACAGCGAGCTGCGCGGGATCCGCCGGACGGGATCAGGCATCGCTGCAGGAGGGCACGGCCCTTACCTTCGCACCACATGAAACACTTCTTGCTCGGCATCGCCATCATGGCGTTCGGCACCGTCGCTAATGCACAGCTGCCCTCTTCATTGAAAGAGGCCACGAGCAGGGTGATGGGTACAGGTGCCCTCACCAACGATGAGGTGGTGGCCGGACTGAAAGAGGCCTTGGTGAAGGGCGCGGATGCATCCGTATTGAAAGGCTCGGCCCTGGATGGTTTCTGGAAGAACGACCTGATCCGCATCCCCTTCCCGCCCGAAGCGGAGAAGATGAAGAGCACCCTGGCCAGGATCGGCATGGGCAAGCAGGTGGAGGAATTCGAACTGACACTGAACCGCGCTGCGGAGGATGCGACCAAGGAAGCCCTGCCGATCCTGGGTGATGCCATCACCGGCATGAGCGTGAGCGATGGTTTCGCGATCCTGAAAGGAGGTGATGACGCCGCCACCCGGTACCTCACCGAGAGAACGAGCGCTTCGTTGCGGGAGCGGTTCGCCCCGATCGTGGCCAACAGCACGAAAAAAGTAGCGCTTGCCAATTCCTGGACCGCGCTGGCCACAGGATACAACAAGGCCGGAGCGTTGACCGGCGCCAAAGCGGTGGACCCCGACCTCGATGCGTACGTGACGCAAAAGGCCATCGAAGGGCTGTTCACCCTGATCGCCCAGGAAGAGAAGCGTATCCGCCAAGACCCGTTGGCACGCACGAGCGACCTGCTGAAAAAGGTGTTCGGCAATTGATCATCACCGGCGGCCATTGCTGATGCCGGGAACACCGCGCGATGAACCTCCCCCTACTCTTCGCCCGACGCTATCTCTTCGCGAAGCGCAGCAACAACGCCATCAACATCATATCGGCCATCAGCATCGTGGTGATCGCGGTGGTGACCGCGGCCATGGTGGTGGTGCTGAGCACCTTGAACGGCATCTCCGACCTGGTTGACACCATCTACAGCCCGTTCGACCAGGACATCACGATCACCGCATCGCAGGGGAAGACCTTCGAGCGCAGTGCCATCGATCTGGAGCGCATCAAAGCCCTGCCCGAGGTGCAGGCCACGAGCTGGGTGATCGAGGAGAACGTATTGCTGCGTAGTGGTGACCAGCAGCGTGTGGCCACCATGAAGGGGGTGGAGCCACAGTACCTGCACATGAGCCGGATGCCGCGCTACATGTACAGCGGTGAACCCACCTTCGATGGACTTACAGGGCCTGCCGCATTGTTGGGCATCGGCTTGAAGATGGACCTGGGCGTACCCTTGGACGACGGCGTGTTCCAGGCATTGGAGATCAGTGCGCCGATCCGCGGCAGGAAGCTTAGCAAATACCAGCAGCGTGCCTTCGAGACCGTGGCCCTGGCCGTTCGCGGCGCATTCAGCATGAACCTGGACTTCGATACCAAATACGCGTTGGTGCCCATCAACACCGCCGCCGAGGTGTTGCACTACGACAGCTCGGTGACCGCATTGGAGATCGACCTTTCGGGGAAAGGGCAACTGGACAGGACCGCCGATCGGTTACGTACAGCGCTCGGTCCCGCCTTCGTGGTGAAGACCCGCTACCAGAAGAACGAATTGATGTACCGCACCAACGCGAGCGAGAAGGTGTTCACGTTCATCGTGCTCAGCTTCATCGGCCTCATCGGCGCGTTCAACATCATCGCCTCACTGACCATGATGATGATCGAGAAGCGCCGCGACATGGGCACCTTGACGGCCATGGGCGCCACACCGGGCATGCTGCGGAACATCTTCTTCAGCGAGGGGTTGTTGATCGTGGTGGTCGGGGTGATCGCCGGGTTGCTGTTCGGTCTGGGCATCTGTGTCGCGCAGCAACGTTTCGGCCTGGTCCAACTGAGCGACTCCGTGGTGGAGGCCTATCCGGTACACGTCATGGGCACGGACCTGGTCCTCATCGCGGCCGCGGTGTTCGCCATCGGTGCCGCGGCCTCTTGGATCCCGCTGCGTGCGTTGAGCAAACGGTTCATCGGGCGCGAACTCCGTTAGGCGGCCCGCACCCCGCCGATCAGCCGGCCATCACCTCAGCGTACATGCCCTTCACCTCGTCCAGGATCGCCTCCAACACGGTGGGATCGCGTTCGGTACAGAGGCGCAGGCGCACCTCCTTCACATTAGGGAGGCCCTTGAGGTAGTTACCATAGTGGCGGCGCATCTCCACCACGCCCTCCCAGGGGCCCTTCCAGACCAACGAAGCACGCAGGTGTTCACGGGCGGCCTCCACACGGTCGGCCACGGAAGGCGGTGGGCGGTGTTCGCCCGTGGCCATGAAATGCTTGATCTCGTTGAAGATGAACGGGTGTCCGATGGTGGCCCGCCCGATCATGATCCCATCCACGCCGTAACGACCACGATACTCCACCGCCTTCTCCGGCGAATCGATATCGCCGTTGCCGAAGATCGGGATGTTCATCCGCGGGTTGTTCTTCACCTCGCCGATCAAAGTCCAATCGGCCGGGCCTTTGTACAGCTGTGCGCGGGTGCGGCCATGGATGCTCAAGGCCTGGATGCCGACATCCTGCAGCCGTTCTGCCACCTCCACGATGTTCTTCGTGGCCTCGTTCCAGCCCAGGCGGGTCTTCACCGTCACCGGCAGCTTCACGGCCTTCACCACCTTCTCGGTGAGGCGCACCATCTTGTCCACATCCTGTAGCAAGCACGCCCCGGCGCCCTTGCTCACCACCTTATGCACCGGACAACCGTAGTTGATATCGATCAGGTCCGGCTTAGCCGCTTCAGCGATGCGGGCCGCCTCTTCCATGGCATCCTCGCTGCCCCCGAAGAGCTGGATGCCGATGGGCCGTTCCGCCTCGAAGATGTCCAACTTCTTCAGGCCTTTCGCCGCCTGACGGATGAGGCCCTCGCTGCTGATGAACTCGGTGAACATCAGGTCGGCACCATGCTTTTTGCACAACGCCCGGAACGGCGGATCGCTCACATCCTCCATGGG
>SSGN01000232.1 GCA_008016945.1 Flavobacteriales bacterium
CCTCAAAGTGGGTCAGGAGATTGAATGCGCAGTGCTGAACATTCAATCTCCTGACCCACTTTGAGGAAGTCCTGAGCACTGCGCAGGTGCTGGCTCCAGCTCATCTCGCTCACGTGCAAGAGGCCTTCCACACCGGGGGCCACCTCCACGAACGCGCCGTAGTCGGTGATCACCATCACTTTGCCCTTCACCTTGTCGCCCGCGTTGAGGTCGGCGCTCAGTGCATCCCAGGGGTGGGCTTGCAGCTGCTTCAGACCCAAAGCGATGCGCTTCTTCTCGTCGTCGAAGTCGAGGATCACCACGTTGATCTTCTCGTCGAGCTTCACCACTTCCTCCGGATGGCTCACGCGGCCATAGCTGAGGTCGGTGATGTGGATGAGGCCGTCGACACCGCCCAGGTCCACGAACACGCCGTAGCTGGTGATGTTCTTGACGGTGCCTTCCAGCACCTGGCCCTTCTCCAGACCGCTGATGATCTGCTTCTTCTGGGCTTCCAGTTCGGCTTCGATCAGGGCCTTGTGGCTCACCACCACGTTCTTGAACTCCTGGTTGATCTTCACGACCTTGAACTCCATGTTCTTGCCCACGAACTGGTCGTAGTCACGAATGGGTTTCACGTCGATCTGGCTGCCGGGCAGGAAGGCCTCGATGCCGAACACGTCCACGATGAGGCCACCCTTGGTGCGGCACTTCACGTAACCGGTGATGATCTCGCTGGTCTCCATGGCGTGGTTCACCTTGCCCCACGCGTTGTGTACGCGCGCGGTCTTGTGGCTCACCACCATCTGGCCACCGCGGTCCTCCTGCTTCTCGATGTAGACTTCCACCTGATCGCCGATCGCGAGATCGGGCTTATAGCGGAATTCGCTGATGGGCACCACGCCTTCGGACTTGTAACCGATGTTGATGACCACTTCCTTCTTGTTCATACCGACCACGGTCCCCATGAGCACTTCCTTCTCGGAGATGCTGCTGAGGGTGTGCTCGTAGGCCTTCTCCATGCTGTCGCGCTCGGAGGAGGCCGCTTTCCGGTCGTCCTCGATCGCCGCCCAATCGAAATCGGCTGGGGGTTCGGCGAAGGTGACCTTGTTGTTCTCCACTACTGCCATGACTGCTAACTACTTGTATCCCGGATCGTGGGGCGCCACCCGGGAGGGTTCTTGTTGTTCGCCTGCCGCGCACCTTCGCAGGCTTCCTGAATCGGGGCGCAAAGGTACGCAATATTCTGATCCCGCGAAGGTTGTGTGCCAGGAACAGCACCCCATGCTCGTCCAATGGACAGGCGGGGGCCGGCACGGGGACCACGGTTCCACACGAATGGGGCGTTCCCTCCTCCCCAGTGGCCTATGGGATGGACTTGGCTCGACCTTGAGCCGTGCCGATCCCTCCGCGTTATCCACGGTTCGGAACGGTCCATGGGGCTCGCCGACCGGCCCATGAAAAAGATCCGATGGCCTTGGGTTATGGAGCACACCGGATCAAGGCCGACCCAGCAAGGTGAGGTGCCCGGAGGACTCCTGCGGGGAGGAAGTGCCATCGTTCCGGCGCTCGGTATAGCGTACAGCCCAGTAATAGGTGCCATCGGGTGCAAAGGCACCTTCCACGCGGCCATCCCAGCCGGTGCCCACCCGCATGGATCGGAACACCTCCTGTCCCCACCGGTTACGGATCACCAGTTCGTAATCCGTGGGCTGGCCCTGGACAATGGGTAGGTAGATGTCGTTGTGGCCATCGCCGTTGGGGGTGAAGACATTGGGCATCCGCAAGGAAGAGGAGCAGGTGTCGGCCACCACCACGAAGGTGCGCGTGGCATTGAGGCAACGGCCGCTGGCCACCACCTCGTACGCCCCAGGAGCCGTGGCCACATACGAGGACCCCGCGGTGGTCCCTTCCCATTCCAGCTGGACATCGGTCAACGGCCACGGTCCATCCAGGGTGGCCTCCAACGTGGTGGCCTCGCCGGGACACAGCCGATCATCGCCGGTGATGGATACCCCCGGTGGCGCCGGAAGTACGCTGACCACCACACTATCGGTATGGGTGCACAACGGCCTGAAGGCGATATCGTCCAAGGCGAAGTCGTTGCCACTGCCCGCCAGGTTCTGGTTGGTGATGCAGATGGTGGCGCTGGTGTTGGTGCCCGAAGACCAGAGCGCATAGAACTCATTCCACTGGCACGTGGTGCTCGAGGCCAGCAGGGGGGCGCCAACCGAAACACCATTCACCGTGAACTCCAAATTGGCCGGACTTTCCCAATAGGCGGACATGAGCCAGGCGCTGAATGCGTAATAAGTACCCGGCTGCACCGCGATGGTCTGGCACCAGATGGAGGCATCCGGTGTACCCGACCCGTTCACCAACAACATTCCACTCCCATCACCGGTATGATCCGCACAGGACGGGAAGTTGTAGTGCAGTTGCGACGGGTCGTTGGTGACCCCATAGGTCCCTTCGCTGCTCAATGGCCCCCAGGGACCAGCCGTACCCAAGGCCAGGTCCGTACTGAAACCGGTATCGCCGTCCCCGAAATCGCCATTCACCACCAGGTCCTGGCCAGGCACCGGGAAGGTGGCCGTACACCAGTAGATGCCGGAGGTGTCCGCCGTGAGGTATTGCGCCACCCCGCCGTTCTGCCATTGGATGGATACACTGCCAGCGGGTCCCGCCATCAGTACGCTTTCACCGTGGCACAACTCGCGATCGGGACCCAGGTCGAATGCACAGGATTGTGCCCGCACCATGCACGGCAATGACAGGAGGGCAACGAGGAGGAGGGACGGATGGATATACAGGATGCTCACGGATGTCTGATAGTGTTCGTCGTGCAAAGGTTGCCTGGACCTGGGGCGGAACGTTGTCCGATCACTCACGGGTACCACCGACGATCTCGCCCGCAAATCTACCCGCCTGCACGCTGGTTCGGGCTGGCTACCTTTGATCCCCCTGTCCATGCGTTCATTCAGTATTCCCACCCATTACCGCAGCGAGCTCATCGGCCGCTTGAAAGCCTTCCGCAAGGCCCAGGATCCGAAGAAGAAGGACCTCTCTCCCACCCTGCTGGACCTCGGTGGGGTGCGGTTCGTGTTCGCCCGGCATTTCGGGTTCTGCTATGGTGTGGAGAACGCCATCGAGATCAGCTATCAGGCCATCGAGCAGCACCCGGGCAAACGCATCTTCCTGCTCAGCCAGATGATCCACAACCCCGAGGTGAACGCCGACCTGGAGAGCCACGGACTGCGTTTCATCCAGGATACCCATGGCCGCATGTTGATGGACTGGTCGGAGCTGAACGCCGACGACATCGTGATCATCCCCGCTTTCGGAACCACGCTGGAGACGGAGGCCCGGCTGAAGGCCATCGGCATCGACCCGCTGCACCACAACACCACCTGCCCCTTCGTGGAGAAGGTGTGGAAGCGCAGTGCGCAACTCGGCGAGAAGGACTACACCGTGGTGATCCATGGCAAGGCCGCACACGAGGAGACGCGCGCCACCTTCAGCCATACCGCGCAGGGTGCGCCAGCGGTGATCGTGAAGGACATGGACGAGACGCAACTGCTGGGCCGCATCATCATGGGTGAGGAATCCATCGCACGTTTCGCCGAGGTGTTCGGTGCACGCTGCACGCCCGGCTTCGATCCCGCCCGCGACCTGCAACGCATCGGCGTGGTGAACCAGACCACCATGCTGGCCACCGAGACACAGGCCATCGCCGACCACCTGAAACAGGTGATGGCCCGCAAGTACGGCGAGGCGGACCTGAAAGCCCATTTCGCCGACACACGCGACACGCTCTGCTACGCCACCAACGATAACCAGGACGCCACCAACGAACTGCTGAAGGCCGAGGCCGACCTCGCCCTGGTGGTGGGGGGCTACAACAGCAGCAACACGAGCCAC
Source organism: Flavobacteriales bacterium (assembly GCA_008016945.1). The sequence continues at coordinate 3,901 of SSGN01000232.1, forward strand.
CTGGTCGAACTGCTCGAGCACCGGTTCCCCACCTACTTCATCAACGGCGAGAAGGAGATCCTGAGCGCCGAGGAGATCGAACACTTCAACTACCCGGCTCATAAGCTGGAACGGACCACGGGCTGGCTCCCGTCAAAGCGCCCTGTGACGATCATCCTCACCAGCGGGGCCAGCTGCCCGGACACGTTGCTTGATCGGGTGATGCTGAAGGTGCTGTCCATGGTCGATGGGGTGAAGGACCCGGTGGAGGTGGTGGAGGGGTTGACCACTTGAGGCACGAGCATCGTATGAGGACCATTGCGCGTGTTGCCGCCATTCTTCCCTTCTCCTTCACGCACATGCCTCTATTGATACACGGGCAACCACCCACCTGTTCCGATGATCACATGGGGCGATAACGGGCAAGCTATCACTTCCATGTGGGGAGGCCAAAGGACGTCTTCGCCGTGTTGTATAGTGTATTCGAAGAGACCGTTCCAGATGCGTGGAAGTGGATAGCCGGGGCCGAAGCGGCCCTCACCATGGGCGACACAAGCCGAGCGGTCGGCTGCCTGGAGTTGCCCTACGCCTGTGCCAAACACAGCACATTGAACCACTCCGACCCGATCAAGGGACTGCTCGCCCGCGGCTTCCACCAACCGGATCTGTGCTACCTGCATGCGGCCATGGATGAATGGGCCACCAAAATCCCATATGGATCAAGGCCCTGATCGAAATGAAGGAGCTGGATCAGAGCCACCGCGATGACGATGACCTTACCCGCCACAACGACAGTTTGAACCTTGAACGGCTGATCGCACTCACCGAGCAACGTGGATTCCCCACACAGGCGATGACCGGCAGTTCGTACGGTATCGTGCATTTGCTGTTATGGCACCACCGCTACGAACTGGGGAAGAACGCCCGGCTTCAGTACTACTGCGATCTGGCACACAAGGAGATGGCCGATCGTCGGATAGAACCCGACTTCGATGTGTGGTTGTACGACTTCGATGCGTGGGATGAAAAGAGGCCGATGCCCTACGGTACGCTGATCCACTACTTCCGAAACCACCTCGACGAAGTACACCTCCCGGACCTTGCTACCCTGAATGCGAACCGGGCCACCGTGGGCTTGGGGCCGATCGAGGAGTTCGCGCGGATGATGGACATCCCTTTCGAGGCGCTGCCGATCGGGCGATGACCCTACGCCTCCGTCACCACGCCGATCACCTTCACCACATGCCCCAGGGCGAGGTCGAACTGCTCGGCTGAGGTGAGGTGGCTGTTGTCGATCACGAAGGCGTCGGGCGCTTCGATCAGCGGGTCGGCGGTGCGGGTGGTATCGTCCAGATCGCGGCGTTCGATGTTGGCGAGCACCTCCTCCAGTGTCACATCGGCACCACGGCCTTTCAGTTCCAAGTAGCGCCGTTGTGCGCGCACCTCGGGGCTTGCTGTCATGAAGAACTTCACCTCGGCATTGGGGAACACCACCGTACCGATGTCGCGACCGTCCATCACCACACCTCCGCCATTGCCCATCTCCTGCTGCAACTGCACCAATTTGGCCCGTACCTCGGGCACGGGGCTAACGAGCGTGACCTTGTTGCTCACGTCCATCTCACGGATGCGATGTTCCACGTTGCGCCCGTCCAGCATGGTGACACTGCGCTGGGTGGCATCGTCATGCCTGAATCCGATGTGGATGTTGGGCAGCACCCGGAGCAGGTTCGGCGTATCGAGCACATCGCCCACCACAAGGCCGTTCTCCATGGCATACAACGCCATGGCCCGGTACATGGCCCCACTGTCGATGTAGGTGTAATGCAGGTGGTGCGCCAGTTGCCTGGCCAGCGTGCTCTTGCCGCAACTGCTGAACCCGTCTATGGCGATGGTGATGCGTTCCACGGCGCGGCCAAGGTAATGCGGGCGGGCCTTGTGGAAGCCACGCCCCCACTACCGAGGCTCCCTCAGCGCCGGACGGCGCATTCCGATGGGATGAACGACCACGTGATGGCCTCGGCACATGACCGACGGTGTGTACGCCCCCATGGTGATCATCGCCCAAGCATACAGGCATTCCTCTCCGCGGCCATCCTTACGATCCCGACGCCCTCATTCATGAGCCGAAAGCCCGTGGGCTGCGCATGATCCGCTGCCTCCGCTATGGTGCGAGACTAACTGTTGGTCTTCTTGAAGTCGGCGAACCGTAGGGCCAGCGTGATGGTGTTGCTGATGCCGGCCAGGTGCAACTGCGAGAAGCCGTAGCTGATGTGGAACTTGCTCACCCGCAGGCCGACACCGAAGCTAAGGCCCACGGCCCCCGGCTTATCGGCGATCACCAACTCCTGCCGGCGACGTGCATTGTAGGCGATGCGCAACATGAAGGACTTGCTGAGCAGGATCTCCGCACTGGGCACCAGGTGCAGCAGGGCCTTGTCCACTGTGGTCTTCTTATCCTCGATGACCTCTCCGGTGGCGGGGTCGATCATCACCGTGGCGTTCGGATCCTCGTATGTGAGGTCCCAGCGCTGAAGTTGTTCCATCATGAGCCCCAACCGGAAGGGTGCGTGCTTGAACCGGTAAGTGACGCCCAACTGTACCTGGAGCGGTAAGTCTTCCTTCTGATCGGTATAACTGCTCAGTTGAGCACCGATGTTGCGGATGGCGCCAGCTACGGTAAGGCCCAGCTTCTTCTTGTAGAAGACACCAGCGAGGTCCACCCCCATGGCCGTGGACCGGTAACTATCGAGCGTGCTGTTGATGAACTTGAGGTTGGCACCGATGCTGAAGAGGCTATCGACGGGATAGCCCGCACCCACTTGAAAGACCTGTTCCCCCGCACGGAACTCGCCCAACTGCTCGCCCACCTCGTCGGTGCGTTGGAAGGTGCCATAGTCCAGGTACTGCACCGCACCGGCCAGCGTGATCCGTGAACTATCCAAGTGGTGCGCGTAAGCGGCATAGCCCACTTTGATCCCATCGAAATACGGCAAGTAGCTCAGCGCCACCTGCCGAGCCGACCCCGCATCGAGCAAGGCCGGGTTGAACACGCCCAGGTTCAAGTCCCCATCCTTCACCGCGATATACTCGCCGCCCAGTGCAGCGGACCGTGCCGAGCTTGGGATATCGAGCAGTCTATACGCGGACTGCCCCCCCAGCTGACCCATGACCACAGCGGAGACCAGGGTGGCAAGCAGGAAGGCGATGGAACGGACCAAGTGGGGCATACGTGGTGGTTGCGGGAACGGAACGCAAGATAACGGCCCGTAGTATCCGACCGTATGTGGCCCTATCGCCAACGGGCTGGTACCTTTCCCGCCGATGCGCCTTCTTCCCCGCCTACTCATCCTGCTATCGTTGGTCCTGAGCGGCTGTTCCGCATCGGAACAGGTGATGAACGATGGCCCTTTCCAGAAGCGGAAGTACCGACCGGGCTGGCACGTGGACCTGGGCTGGAACGACCCGCGACCAAGCCCGACCCGCGACCACCTCCGGGAGGTCGCTCCCCAACGGATGGCACCGCGCATCGCCCAGCCATCCGCCGGGTCCATGCCAGCGCTCGAGGCTTCTTCCACCCCACTGGCTCCTGCACCCATCGCCACACGCAAGCCGCGGTCTTCGACTCCGCCGGTGATCCTGCAAGCACCCCGGATGGAGCCCGCCACGGCCACCCCCACCACGGAAGGAGCGGCCACCACCCGCCGGTGGAATCGCATGGCGCTGATCTCCGGGGTGTTCCTGACCCTGGCGGCCTTGGTGATCGGGATCAGCGGAGGCGGGGAGGTCCTGATCTACCTCCTGGTCTTCGCGTTGCTAACGGGCATCATCGGCTTGATCCTCGCGATCAAGCACAAGGAACGTGGCAAAGGGATCGCCATCGCGGCCATCGCTGGCTCGCTCACCGTGCTCTCACTGCTGATCGCCGCGATAGCATCCGGGTGGTGAGGCCCCGCGCTGTCGGAAGAGCAACGAGCCATCGCCGTAGCTGAGGAATCGATAGCCGTGGGCCAGGGCATGGCCGTAGATCACACGCCATGCCGGTCCAACGAATGCGGCCACCAGAAGAAGCAGCGTGCTCCCCGGTTGATGGAAGTTGGTGATCAACGCATCGGCCATGCGGAACCGATATCCGGGTGCGACCAACAGCGCGGTGCGTCCCACGAGCGGTACGCCCCGCTTCTCCACATCCTCGACCACCGCGCTGATGGCCTCAACGGGCGATGGCAGATCCTGCTCTTGGTGGGCATAGGGCTCCCACTGGTCGATCCGCATGTGCTCCCCGGCCCGGCCTTGCAACACCATCACCCCATGCCAGTACACGCTCTCGATGGTGCGCAGAGCGGTGGTACCCACCGGAATGATCGGTCCACGCCCCAACTGCTCTCGCCAAGAGGTCAAGGTGTTCAACGCCACACGCACCTGCTCGCTGTGCATGACGTGATCGGCCATACGCTCGCTCTTCACCGGAAGGAAGGTACCTGCCCCCACGTGCAGCGTGCACCGCGAAGTGCGTACACCGCGCTCCTGCACGGCGGCCAACAAGGCATCGCTGAAATGCAGGCTGGCCGTCGGTGCCGCGATGGAGCCATCGTTGGTCGCGAACACGGTATTGTAGCGCATCGGATCCTCGGGCATGGCCTCCCTGCGCATGTACGGTGGCAACGGCACCGTACCCGCCCGTTCCAGGGCTTCGGCGAAGGTCGAGGGGCCGTTCCAACCGAACTCCACCAGATGCTCCCCTTCGCGTTGTTGGATACGGGTCATGACCAGGCCATCATCCGCCCTTACCGCGTGCACCGCTTCGCCCTTCCAGCGCTTGGCATTGCCCATCATGCACCACCAACGGGTGGTTCGCTTGTCCAACAACGCCTGTTCGATGGGGCGCCCGGCTTCGGGTTCCAACACCATGCACTCCAGCAGGGCGCCGGTGGCCCGCCGGAACGGGATGCGTGCGCGTACCACCCGTGTATCGTTCAGCACCAGTAGGCTGTTCCCCGGCAACTGCGATGGCAGGTCGCGGAACCGATGGTCGCTGACCTTGCCATCGCGGTACACCAACAGGTTGCTGGCATCGCGTTCGGCCAGCGGATGGCGTGCGATGCGTTCTTCGGGCAGATCGTACGTATGATCCTGGATGCGGAGTGCGCTGGGGTGCATGGCGTGCGCGCGAACGGCGGTGCAAAGATGCGCCCCGTTCATTCGCGGATCAGCGCACCGGTGAAGACCTTTCCCCCGGACAAGCAGCGCACCACGTAATGCCCTGCGGGCCATGCCGAGGCATCCACGTGCACCAATGGCCCCATCACACCGTGGGCCTCGTGCACCACCCGGCCCATGACATCGGACACCGTGAACCGGACCATTCCCCTCGGACCACCAAGGTGCATGTGCACCATGCCATCGGATGGGGTTGGCCAGATCAGCAGGTCGTTCGTGGTGCGTTCCTGCACCCCGTTCATCCACAGCACGTCGCGCACAGCCTGGTAGGCGTTCACCTTCCCCATGCCCCATTGCGTACTTCCGCCTTCGGGGATCGTACCCGTGTGGCTGTCCTGACGGGCGGTGCGCATGAGGGCTTCCTTGACCTCTTGTGGCGTGGAGGTGGGATCCGCCTCGAGCACCAGCGCAGCGATGCCCGCGACGGCCGGTGAGGACATGCTGGTGCCGGAGAGGCGCGCGAACGGATAGGTCCGGCCTTCGAAGGGCACGTTCAGGATCGCCGAGAAGTCCTCGTCGGTGTAGCTGCTCATGGCCGATCCGATGTTCACCCCGGGGGCTGCGAGGTCCGGTTTCACACGCTCGTCCAAGGTGGGGCCGATGGAAGAGAACGGCGCGATGGCCCCACCGCCCGGCTGTCCGGTGACCGGGTGGATGAACTCCGGCCAATAGGCGCCCACGCTGATGAGGCTGTTGGTGCACGCGGGCTCGCTGATGCCGTACCGGTTGTCCCCTGCGGTCCACCCGGTGGCCGCCGCCACGAAGGCCATGCCCCAGTTCCCCACATCGTTGGTCAGCTCCGTGACGTTCCAGAAGTGAACGACACCATCGGGCGCGGTGGCCTTGAGCGCCACGCGGATGCTGCTGCTCGTGTTCTTCGCCCGCAGGCGGAAGTGCGGTCGTCCGTTCAGTGGATGTGCGGCCTCGGTGGTGAGGTTGAAGAAGACCGTATCGTTGCCGACCACGAGCATGGAATCCAGGTAGGCCTGCTGTGTGGCCGTGGAATAGAACGGGGTCTCGGCCAGGATGGCATTGCCCATGGTGGTGACCATCAAACCGGCTTGCACCGGATGCCCGGCCTCTCCCCAGATGCTGATGCTCTGCCCCCACATATTGGGGTTGGCGGAATACGCGTAGTACTGGATGCGCGATCGCAGGGTGTCGCCGTTGAACTCCTTCCTGATGTGGAAGTCCACATCACCGTTGTTCCCGCCCGAATTCACGAACACCACACCTTCGGCGGAGAACTGATCGATGGCCTGGCTGATGAGCGAGTTACCGTCCAACGTCCCGATGTGGTGCAGGCCCCAGCTCATGTTCACCACGAGGCGCTTGTCGTCCTGCTCGGCGATCCCCTGCATCCACGTGAAGGCATCGAGCACGGCGGCGGCATCCACCAGGAAGGTGCAGAACAGGAAGCGGGCATCGTAGGCGATGCCTCGGTACGGGCTTCCGGCACCACCGCCACCGGCGATGCCCGCGACATGGGTGCCGTGCGTGGCGTTGTTGTAGATGTTGGACGTATCGGCACCGGCGGCGAGCAACTCCGCCTGGCTCAGGAGCTCGGTCCCGTACCCAAAGGTCGCCGGAGCAGGACCGGCTTGGCGGTAGTGGTCCCAGGCGGCGCGCACACGGTAGTCCGCCATGGCGGTATCGTAGAACGTGGGGTGCTGGTAATCGAAGCCCCAGTCGGTGATGCCGATGAGGACATCCCTTCCCGTGTACGACTGCGGAAGGCCGATGCCCTGGTGCACGCTGTCCGCGCGGGTGGCATAGCGCACACGATCCAGCGTGGGCTTCACCTTACCGGCCAATTCGATGTAACGCAGCCCGGGCATGTCGGGCACCAGATCGAGGTGGCGGGCATCCACACGCAAGGAGAGCACATTCCCCTTTCGCGCGCCGATGGTGACATGTTCGCTGGTGATGGCTCCGGCATCGAAGGCATCGTTCACCTGGGCTAAGAAGCCGACCATGCACCGCCCATGGATCAATGCCGTGGGATAGTATCCCTCCGTGTTGCGGACAAGCTCCTTCGCGTCGGTATGGCGATGGGCAAGCACCTGTAGTGCGTGCAGGTCGGCGCGGGTGGTGGCGGGCATCCGCACCTGGGCATGGAGAACGAGTGCAGCCATGGCTGCGAGCAAGCCAGCGGATAGGCGTTTCATGGGCGATGCTTGGGAGAACAAGGTACGCGGCTGGAATGGGATGGACACCAGCGATGCCGGAACCGTCCATGGTCCACGGATCGTCCGAACCGTTCCCTGGTCCAGGTGAAAGCCTGCCCAAACGACCCACAGCTCGGTCTCCCGCATTCGTCGCCGGGGCGGGGTCACGCACCCACGGTCAAGCCACCTTCAGCGCGTCGGCCACCTTCTCCTTCAGCAGGGCGTGCTTCACCACCTCGATCATCTCGGTGACGTAGGTGAACTTCATGCCCTTGGTGTAGCGTGCATCGATGTCCTCGATGTCCTTGCGGTTGTCGCTGCTGAGGATGATCTCCTTGATACCGGCCCGTTTCGCGGCGAGGATCTTCTCCTTGATGCCGCCCACGGGCAGCACCCGGCCACGCAAGGTGATCTCGCCGGTCATGGCCACGAACTTGCGCACCTTCTGCTGGGTGAAAGCACTGGCCAAACTGGTGAGCATGGTGATACCGGCGCTGGGGCCATCCTTCGGGGTGGCGCCTTCCGGCACATGCACGTGGACGTTCCAACGTTTGAAGACCTCCGGATCGAGGCCGATGATGTTGCTGTGGGCCTTCAGGTATTCCAAGGCGATCACGGCGCTCTCCTTCATCACATCGCCGAGGTTCCCGGTAAGGGTGAGCTTGCCTTCGCCCTTGGTGATGCTGGTCTCAATGAAGAGGATGTCGCCCCCGGTGGGTGTCCAGGCCAGTCCGGTGACCACCCCGGCCACATCGTTGCCCTGGTACTTGTCGCGGGCATGGCTGGGGCCGTAGATCCGCACCAGGTCGTCCACGGTGATGGTGACACTGTGCTTCTGCTTGAGGGCGATCTGCTTGGCCCGGTAGCGCACGAGCTTGGCGATGCGCTTCTCCAGGGTGCGCACACCGCTTTCGTCGGTGTACTGATCGATGATGGCCTCGAGCAATCCCGGTGCGAGCTTCAGCTGCTTGGGCTTCACCCCGTTCTCGGTGAACTGTTTGGGCAGCAGGTGGCGGTTGGCGATCTCGAGCTTCTCCTCCAGGGTGTAGCCGTTCACCTCGATGATCTCCATGCGATCGCGCAGGGCCGGATGGATGCTGCTGAGGCTGTTGGCGGTGGCCACGAACATCACGCGGCTCAGGTCGTAGTCGATGTCCACGAAGTTGTCGTGGAAGGCGCTGTTCTGTTCGGGATCCAGCACTTCGAGCAGGGCGCTGGCGGGATCGCCATGGGCGCTGTGGCCCACCTTGTCGATCTCGTCCAGTACGAAGAGCGGGTTGCTGGTACCGGCCTTCTTCAAGCTCTGGATCAGACGCCCGGGCATGGCGCCGATGTAGGTGCGGCGGTGCCCGCGGATCTCGCTTTCGTCGTGCAGCCCACCCAGGCTCATGCGCACGTACTTGCGCCCAAGGGCTTCGGCCATGCTCTTGCCCAAGCTGGTCTTGCCCACGCCGGGCGGGCCGTACAGCAGCATGATGGGCGCCTTCATGTCATTCTTCAACTTCAGCACGGCGAGGTGTTCGATGATGCGCTCCTTCACCTTCTCCAGGCCGAAGTGGTCGCGATCCAGGATGCCTTGCGCGTTCTTCAGCTCGAACTTGTCCTCGCTGTATTCACCCCAGGGCAGCTCCAGCAGTAGTTGC
>SSGN01000220.1 GCA_008016945.1 Flavobacteriales bacterium
GTCGTTGAGGACGATTTCCTCGGTGTCCTTGCCGCCCATGTAGTCGCCGGCCGAGAACAGGTCGATGCCGGTGACCTTGAGCTTGGTCGAGGTCACCGAGCCGGTGTAGCGGCCGATGCCGTAGCCGGCCAGGTGGTTGGCGGCGACCTTGGCCTGCTCGAAGAGCGGAGCGACCAGGCCGTAGGCGATGCCGCGGTGGCTGACGCATTCGCCGACGGCGTACACCTTCGGGTCGTAGGTCTGCATGGTGTCGTTCACCACGATACCGCGGTTGCAGTAGATGCCGGAGGATTCGGCCAGCGAATAGTTGGGGCGGATGCCGGCGGCCATCACGACGAGGTCGGCCGGGATCTGCATGCCGCCCTTGAAGCGGATCGCGGCGACGCGGCCGGATTCGCCCTGGATCAGCGCCTCGGTCTGGGTTTCGAGCAGGAACTTGAGGCCCTTGTCTTCCAGCGACTTCTGCAGCATCTTGCCGGAGGTTTCGTCGAGCTGGCGCTCGAGCAGCCACGGGCCGAGGTGCACGACAGTGACGTCCATGCCGCGCAGCTTCAGGCCGTTGGCCGCTTCCAGGCCAAGCAGGCCGCCACCGATGACGACCGCGTGCTTGTGCAGGCGGGCGGCCTCGATCATCTCGTCGGTGTCCTTGATGTCGCGGTAACCGATGACGCCGGGCAGGTCGTTGCCAGGAATCGGCAGCATGAACGGAGTCGAGCCGGTGGCGATGAGCAGGCGGTCGTAGTCTTCCTCCGTGCCATCCTCGGCGATGACCTTGCGCTTGACGCGGTCGATGGTCTTGATCTGCTTGCCGGTGTGCAGCTTGATGTTGTTTTCCTTGTACCAGTCCAGTTCGTTCAGGACGATTTCCTGGATGGTCATTTCGCCGGCCAGCACCGGCGAGAGCAGGATGCGGTTGTAATTCGGGTGCGGCTCGGCGCCGAAGATCGTGATGTCGTAGTGATCCGGCTTGATCTTCAGCAGCTCTTCGACGGTGCGGACACCGGCCATGCCGTTGCCGATCAGGACCAAGCGGGGCTTGACGGGGGGATTGCTCATTTTTTGGCTCCAACGTTGCTAGCACACCGGGGTGCAAAATTCATTTCAGCGCATGACGTCGTTGCCATCGTGCCGCCCTCGTTGGCGGTTGACTCGCTGCTCCAAGCGACATTTAGCAATCAGTGTGCCATGGCATTAGTTCTTTGATTTTCTGCCGTTTTTTCCTGTCGACCGCAGCAGTGATGCACCAAGATAGGGCAAAAACCACCAGTCCGGTGCAGCCGACTCAGTCCCCGCCGCTCAGTTGCCGCCGACCAGCAGGCCTGTCGCCTCGACGGCGACGATGGCCTTGGCCTGGTTGAAATCCTCGGCGTAGCCGCTGGCCACCAGCAGGCAGGCCAGCTGGTTGGCGATCGGCTTGGGCAGGGGCAGCTGCTTGTCGAGCACCCGGTTGATCCAGCGCGCCGTACTGCCGGCGTCGGCCGTATCGGGCAGGTTGGGCAAGGCGCGCAGGCTGTCGTGCTCGGCTTCGAACATGACCTCGCAGCGCCCCTCGTGAATGAATTCGAGGCGCGGCCGCCGCTTCGGATTGGCGAAGGGCTCGCCCTCGGTGCCGCGCAGCAGCAGGGCACGCTGGTCCCTGGTGAGCAGGATGTCGCGCATCAGGGCAAGGAAATCGGGATGGGTGGCCGGCGCGACCAGCACGGCCTCGCCGTCGAAGGGGTTGATCAGCTTGACCAGGCTGTGGGCGCTGTTGCGCAGGCCGAGCCGGCTGCGCAGCGAGAGCAGGTTGTGGATGCCCGGGCAGATGGCGTTGAGCGGCAGGAAGGCCAGCCCCTTGTCCTCGAGCGCGACCTGGGCCTGCGTCGTCGAGGCGAGCGGCATGATGCCCAGTTCGCGAAAAACCTGGGCCGAAGTGACCCGCCCGAAACCCTCGAGCAAGCCATGAATCAGTACCGGCACGCCGAAGCGCTGGAGCAACAGGGCGAGCAGCGCGGTCAGGTTGGCCTCCTTGCGGCCGCCGTTGTAGCTCGGCAGGCAAACCGGCCGAACCCGGCCGTGCGGCATTTCGAGGCGGTTGATCCGCTCGTCGACGGCATCCATGAAGCCGAGCATCTCGTCGAGCGACTCGCCCTTGACCCGCAGGCCGAGGATGATGGCGCCGAGTTCGAGGTCGGGCACGCCGCCATCGAGCATGGCGGCGTATAGCTGGCGGGCATCGTCGCGTAGCAAATCGCGTGCGCCTTCCGGGCCGCGACCGATTTCCCTGATGTGTTGCGCGTAGCTCACTGTCTCCTCCTCCGCTGTCAATCAGGCGATCGCATCGGCTTTCTTGGAATGTTCGGCCACCATGCGCTTGATGTCCGGCACGCAGGAACCGCAGAAGGTCCCGCACTTCAGGCTGTCCTGCAGGGCGGGCAGATCGGCCCCGCCGGCCAGCGCGGCATTGATCTGCTCGTCGCTGACGTCGGCGCATTTGCAGACGATGTTGCGCACCGGCATGCTGACCGGCGGCTTGGCGGTCGGCGCCAGCGCGAAACGGATCAGGCTGGCGTCCAGTTCGTCCTCGGCCATGGCCTGCTTGAGCCAGGCCTGGGCCAGGGTCTCGCCGACCAGGCGGACACCGAGCAGGCGCCCGTCGTGGGCGATGGCCTTCTTCGACACCTTGCGCGTGGCGTCGGCGTAGACAATGGCGCCAACCTCGCCTGCCATGCCAAACAGGCGGTCGAGGGCGGCGATGGCTGTCTCGTCGAGCGCCTCGGCCGTCGCCGCCCGGAAGACGACAAGCGGGCTCTTGCGACCATACAAGCCGGCGCTGGCGTACGGATAGGCCGCCAGCTGGCCGCGTGCCCCCTGCAGCAGGGCGAGCGCCTCGCTCTGGCTGGCGCAACGGCGGACCACGGTCAGCGGGTAAGGCAGTTCGGCTTTTTCGATCTGCACCGCGGCGTGCTTGAGTTCCGGCTGCTTGGAATAGGGGTCGGTGGCGTCGCACGCCAGGGCATTGGCCCCCGGCGTGTTCATGAACTGGTTGCCCCAGTGCATCGGCATCCAGGCCCGTCCGCGAACCAGCCCAGGACGCTCGGCGACGCGCACCATCATGTGGCCGCGGCCGTTGCTGACCCGGGCCAGGTCGCCGTCTTCCAGGCCACGATGGCGCAGGTCGCAGGGATGCATGGCGAGCAGCGGCTCGTCTTCGAGGTTGAACAGGCGGGGCACGGTACCGGTCCGGCTCATGCCGTGCCAGTGGTCGCGCATGCGGCCGGACAACAGGCTGATCGGGTAATCGCTGGAGGTGGCTTCGGCGGTCGGCAGGTGCTCGGTCGGGACAAAGCGCGCCTTGCTGTAGGGCGTCGGGAAGCGGCCGTCTTCGTAGAGGCGGACGGTACCGCTCGCAGCGCCTTCCGGATAAGGCCACTGCTGCGGGCCCTCTGCTTCGAGCAGGGCGTAGGACAGGCCGGTGATGTCGAGGTCGCGGCCGCGCGTGCTTTCCCGGTGCTCGTTGAAAATCGCTTCGGCGTCGGTGTACGGGAAAAGACGGCCGGCCGCCGCATGGTCGAGGCGAGCCCCCAGCCGACGGGCGAAATCGACGACGATTTCCCAATCGTGGCGCGCTTCGCCGGGGGCCTGGACGGCGGTCAGGACGCGCGTGATGCAGCGCTCGGAATTGGTCACCGTGCCGTGCTTCTCGCCCCAGCCGCTGGCCGGCAGCAAAAGGTCGGCATAGGCTGCCGTGTCGGTGTTGCCATAGGCCTCCTGGAGCACGACGTAGTCCGCCGTTTCCAGCGCGGCGCGCACCGCAGCCTGGTTGGGCAGGGACTGCGCCGGATTGGTGCAGGCGATCCACACCGCCTTGATCTCGCCGGATTTCAGCGCACCAAAGAGGTCGATAGCCGACTTGCCGGGCTTGCTCGGCACGTAGGGAACGCCCCAGAAACGGGCCATTTCGGCGCGATGGGCCGGGTTGGCCAGGTCGCGGTGGGCCGACATCAGGTTGGAGAGGCCGCCGACCTCGCGCCCGCCCATGGCGTTCGGCTGGCCAGTCAGCGAGAACGGCCCGGCGCCGGGCTTGCCGATCTGGCCGGTGGCCAGATGGAGGTGGATCAGGGCGGCGTTGTTATGGGTGCCGTGCGCCGACTGGTTCAAGCCCTGGCAGTAGAGCGACAGGGCGGCGCCGCAGGTGCCGAACCAGCGGGCCGCCTGCAGCAGGTCGGCGGTGGCGATGCCGCAGATGTCGGCAGCAATGGCCGGCGGGAATTTCTTGACGATGTCGCGCAGCGCATCGAAGCCGGTGGTGTGCGCGGCGATGTAGGCCTCGTCGATCATCCCCTCGTTGATCAGGATGTTGAGCATGCCGTTGAACAGCGCGATATCGGTGCCCGGCTTGATCGGCAGATGCAAGTCGGCGATCTCGGCGCTCTCCGAGCGGCGCGGGTCGGCGACGATGATCTTGAGGTCGGAATTGGCCGCCTTGGCATCCTCGACGTAGCGGAAGACGATGGGGTGGGCCACGGCCGGATTGGCTCCGGCGATGAAGATGACCTTGGCCTGGGCGATGTCGGCATAGCTGCAGGGCGGCGCATCGGCGCCCAGCGTCTGCTTGTAGCCGGCCACCGCCGACGACATGCAGAGGCGGGAATTGGTATCGACGTTGTTGGTGCCGATCAGGCCCTTGGCCAGCTTGTTGAAGACGTAGTAGTCCTCGGTCATCAACTGGCCGGAAATATAGAAGGCCACGGAATCGGGCCCATGCTCGCGGATGATGGCGGCAAAGCGCTCGGCAGCCTCGTCGAGCGCCTGATCCCAGTGCAGGCGCAAGCCGGGCGCACCGCGCTGCGGGCGTTTTTCCGGGTACTGCAGGCGATAGGTGGCGTTGGCGGTCTGGTTGAGGGTCGCCCCCTTGGTGCACAGACGGCCACGATTGGCCGGGTGATCCGGGTCGCCGCGCACGCCGGAAATCACCCCATTTTCTGTTTCGACAAGAATGCCGCAACCGACACCGCAGTAGCAGCAAGTAGATTTGACTTCAGTTTTCATGATTTTCCTTCCGCATGGCATTGAGCAACAGACATGCCACCTTGAAAAATCATGGGCTTGGACGAAAAAAGGGGAAATTCCGATTTCGAATTTCCCCTTTTTGGTGCGTCGACCGCAGCGGTCGTCCCTATTTGATGCGCTGCAGTTTCGGACGCCCTCCTTCCGGGCGCGGCGGCTCGGGCGGTTCATCGGCAGCAACGGCCGGCGCCTCTCCGGCGACGATGTTTTCCTCCGCCTGCTCCGCCTCGCTGTCTACCTCGAAAGCCATCCCGGCACCGTTTTCCCGGGCATAGATGGCCGACACCCGGCCTACCGGAATCGACAGATCGCGCGCAACACCACCAAAGCGGGCCTGGAATTCGATGAACTCGTCACCGATGACCAGCTTGTGCGTGGCATCCTGGCCGAGATTGAGGACGATCTGCCCGTCCCGGACAAATTCCCGTGGCACCCGGGTATGGCTATCGACCTCGACCGCGATGTGCGGCGTGAAACCGTGGTCGCAGCACCACGACCAAAGGGCGCGCAGCAGGTAGGGTTTGGTCGACGGCAAGCCCATCTTATTTGCGTATGGCCTTTTCAGACGGGGTCAGCGCGTCGATGAAACCCTGCCGGCTGAAAATACGCTCGGCGTACTTCATCAAGGGCGCCGCCGCCTTGCCAAGGTCGATGCCGTAGTGGTCCAGGCGCCACAACAAGGGGGCGATGGCCACGTCGAGCATGGAGAACTCGTCGCCGAGCATGAATTTCTGCTTGCTGAAGATCGGCACGATCTCGGTCAGGCGGGCGCGGATCTCCTGCCTGGCTTTGTCGGCGGTCTTGCCGTTCTTCTCGATGACTTCCATAAAGGAGAAGATCTCACGCTCCATGCCGACCAGCAACTGGCGGGCCCGGGCCCGCATGATCGGGTCGGCGGGCATCAGCTGCGGATGGGGGAAGCGCTCGTCGATGTATTCGTTGATGATGTTCGGCTCGAACAGGACCAGATCGCGCTCGACCAGCACTGGCACGCGGTTGTGCGGATTGACCGCAGCCATTTCTTCCGGCTTGTTGAACATGTCCACATCGATGACCTGGAAATCCATGCCCTTTTCGAACAGGACAATGCGGCAGCGATGGCTAAAAGGGCAGGTGGTGCCCGAATAGAGATTCATCATTTAGTTGCAACCCTCAAAATGAGATTCGGCATCGGGGGGTTGGCCGAAGCCAAACCCGCGATGCCGTTAGCTGATCCGCGAAGGATCAGTGAATGTCTTTCCAGTATTCCTTCTTCAGCGCGTAAGCGACCACGAAGAGAACAGCCAGGAAGGCGAGAACGATGAAGCCCAGCGTACGGCGGAACTCCTGTTGCGGCTCGGCCATCCAGACCATGAAGCCGACCAGGTCGGAGACCGACTTGTCGAACTCGGCAGCCGGCATGGTGCCCGGCACGGCCAGTTCCAGCTTGTGGGTCTCATGATTCATGACCTGCTGGCCCTGCAAGCCGTAGAGGACATGCGGCATGCCGACGTTCTCGAAGATCACGTTGTTCCAGCCGGTCGGACGGTTCTCGTCGCGATAGAAGGAGCGCAGGTAGGTATAGAGCCAGTCGGCACCCGCCCCGGCGTTGCCAGCCTCGCCACGGGCCCGGGCCAGGATGGTCAGATCCGGCGGGGTAGCGCCGAACCACTGCTTCTGCTCGTCGGAACGCGCCGCGACTGCCATCAGGCCACCGATCTTGTCAGCGGTGAACATCAGGTTGTCCTTGACCTGCTGCTCGGTCAGACCGAGTTCCATCAGGTTCTTGTAGCGCATGTAGGAGGCACCATGGCAGTTCAGGCAGTAATTGACGAACAGCTTGGCGCCATTCTGCAATGCGGCCTTGTCGCCCACCGAGCCCGGCCACTTGTCGAGATGCACATTGGCGCTGCTGGCCAATGCCATGATCGGCGCGAAGAGCAATGCGATAAGGAATTTTTTCATTTTATCCATCCTCACTTCATCGTCACGCGGTCAGGGACCGGCTTGAACTTGTCCATCCGCGACCACCAGGGCATGCCCAGGAAGAAGCCGAAGTAGAACACCGTGCAGATCTGGGAAACCAGTTCGCCCATCGGCGACGGCGACAGGGTGCCCAAATAACCCAGGATGAAGAAGCAGATCACGAAAATGGTAATCATCGCCTTGGTGATCGGGCCGCGATAGCGGATCGACTTGACCGGGCTGCGATCGAGCCAGGGTAGTGCCGCGAAAATCACGACCGAGGCACCCATGGCAACCACGCCCCAGAACTTGGCATCAAGACCGAAGAAGTTCCAGACCATGGCACGCAGGATCGAGTAGTAAGGCGTGAAGTACCAGACCGGCGCGATGTGCGGCGGCGTCTTCAAGGGGTCGGCCGGGTAGAAGTTGGGCGTCTCGAGGAAGTAACCACCACCCTCCGGCGCCCAGAACATCACCGCCGAGAAGACCATCAGGAAGACGACAACGCCGACGATGTCCTTGACCGTGTAGTACGGGTGGAACGGGATGCCGTCGAGCGGGATGCCCTTTTCGTTCTTCTTCGCCTTGATCTCGACGCCGTCCGGGTTGTTCGAGCCGGTTTCGTGCAGAGCCAGCACGTGCGCCGCCACCAGGCCGATCAGAACCAGCGGGAAAGCAATGACGTGGAAGGAGAAGAAGCGGTTCAGGGTCGCGTCGCCAACGACGAAGTCGCCGCGAATGATGATGGACAAGTCATTGCCGATGACCGGAATGGCGCCGAACAGATTGACGATAACCTGAGCGCCCCAGTACGACATCTGACCCCACGGCAGCAGATAGCCGAAGAAGGCTTCGCCCATCAGCACCAGGAAGATGCCGACGCCGAACAACCAGGTCAGTTCACGCGGCTTGCGGTAGGAGCCGTAGATCAGGCCACGGAACATGTGCAGATAGACGACGATGAAGAATGCCGAAGCGCCCGTCGAATGCATGTAACGAATCAGCCAGCCCCCCGGCACATCGCGCATGATGTACTCGACCGACGCAAAGGCGATCGGTACGCCGCTAGCGTTGAGTGCCGCATCCGGCTTGTAGTGCATGACCAGGAAAATGCCGGTAACGATCTGGATGACCAGAACCAGCAGGGCGAGCGAGCCGAAGAAATACCAGAAGTTGAAGTTCTTCGGTGCGTAGTACTCGGAGAGATGTCCCTTCCACATCGACGTGGCAGGGAAGCGGGCATCCACCCACTCCAGCAGGTTACCGCCGAGCGAGCCGTCCGACTTGTACTTTTCGAAAGTGCCACCAGCCATGTTAAGCCCCCTTCTTGTCTTCGCCGATCAGGATACGGGTATCAGAGAGATACACGTGCGGCGGAACTTCGAGATTGGTCGGTGCAGGCTTTGCCTTGAAGACGCGGCCAGCGAAGTCGAAGGTGGAACCGTGGCAGGGGCAAAGGAAGCCGCCCAGCCAGTCGCCGGCCATGCCTTCTTCGGCGCCCTTCTTGAACTTGCTCGACGGCGAGCAACCCAGGTGGGTGCAAATACCGACAACCACCAGCATTTCCGGCTTGATCGAACGGGTTTCGTTCTTGGCATATTCGGGCTGCTGGTTCTTTTCAGACTTCGGATCAGCGACCTGTTCGGCGAGTTTGGGCAGCGTTTCGAGCATATCCTTGGTGCGGTTGATGATCCACACCGGCTTGCCGCGCCACTCGACGGTCATCATCTGGCCGGCTTCAAGCTTGCTGACATCGACTTCGACCGGAGCGCCTGCTGCTTTGGCGCGCTCGGACGGAAGCAAGCTGGAGACGAACGGCACGAGGGCTGCAACAGCACCCGCCCCGCCCACGGCTGCGGTTGCTACGACAAGACGCCGCCGCCCGCAGTCCACTTTTCCTTGATTGCTCATAACGCTGACCCCTAAAGGAATTGGATGGGATTAAAAACAAAACGCTAAATTATACGCCATTGGAACTCTCGTTAAAAGCCGATGTCAGCCCGGCGACACTTTGCGCTCACGAAGCGCCTGCGCCAGCGTACCGCTATCGACATACTCAAGTTCGCCACCAACCGGCACGCCACGGGCGATACGCGTCACTTCGACGCCCTTTTGACGGAGCATGGCGCTGATGTAATGGGCGGTCGCCTCGCCCTCATTCGTGAAATTGGTGGCCAGGATGACCTCTCGGACTTCGCCATCCAGTGCCCGTGCCAGCAAGCGCTCCAGTGCCAACTCACGTGAGCCGACGCCGTCCAGCGGGGAAATTCGCCCCATAAGCACATAGTAGAGACCTTGATAGGCGAGCGTCTGCTCCATCATGTTCATATCGACGGGCGTCTCGACCACACACAACTGCGTACGGTCACGCTTTGGCGAAAGGCAGCGTTCGCAGACCTCCGCCTCGCAAAAGGTATTGCAACGCTGGCAGTGCCGGATCGCGTCCAGTGCATGCAGCAATGCGCCACCAAGACGCCTTGCCCCCGCCCGGTCGTGTTGCAGCAGGTGGTAGGCCATGCGTTGCGCCGACTTCGGGCCGATACCCGGCAGGCAGCGCAAGGCCTCGATCAGCCCATCGAGGCCGCTCGGGTTCATCAAAACGGCAGCTTGAAGCCCGGCGGCAAATTCAAACCGGACGTGAAGCCAGCCATCTTCTCCTGTGAGAGCGCTTCGCCACGACGGACGGCATCATTGACAGCCGCGGCCAGCAAGTCCTCAAGCATCTCGCGATCGTCCATCACCGACGGATCGATGCTGACGCGCCGAACGTCGTGCGAACAGGTCATGACGACCTTGACCATGCCGGCACCCGCTTGCCCCTCGACTTCCATTTGCGCAAGCTGCTCCTGCGCCTTTTTCATATTATCCTGCATTGCCTGGGCCTGTTTCATCAGCCCGGCCAAGCCGCCCTTCATCATGAGGTTTCTCCGCTATGCAATAGGTTTGATGGATGAATCAATCAGTGACGCATCGAAAACCTCGATGACGTCACGCACAAAACTGTCCTGCTCGATTGCGGCCACGGCCTTGTCCTGACGGGCCTGGCGCTCCCGCCCGGCACTCGCAGCAGGCGTTTCCGCCTCAACATCGGCCAATTCAAAGCGCAACAGAATGGGGCGTCCGAAGTAGTCGCTCAACGCTTGCTGCAAGCGATCAGGCGACGGTTTCATCTGCAGGTGGCCATGTGTGGGTGGCAATCGCAAAAGGCAGTCACTCTCACCCAGTCGGCGCAATTCGCAATGCTGAGCCAGCTCCCTGGCCAGCCCCGAAAGGTTCAAATTGGCAACAATATCCCGCCAATCAGCGGCTGCTGCGGTCAACCCGTATTTTTGCCGAATTTCCAAATTGGTGTTTTTTGCTGGGACAGCCTCCGTTGCTCCATCCGGCTGTGCCTGCAATATAGCCCGAGCGACTGGCTGCGCAGTGGGTGTTGGCTTCTCAGCAGGGCGCACCGGGCGGCTGGGAATCGACGCGATCACATCGCCAACCGAACTCGGCCGGAAGGCATGCAGCCGCAACAAGGTCATCACAAAACCGGCATACTCGTCCGGCGCGGTGGACAACTCGTTACGGCCATGGCAAACGATCTGGTAGGCCAGCTGAACGAACTCCGGCGTGAGCGCCAAGCAAAGCGCCACTAATCGGGAACGATCCGGATCATCCTCATCCAGCGTTGCCGGCACACACTGAACGATCTGAATACGCGTCAGCAAGGTAGCAAGATCCTGCAGCGTGGCGGAGAATGAGAGACTGCGTACTGAAAGATCAGCTGCAACCGACAACATCGCGGCGGCGTCGCCTGCCACGAGCGCATCCATGATACCGAGCAGAAAATCGTGGTCGACCGTGCCCAGCATTGTGCGGACCTGTGATTCATCCACCTTGCCGGCACCATGCGCGATTGCCTGATCAAGCAGCGACAAGGCGTCCCGCATACTACCGGCAGCCGAGCGCGCGATCAAAGAGAGCGCCGACGCCTCGTGTGGCAGACCTTCCGCCTGCAGGATGTGGGCAAGATGGGCGGAAATGGCCATCGCCGGCATCTGCTTCAGGTTGAACTGAAGGCAGCGCGACAAAACTGTCACCGGGATTTTCTGCGGGTCGGTCGTCGCGAGAATGAATTTAACGTGCTCCGGCGGCTCCTCCAAGGTCTTCAGCATTGCGTTGAAGGCTGAATTCGAGAGCATGTGCACTTCGTCAATCACATAGACCTTGAAGCGCCCGCGGGTCGGAGCATACACCGCGTTTTCCAGCAGTTGTCGCATCTCATCGACGCGAGTATTGGTCGCCGCATCGACTTCGAGCAAGTCTACAAAACGCCCGGTATCAATCTCAAGGCAGGCTGAACACTTTCCGCAGGGCGTTGCCGTAATCCCTGTCTCACAATTCAGGGACTTGGCAAGAATACGTGCGATGGTCGTCTTGCCGACACCACGGGTGCCGGTAAACAAATAAGCATGGTGGAGACGTTGTTCGGTCAATGCGTGCGTCAATGCACGCACCACATGTTCCTGACCAACCAGCGTAGAAAAATTGCGCGGCCGCCACTTGCGCGCAAGTACCTGATAACTCATGCGCCCCACACCAAAGCAAGAAATGAAAGTGGCGAGCCTAACCCCCGGCACTTGCAGTAAATGGCTGTGGCTGCTTCCTTCCGGACCTGACCAGGTTCACCATCCTGCAATGCGGGGAGACCCGCCGGAGCGAATTCTAACATAGCCGATCATGGCACCACGGGGTTTTCTACCGTGATTTATTTGTAAGCCACGACGTAAAAACCCCCTCAGTGCTAGGGCAGAGAGGGGGTTTTTGGATGGGAGTCTGGCGTTGACCTACTTTCGCGAGCGAGGTGCTCACTATCATTGGCGCGACTCTGTTTCACGGTCCTGTTCGGGATGGGAAGGGGTGGGACCAGAGGGCTATTGACGCCAGACGTAACTTGTATGTTTGTCGCGGGGTGCGGCAAACGCAAAATGGGGTAGAAGGTTGTTGGTTGTGATTGTTGTTATGAGTTGTTGTAGTGATCCAAGGTTATAGGATCAAGCCGTACGGGCAATTAGTATCAGTTAGCTTAATGTATTACTACACTTCCACACCTGACCTATCAACGTTGTAGTCTTCAACTTTCCTATTGGGATACCTATTTTTGAGGCGGGTTTCTCACTTAGATGCATTCAGTAATTATCCCTTCCGTATTTAGCTATCCAGCTGTGCCCTTGGCAGGA
>SSGN01000185.1 GCA_008016945.1 Flavobacteriales bacterium
AGGTGTTCGAGGATCGCAGGGGGCTGAGGAATAGGGGAGAACGTGGCTCAACCGACATCCCCGGACGACCCTTTGGCACCGGATCATCTCCGAACGCAACAGGCTGCACCTCAACGGTGCAGCCTGTTGCGTTCGGAGGTATGGAGTTGCTTATCGCGTGGCCACTTTGGTCACGTTCTTTTTGTCGTACACGTACACGAAGTTGCCGTCGGTGCTCATGGTGGTCACGGCGCCAGTGCGGGCCTTGAACTCCTTGAAGGTGCAATTGTCCAGATCGAAGCAGGCGATGTCGGCCTTGGCGGTCTTGAGGATCATGCGGTCGCCCTCCACCTCTTCCAGGTCCGCCTTCTTGTACTTGCCACTGGCCACGGCCTCGCCGGTGTTCATGTTGAAGGTGCTCACCCCTTTGTCGCCCACCACCACGATCACGTCCTTGTAGGTCATGATCTGATCGGCGTTCCCAACACCACCCTTGGCCACGGGTACCACGAACTTCTCGGCACCGGTCTTCACATCCATGCTGTAGAGTTCCTTGCCGCTGCACACCACGAACTGGTCGCCCACCACCACGGCGTTGGTGATGCCCTTGCGGAAGCGTTCGCTATCCCAGGCCAGGCTGCCATCGGCGGTATTGAACGCCTGCACCCCGTTGGGCTTCACGTTCGGACGCCAAATGCGCCACTCTTCGGTGATCACGTACGAACCGTCCGGCTGGCGCTCCCGCTTGTAGATGTACGCCTGGCATTCCACGTTGCCACCGATCTGGAGCACCACACGGTCGCCCACCACGTACATGTTGGGGATGGCTCGTGCCTCCTTGATCTCGGGGCTGGTCCACAGCAGTTTCCCGCTGTTACGGTCGTACTTCTTCACATACTGGCTCTTCTTGTTGCTCATGTCCAGCACGTAGAGGTCGTCACCCACGATCACCGGATCGGCCACGGCGTGGTACACCCCGAATTTTTTCGCTCCGGCCGGGGCCCCCACGATCTTATCGGGGGTGTAGTCGAAAGCCGCGGTGTAGATGTTGGCACCGGTGTTCAAGTCATAGACCTGCATGCCGTTCATGCGCAGGAACACCTTGTCGCCCACCACATCCAGGTCGTACAGGAACTCCTTGCTGATCACCTTGCGTTCGGCACGGCCGATATAGGTGTTCTCCCACAGGATGTTGCCGTTGGCCAGGTCGATCTTCACGATCTGGTTCTTGAACCCGGTGAACAGCGCGGCCAGGTTGCCGGGAACGAAGTTCACCATCACCAGTTTGCCGTCGGGGGTGGCCACATATTGCCCTGCCACACCTTTGAACTTGTCGGTGCTCCAGAGCTCTTCGCCGGTCTTGGCCTTCACGAACACCAGGCGCTCCTTCAGCGAGATCGCGAAGCCGTCCTTCTCGGGGATGTACACCACGTTCTCATCGGAGAGGTTCTGGTACTTGTCGGTGCTCCACAGCATCTTGCCGGTGGCCAGCTCCAGCACGGCGATCTGATCCTTGCCCATCTTGCGGTCGAAGAGGAACACGGCATCGCTCTCCCAGAAGGGGATCAGCTCGTCCACCTTGCTGAGCTTAGGGGTAAGGTCCTTGTACCGGCCGGTCCACTTGGTGGCACCGGTCTTGTTGTCGAACACGGTCATCTCCTTGTCGTCGGCGGAGTAGCTGTAGCCGCGCTCTTCGGTTCCCGTTCCGGTGTAGTCGAAACGATGCTCCAGTTTAGTTTCCCAAACCGTGGACATTTCTTCCTGGGCGTAGAGTCCGATGGTCACGGACATCAGCAGGGGAGTGAGTATCTTCTTCATGGCAATGTGTTGGGTGGTTCGTTCTATCGCGGTATGGCGTTCAGGTCGAAGGTGTGCTCAATGCGGTACTGGCGGCCCTTGGGCATTTTGAAGGGCATCTGCGAAAGGTGGATCAGGTCCTTGAACCGGTTCTGGGACCGTATGTCATGGCTCTCTGCGCTGACCACGAATACACTGCTGATGTCTCCTTTTTCGCGGAAGCTCACCTGTAGTACATACCGTCCGATGAGGTTCTCCTTCACGATGGCCTCGTACAACTCCGACCCTGGCCGCAGCGAGGCATCGAGGGCTTCCGAGGCCCGGGCGAGGATCGTTTCCTTATCCTCGATCAGTTCCTTCTTCTGGGCATGGGCGCCGTAGGTGAAGGCGATTGCGAGTATCCATACGAAGAGGTATCTCATGGTGCGTAGGTCCATTCGATCAGTTTGCTACCGAAGGTCATCAGCAGCCTCCCGCCGGGGTGGCTTCCGTCTCCACCACCTGCGAGGATCACGAAGCTTGTACGTGCATCACTCCACTTCTCCTCGTTCTCCTTTTGGTGTAGGAAGAGTCGTTCATCGATCACGAATCTCCCAAGCATGGAGGACGACCCACGGTCGTAGACATGTACTTCGAGCTTCCATCCCTTCTGGCTACCCATGGCGAACAAGAGGTTCTTCGGGTCGGCACAGAATGTCGGCTCATAGATCGCATGGCTGGGAAATGAGGCACGGCCCATCACACCGGTAGTGGGGTCGGCCACGTCCACGTAGCTCAAGGACCGATCCGGGTTTGCGCTTTTGTGCGTGCCGGGCCGGGCGTGGATCCAGAGTTCCTTCCCTCCAGGACTGTACTCCACGCGGAAGATCTTATCAAAGAGTTCGGTCACGGTGGCGACCGGTCGGCCTGTGGCAAGGTCGTACGAGACCACCACCTGACCGGCCTTTTGCGCCGCTTTGATCACCTTCTTGTCATTGCGAACCGAGGGGATCGAGGTCAATTCCTCCACGGTGGGCCGGTGCGCCACCGCTATACGGTCACCCTGGGGCGAGACCGCCATGGCGGTCCCTTTTCGACCCATTCCGGGCATCGATTCCTGCGTGCCGGTGAGAAGGTCCGTGGCGAGAACACCATCATCATTCACGCTATAGAGCGATCTTCCATCGGCCGACAAGGCACACGCATATGCACGCTGGTCCTTCACCAGCATCACCCCCGAATGGAGGTCCACCACGGCGAACCGGTGAGGTTGGGGGTCGTCGCTGGAATGCCCGAGGTACTCGATCTCTTCCAACAGCAACAGCTTCCCCTCCACATTGAAGGAAGCCCGCGATCCGGCCTTCCAATCGCCCACGTCGATGCTTCGTTGCAAGGTGAGACTCTGTGCATCGACCAGCAGCAGCGGATATGAACCTGTACCACTGATCGCGATGGTTCGGCCATCTGGCGAGAGTTCCGCCCACGAATGGATGTGGTCTGCCGCAATGCCGACCGTAGCCGGATCGATCAAACGATACACCTGGTCCGTGCCTTGACCCATGGCGCATGGCAGAAAGGAGCCCGTGACACCGAACACCAACAGAATAAGTTCGATCCTTCTCATGGTGCGTAGGTCCATTCGATCAAGCGGTTGCCGAACGTCATCAACATGCGCTTCCCATCGGGCAGGAAGATGAAGGACAGCCTTCCGTCGCTGGGGAACTCGGCCTTGGTGAACATCTTCTCGAAAAGCCGGTAGCTCAACACAAAGCGATCCTTCATCACACCGGAGGCCCTGTCGTAGAGGTGCACTTCCATGAATTTGCCGTTCTGGCTTCCGATGGCGAAGAGCTTGCCGTCCGGGCTAATGCGGAAATCGGGCTCGTACCTGGCCAACGACGGAAAGCTGGTGCGTTTCATGGTGTTCGTTGCGGCATCGGCCACGCTCACATAACACTGATCAGGGTTGGGGTTCCCGCCCTTCCGGGTATGAGGCTTTGCGTGTATCCACAGATCATGGCCATCGGGGCTGTACTCCAACCGGAACACCTTGTCGAAGAGTTCGTCCAGGGTGGCGGTCGGCTTCAACGTGTGGCGGTCGTATATCGTTACCACCTGGCCCACCTTCATCGCCGCACGGATCGCATCCTTCTGTTGGCGAAGGCTGGGTATCGCCTCCAGTTCCTCCTTGGTGGGGCGATGGGCCACGGCGATCTGCCGGCCATCGGCGCTCACCGCCACGGCGTTGCCGGTGCGGTCCAGCCCGGTGTTGCTGCGCTTGCCTGTGGCGATCTCAACCAGGTGAAGGCCATCCTTGTCCAGGGTCACCACGGTACGCTCGTCCGGTGTGATCGCGGCGGCATAGAGGTCTTCGAAGGTGGCCACGGCCTTCTTCGTGGCCCGATCGACCACCTCGTACTTGATCGGGCGGTCCTTGTTCGGTGCATAGTCCAGGTAGAAGAGCTGCTGGAGCAACAGATACTTCCCGGTGGCACTGAAGCGGGCCCGCGAGCCTGCATACCAGTTGCCGATGTCCATTTCCTGTACGTTGAGCTCATCATCCACCGCGAAGGACCGATAAGGGAAGCCTTGGGTGGAGGAAAGCCCGATGGTCTTGTTGTCGGGAGCCACATCCACCCAGCAGGTGAGGTACCCGCTCATGGTCTCTTGCTCGCCGATCCGAAGGATCCTGTACACCTGGCCATCCTCCTGACCGAACGCCGCCAAGGTCAGGAGACCCGCCAAGGCAGCGATGATCAACGCCATGAACGGGGCGCATCGGTCGTTCTTCACCGTGGTATGGAAGGGCACGTTCGTGGGGTTGGGCAAAACTGCCCCTTCCTACGGAACAGACCACTCCGTAAGTTGCCGTGTTCCACTACGGTGGAAACCGTAAATCGGCAATTCGGAACGGAAAGCGCCGGCACCGCCCGTTCATCCGCGAGACTCCATAGGGCAGAAGGCCGTCCATCCCATGGCCGCTGTCAAAAGGCGCCACGGTCACACTCGAGCGCGGCCCGCATTCCGGGATCCAAGGTGGCGATACGGGGCCGACACCACACCAGGTATTTCACGGGTCGTTAGGAGATACCTGTTGCGGACCGGACCCAGCGGGACATCGCGGTAAAGACAGGAGGAGAGAAAGCGAACGGGGCGATCGGCATGGGATGTCCAAATGGCATGATCCAGCCGGCGGCGGAAAGAGGACCATGTTGGCACCATGGTATGGGTCATGCGCAGGGTTCACCAACACGGATCGACCGGTTCACCACCTGACCTCCCAGCAGGCCCACTTGGTTGCTCCCTCCGGATCGTGCAAGCCCGAAGTAGCCGCATCCATATCCGGCCCCGCCTCCTGGAAACCACGCACGAGGGTACAGGGCAGGGGACCCTTCCAACAAATGGAGCAGGGGCCACCTGGACCGTCCTCCAGGATGCCACCATTCCGCGGCAACGCTCACTTCCCGATGCAGAATCTTCCGAAGATGCTCCCGAGCAGATCGTCCGGTGCGATCCGCCCGGTGATCTCGCCCAGGTGGTGCTGTGCACGGCGCAGGTCTATCGCCAGCAGTTCACCACTAACCCCTCCGCCAATGGCCGATTTGGCATCGAGCAGCGCGGCACGTGCCTTGGAGAGGGCATCCACATGGCGTGCGTTGGTCACCACGATGTCCCCTGGACCGCTCTGGAGAGCACGCACATGGGCCAGGAACGCCTCCTTCAATGCCTCCACCCCTTCACCCGTTCGAGCAGAGATGCCGATGGTACCTTCTCGGATCATCACACCGGGCACGTCGCATTTATTGAACACCGGCAGAACGCGCGGCCCATCACCGATCCGCTGTTGAAGCAGGTGGGCCTCGGTCCGCAAAGCACCTTCGGACATACGGGAGGCATCGGCCAGCAACACCACCAGGCTCGCTTCCGAAGCCTTCTTGTAGCTGCGTTCGATCCCCAACTGCTCCACGGTGTCGGCGGTCTTCCGCAGGCCCGCGGTATCGATGAACCGGAAAAGCACACCACCCACGGTCAAGGTCTCCTCCACGGTATCGCGTGTGGTTCCGGGGATATCGCTCACGATGGCCCGATCCTCCTGGAGCAAGGCATTCAGAAGGGTGCTCTTACCACTGTTCGGAGCACCCACGATGGCCACGGGGATCCCTTGTTTGATGGCGTTCCCATATCGGAAACTATCGATCAACTCACCGCTCATGTCCGCCAGACGGTCCAATAGGGCCAGCAGCTCCACCCGTTGTGCGAACTCCACATCCTCCTCTCCGAAATCCAGTTCCAGTTCGATCAACGCGGCGAAATCGATCAGCTGTTGGCGCAGTTCCTCGATGCGCGCGCCGAACCCGCCGCGCAACTGTTGCAGTGCAAGGCGATGCTGGGCAGCGCTCTGGCTCGCGATCAGATCGGCCACGGCCTCGGCCTGGCTCAGGTCCAACTTACGGTTCAAGAAGGCCCGCTGCGTGAATTCGCCAGGGAGAGCGGTACGTGCGCCCGCGTCCAGCATGGCTTGAAGCACGCGCTGCTGGATGTATGTGGACCCGTGAACGCTCACCTCCACCACATCCTCTCCGGTATAGCTGTTCGGCCCCGGGAAGAAGGTGATCACGGCCTCATCGATCTGCCCATCGAGATCGATCACCGGAACGAAATAGGCGTGGCGGGCGAGTGGCTCCAAGGGCAGGGAGGGGGCCAGGCGCTCCACCACGGGATAGGCCTTGGGCCCGCTGAGGCGCAACAAGGCGATGGCTCCCACACCTGGGGCCGTACTCAGGGCAGCGATGGTATCCGAGGCCTGCATCAAGCGTTCAGTCGTTCAATGGCCACAAATATGGATGGAACGGGCACAAAGATCCGGAACTTTGCGCCCCCGGCCTAAGGAAACTGGAATGAGCAAGGTTAAACAACGGTATGACCGATTGCCTTATCCCACGGTGGTGGTGATCGGTGGTGGATTCGCCGGCCTGGAAGTGATCCGCGGCCTCGACGGCAAGCCCTTCAAAGTACTGCTGCTGGACAAGCAGAACCATCACTGCTTCCAGCCTCTATTGTACCAAGTGGCCACGGCCAGCCTCAGCGCCGACAGCATCGCCCATCCGTTCCGCCGCACCGTGGCCCCCATGGACAACGTGGCGTTCCGCATGTGCACCGTGCAGCGCGTGGACCCAGCAGCCAAGTTGGTCCACACCGACCGGGGCAGCTTCGGTTACGACAAGCTGATCATCGCCACGGGGAGCACCACCAACTTCTTCAACAATGCGCGCATGGAACAGGAAGCCATGCAGCTGAAGAGCATTTCACAGGCACTGGACATCCGGAGCGACTTCCTCCAGGACTTCGAGTCGGCCTTGTACGCACAGGACGAAGCTGGTCAGCGCCGGTACCTCAACTTCATCATCGTAGGAGCGGGCCCCACCGGAGTGGAAATGGCGGGCGCATTGGCCGAGATCCGCCGCACCGTGCTCAAACGCGAATACCGCGAACTGGAGAGCGAACGGATGCAGATCTGGTTGGTCGATGGCAACGACCGTGTGTTGAACAGTTTCAGCGAAGCGAGCAGCGCCCAGGCGCTGCGCTACCTGAAGGACATGGGCGTGCATGTGAAGCTCAACGCCCGGGTGGTCTCCTACGACGGTGAGCAGGTGGTGTTCATGGATGGCACCACCATGGAGGCGAACACCCTGCTCTGGGCAGCTGGTGTCAAGGGGGCGCTGATCCCCGGCCTGGAGGCCGCGGAAGTACCCAAGGCCAACCGGTATCGTGTGGACCGTACCAATCGCCTCGAAGGGTTCCCCGACATCCATGTCCTCGGCGACGTAGCACTGATGAGCGAAGAAGGGCGGTGGGAGCGAGGACATCCGCAAGTGGCGCCGGCAGCGGTGCAGCAAGCCAAGCTTTTGGTGCGGAACCTGCTCCGGGAGGCCGAAGGCAAGGCACTGCTCCCCTTCGCCTACCGCGATAAGGGAAGCATGGCCACGATCGGTCGTTACAAAGCGGTAGTGGACGTGGGCCGGCTCCATTTCGGCGGGCTCATCGCTTGGCTCGGTTGGATGTTCGTACACCTGATGTCGTTGGTGGGCTATCGGAACCGTCTCCAGGTCCTGTTCAACTGGGCATGGAAGTACATGAGCTGGAAGAACACGATCCGCCTGATCATTAGGCCATACGTACGAAAGGCCACACCGGTGGAATGATCATGCGTCCGCTGATTCATGGATCATGAGGGCCATCCATGGGTGCAGCGGCACACCTTGCTCATCCAAGCTTAACGCGGTACGCCTCGGATGGCCTCTGGCCGGTCCTTCCCACCACGGCATACCCACCGCCCCGTTACCTTCGCCGCACCATGTCCGTCGATCCCGCCATGTTCCAAGATAGACTGCAAGCTCTTCTGGCTCCCGCACTCCAAGCCGCGTTCCAACGATCATTCAACCATGAGCTGGATCCACGAAACATAGGGTTCCAACACACGCGCCCGGAGTTCGAGGGAGACCTCACCATCAACGTGTTCCCCTTCCTGAAGATCAGCGGTATGGGGCCGGAGCAGACGGCAAAGGTCATTGGCGACCACCTCGTGGCGAACGTGGAAGAAGTGGTGCGCTACAACGTGGTCAAAGGATTCCTCAACATCGTGATCGGCGACACCTACTGGCTCCAGTTCCTTCAGGAAGTGGCCGGGAAGGATCTACTCGCGCTTCCGTCGTCGGGAAAGAAAGTGATGGTGGAGTACGCCAGTCCGAACACCAACAAGCCGCTGCACCTCGGGCACCTCCGGAACATCTTCCTGGGTTGGAGCGTGAGCCGTATCCTGGAAGCGGCGGGCAACGAGGTGATCAAGGTACAGGTGATCAACGACCGCGGCATCCACATCTGCAAGAGCATGCTGGCCTGGCAGAAGCGTGGTCAAGGTGAAACACCAGCCACATCGGGACTCAAGGGCGACAAGCTGGTGGGGAAGTACTACGTGGAATTCGACAAGATGTACCGTGCAGAGGTACAGGAACGGATAGCAGCAGGAAGTAGCAAGGAAGATGCGGAGAAGAGCGCACCGATCCTGCTCGAAGCCCAGGAGATGCTGCGAAAATGGGAGGCGAACGACCCCGAGGTGCGCGCCTTGTGGCAGCTGATGAACGGCTGGGTCTACGAAGGGTTCAACGCCACCTATGCACGTATCGGGGTGGACTTCGACAAGAACTACTACGAGAGCCAGACCTACGTATTGGGCAAGGCCGATGTGCTCGAGGGCCTGTCGAAAGGAGTGTTCTACGAGAAGGATGGTGCGGTATGGGTGGACAACACCGCCGATGGGCTTGACGAGAAAGTGCTGCTCCGCCGGGATGGCACCAGCGTGTACATGACCCAGGACATCGGCACGGCGATCAAGCGTTTCGAGGAATTCCCAGGCCTGTCCAAGCTCATCTATACCGTGGGCAACGAGCAGGACTACCACTTCAAGGTGCTGTTCCTCATCCTCAAGAAGCTCGGCTTCACATGGGCCAGCGAGCTCTTCCACCTGAGCTACGGCATGGTGGACCTGCCCAGTGGGAAGATGAAAAGCCGCGAAGGCACCGTGGTGGATGCCGATGACCTGATCCAGGAAGTGGTGGATGCGGCCCGGGCGGTGACCACCGAACTCGGCAAGCTGGACGACTTCAATACGGAGGAGAAGAACGCGCTGTTCGAGATGATCGGCCTGGCCGCCTTGAAATACTTCCTGCTGAAGGTCGACCCGAAGAAGCGGATGCTCTTCGACCCAGCGGCCAGCATCGACATGCAGGGCCACACGGGACCGTTCATCCAATACACCTACGCACGGATCAGAAGCCTGTTGCGAAAGGCCGGTGAGGGAGCACCCAGCGCACCCGTGATCCACCACACCCTGCTGCCCGAAGAACGCGTCGTGGTGAAGCTCCTGCACCAGTTCCCCGCTGTGCTCCACGAGGCCGCCACCCGGCTGGACCCATCCTCCGTGGCGAACCACACCTACGAATTGGTGAAAGCGTACAATGGCTTCTACCAGACCGTACCCGTGCTGAAGGAGGAGGATCCCGCCAAGCGCGCGTTCCGCCTCCAGCTCAGTGATCGTGTTGCGACCGCCACGAAGAAGGCCATGTGGTGCTTGGGTATCGAGGTACCGGAGCGGATGTGAGCCCGATCAGAACTTCGGGCACGGCACCACCTTGTGCCTACGGGCCTTGGCTTTGCGCGGCCATTCGTAGATCAGGCTCAGTTCGTGGGCACCGGCGCTCTTCATGGTGAGCTTGCTGATGGTGATGTCGTAGCTGTAGGTGATCCGTAGCTGCTTCTCGGTCTCGAACCCGGCCATGAGGATCATGGCCTCGCTGTTGCTGTAGCCCTTCTGGTACGCTTTGGCGATGGGCAGCCCCCGGTACCAAACACCTCCGCTGATCCTGTTGTGCTCAATGTAGCCTCCAACGTCGAGCTGATCCCATTTGCCTTGCGCCTTGTAGTGCGCCGCAAGGGTCATCCGGGTCTCGCTGCGGATCAACTTGTGTCCATCCAGCGGGAATCTGTACCCGACATGCACCGTGGTCCGTACCGGAACGTTGGCCACACCATCCACCATCAGGCTCGTATTGGGCCGGTTGAGATGGTTGAAGGAAGCCCCTGCCCAGAACTGTTCGCTATAGTACAAGCCACCGGCGGCCAGATCGAGGTAGCTGGTATTGGGCACCATGGAAGCCTCCACGGACGTGGGGGCGTTATCACGGATCACCTGATCCGCGAACAGATAGCCATCGGGCGAAACGCTGCGCAGGGTATAGCCCGGCCTGATCCCGAACCGGATCGCCTGGCGCCGGTTGAGGCGTGCCTCATAACTATAGCTCATCGCAATGGTGGTGAACGAAAGGCCGAACGAGCCGGCCTTATCGCGCATCACGAAACCACCCAGCCCACTATGCGCTCCGGCGAAATTGTGGTCGTAGGCGAAGGAATAGGTCTCATAGCCGGGCTGTACACCGGGCCATTGCAACCGGTAGTTCAACGCCACGCGGTCCTGGAAGGTATTGCCGGTCAACGCGGGATTCAGGTACTGCGAAGCCGCATAGAACTGCGAGAACTGCGGATCCTGGGCCACGAGGTCCACGGTCCAAGCGAGCGATAGCAGGATGTACGCGTGTCGCAGTGCCTTCATCGGAACAGGGTAAGATCACTCAGCTTCTCCACGGTCTTGCCGTCCACGAACCGGAACCAGGTCTGCACCACGTACACATCCTGTGGGCTGATCTGCCCACGGTAGTATCCGTCCCACCCGATATTCAGGTCGGTGCTCTCGAAGATCAATTCGCCCCACCGGTTGAAGACCCGCATGCGGAAGTCCTTCACGAAGCGCACGAATGGGTAGAACACATCATTGCTCAGATCCCCCGTGACCCAGTTGCCACCATTGCCATTGCTTTGGTCCCCCCCGGGACCATTGGGGTTCGGCGTGAACGCCGTGGGGAGCACCACATCGTATACCGGTGTGATCGTGATGTTCTGGATCGCGGACGCGTCACAACCATGGTTATCCACGACGACAAGCTCCACCTCGAACGTGCCGATGTCGCTGAAGGTGTAGCTCGGGTTCATCACCGAACTGGTGCCACCATCGCCGAACACCCAATCGTAACCCACGATGGTACCCGTGCTCTGATCGGTGAAGTCCACGTTGGCCGCATCGATGTTGGTGGAATACGTGGATGCCGTGAACGCGGCCGTGGGTGGTGCATAGGCGCGGACCAGCCCCGGCGTGGTGCTGGAACTGGTGCAGCCCAAGGGTGTGGTCACGGTGAGGCCCACGGTATAGGTTCCTTGCGGGTAGGTCACCAGTGGTGCCGTCATATGGCTGGTTTGTCCGTTCCCGAGCGTCCAGGTGTGCGTGACGTTACCGAGGTTCAGATCGGGGAACTGCACCGTAAGGGGGGCGCAACCTTCGGCGATCACCGGTGGCAACTGGAACGATGGTGCGTGTTCCAAACGCAGGGCGATGATGCGCTCGCGGTGATCCCCACAGGCATCGGTGACCGTTACGACGATGTCCTGATCCGCTTGGATAGGCACCGCGTAGGGGCCGGTCCCGCTATAGCCGAAAGGCGACCAGCTGAATGCCACGGCGGCCGGGTATCCGGTAAGGGAGGCGCCCACGGTGGCCACACCACCCGTGCACGTGGTGGTATCGCCGTAGGTGCTGAACGTGGCCGTCGCGAGATCGAGCACCGTTACATGCACCGGGGTGGTGGGCCCGGCGCATCCGGCCTGATCCACCACGGTCAGTTGGATGGTCTGCGATACGGCGAATGCCAGTTGCACCGATGAATTACTTCCATACCCTCCCCAGTTGAAGAGGTATCCGCCGGCACCACCCGTAGCGCTGGCCTGATAGGTATGTACCGCATTCACACACACGGTATCCGGTGCATCCACCGCGACCACCATGGGTTCGGGTTCTTGCACGGCATGGGTCACTTGGGCGGTGCAAC
The DNA here is from genome assembly GCA_008016945.1 of Flavobacteriales bacterium. The sequence continues at coordinate 12,249 of SSGN01000185.1, forward strand.
CATGCCCATCGGTCACCGTGGCCGTATAGGATCCTGCGACCAGACCGGAAAGGATGGACCCGGCAGCGCCATTGCTCCAGGCAATGGTGTACGCCGGGGTGCCACCCTGCACATCCAACACGATGCTGCCGTTAGCACCACCGTGGCAGCTCACATCGGTGCCGTTCACTTGGGCCACGACCAAGACCTGGGGTTCTCCGATGGTGGTCGAGAGCGTGGTATCGCACCCCAGGGCGTCGGTCACCGTCACCGCATAGGTACCTGCACCCAGTCCGGTGGCGGTAGCGGTGGTCTGCCCCAAAGCATCATTCCACTGATACGTTGTACCGGGCAAGTCTGGTGTGAAGGCGATACTGCCGTTCGCCTCACCGTAGCACAACGCGTTGGTCGCGGTGAGTGCCGCACTAAGGAAGCTGTTGGAAAGAGCGATATGGACCACATCACTCGCCGGAGGGCAGGTGGTGATGCCCACCGTGGTGAGCGTGAGATCCACACCACCGGCCAACACCTCCGCGGATGAAGGCATGTATTGGATGGACAGGCCATTGCCCAGGATGGTGCCACTTCCGCCGGACCACTGGCCTCCGGAAGCGTTCACCACGGATCCGATCAGCGCGATGGGGTAAGCGTTCATGCAACCGATCAGGTCCGGTCCGGCATTGGCCTGGTTGGGTTGCCCAGTAGCGGCGATGGTCCCGGTGGCACTGGCCGGGGCACACCCGTTCACATCGGATACCGTAACGGTGTATGAACCGGCACCGGCGGTGATCGCCGGTGTTTGGGCGCCATTGCTCCAGGTGTAGGTATAGGGTGCGGTACCGCCGGAGGCCACTGCGGTCAAGGTGCCATCGGATACGCCACCACAGGATTCGTTCACACTGGGCAGATCGGCAATGGTGATCGCCATGGGTTCAGCCACCGTCACGGTCATCACCGTATCGCATAGGAATTGATCCGTTACGCGTACCGTATGGTCGCCTGCGGCGACAGCACTGATGGACTGGGTGACCTGGCCTCCTGGCAACCACTGGTAGGTAAGGTCCGTGGCCTGTGTGAGCACGGTGGCGGTACCGGTGGAGGTGCCGTTGCAACTGGCGTTGGTGGTTGCCGTGGTAAGACCAAGGAAGCTGCGCGGAAGGTTGATCACCAGATCGTCACTGGCCTGTGGGCACACCGTATTGCCCACAGTGGACAAGGACAGCAAGACGGTGCCTGCAGCGATATCGCCAGGACCCGGGGTGTACTGCACAGCGGGGAAGGTCCCACTGAAGGTCCCGTCACCACCGCTCCAAGACCCGCTGGTGGCATTGGTCACGGTTCCGTTCAACGCGATGGCACCGCTGCCAGGGCACGACACCAGGTCGTTACCGGCCATGGCGGCATTGGGCTGCCCGCTGGCCGTGATGGTGCCTTGTCCGGTTGCCGGGGCACAGCCGTTCATGTCGGTCACCGAAACGGTGTATGTCCCGGCCGTGGCGGTGATCACCGGGCCAACGGATCCGGTATCCCAGGCATAGGTGTAAGGGGCGGTACCTCCGGTGGCCATTGCGGTCAATGTGCCATCACCATCCCCCGCGCACGATTCCGGGGTGGGTGTGATGGAGGTGATGGACAGGGCTTGCGGCGATGCGATCAGCACGGACATGGTGGTATCGCAACCATTGCCATCGGACACGAGCACGGTATAGGTACCAGCACCAAGGCCAGTGGCGGTGGATGTCACCTGCGCCGCAGGATCGCTCCAGAGGTAGCTGAACTCGGGTCCGCCCGGCAACACCATCGCCGCGCCATCGGAAGCCCCATGGCAATGCGCGTCGATGCCGCTCACCGCCATCCCCTGGAAACTGTTGAGCAGATCGATCCGCACGGTATCGGAGGCTGGAGGGCATCCCGTGTTCCCACTGGTGGTAAGGACCAGAGTAACGGAGCCTGCGGCGATCTCGGCCGCAGAAGGGGTATAGGTATTGGTGGGCCATGCACCGGACACGGTGCCCGTACCCGAGCTCCAGACCCCACCCGTGGCGTTCGTCACCGATCCGGAAAGAGCGATGGGCCAATCGCCGTGGCATACTTGAAAGTCGTTGCCTGCATTGGCCTGGTTGGGCTGAGCGCCCGCACCGATCACGGCAGGCAGGTCATCTTGCCGACAACCGTTGGCGTCCACCACGGTAACGGAATGCGTGCCCGCACCGGCCGTTATGCTCTGGCTGGAGGCGCCCGTGCTCCAAGTGTAGGTGTACGGTGCGGTACCTGCGGTCACGTTCACGGTGGCCGTACCGTTGCCATCGCCCAAGCACGCTTCGTCCACCACGGCGATGGTGGCAGCGAGGCCCGGCAACACCTCGATGGAATATACGTAGGTCTGGAACGCGGGGATCGGACATGCACCATCGTTCACGTTCACGATCACCGGGAAGAAACCGGAGGACCCCGGCTGCGCGGTCCAGCACAACGTAGCGGTGATCGGGTTGGTGCCGGTGTACGTGAAGGTGGCGCCGGGCAGGGTGCTCAGCGCATTGGTGAACGCGGAGAGCACATTGGTGGCGTTCGGGTCCGAGATCACCATATCGAAGCAGAAGTCGCCGGACTCGCACACCTGGATGGACCGAGGTCCCGTGCTGGTGGCCTGTCCCGAAAGGTTGGTGACCAAGCCCGTGGCGGCATCCGGAGGGATGTTGGAACACGGGTAGGCCACGAACTGCATGTCGCGCATGATGGACCCGATCACGTTCCCGTTGGCATCATACTCCGTCACCTGCACCACCACCACCCAGTTACCGGCGGTGTTCAAGGTGAAGTTCATCAGTCCGGTCACCGGATCCAGGGTGATCCCCGGGATGGGCTGTGCAGGGGTGTACGGTACGGTATAGGGCACCGGTGTCCCGTTCACCATCCGCGCTCCGATCAACTGGTAGGAGAGGGAGTCCCCTTCGGCATCCACCGCACCATAGCTATAGGTCACCGGGTACCCCAGGCACACGTAGGGAATAGCAGTATTGGTGAACGTGGGCGAATCGTTGCACGGTGCATCCGCGCTGTTCAGCACGGATTCGATGTACATGTGGCGTGTACCTGGGTTGGTCAGGTTCACGATGGCGTTGTTGCGATAGATGTTGGTCCAGCTGATCTGCCAACTATCGCAAGGGGGCAGGGTGATGGTGCCGGTATAGGTATACTGCTGGATACCGGGCAGCGAACCTCCGTTGCAGGTGCTGTTCGGGAGCTGGAGGTCACAGAGCTGAGACAGTTCGGTGGCCCCATTATGGGTTACGGTGAGGTTCCTGTTCCCGCAAGGGCTGGTGAGCACCAGGTTGTAGGTGGGATCCACATTGATCCCCGCGCAATCGCGGTACACCACCAACCGGATCCGATACTGGTTCGGACCGATGCACTCCCAGTAGATCTCGCCGCCACTCATGTGGGTGGCCATGGCGCCCATCCCGAACAACAGGAAGGATATCGTGGCAGCAAGGGTCCGGAGCATGATTCGGCGCGGATGAGAGAAAGCGCCCGCATGCTCCTACGGGAGTGTCCGCAGAAAGGTTCCACCACTCCTGAAATATCGTTCAGAAGCCGCGTCGTTGCTGAAAATATCGATCAGCGCACGGTGCCTTCCCGGAGCACCTCGACCAACACGCGGACCAGCTCTTGGCGCTGTGCCGGGGAGGCCCGATCATTGAAATGCACATGCTTGAAACCGAGCATGGTGATCACTTCGATCCCGAACGTGCGTTGCTCTTCCGCCGTGGGGAGCACACCCGGATCAGCGGTCGTATCCTCCGCGCGCAGCGAAACAATTCGGGGCACTGCGGTCCGTGGCAAGGGCATGCGCAAGTTGTCCATCGATACCGCTGTATGGACCACTTCCGGGTGCTCTTGTGCCAGCAGCATGCTGATGTCCCCGCCGTTACTATGGCCGATCAGGTCCACCTTGTCGAGGGCCCACGTAGGTTCTTGCACCACCAAGGCTTGGCTCACCGCCAGCAGGTCCTGCACACCTCGATCCCAGATCGGTCGGCGCACGGTGCGCGGATCACCGCGCAAGGGCAATGGCGTATCGCCGGGAAGTTCGAGCTGCACGCTCACCACCGCGAACCCCGCGTCGGTCAAGCCCTGGGCGATACCACGGAAAAGTAGGTAGGTACCGGGGGCGCTGGCGTTATAGCCATGGCTTATCAGCACCACGGGGCAAGGCACTTCCGCCGGATGCGTGGGCCGCATGATGGCGATCGGTATCCGGCGTTCACGCACCGGATCGTATACCGAGGTGGTGTCCCATCCTTGGACGCTCGGCACCGGTTCAACGTCTTGCGCTGAGAGTACGCTTGGCGTTACGAGCAGCGGACCGATGGAGAGCAGCGCCGCCCGGAGGCATGCCCAGGTTCGATCCAGCATGCGGATCATGCACCAGTGGATGGGGGTGGGGGCACGCCGAGCCGACGCAATGGGAGGCGCTCCGGCTCGCTCAGGATCAAGGGCACGTACTCCACCACGGTATCGGTATGATCCAGGCCGAACGCCGTTTGGTCACGTAGTGCGAAACGTTTAATGAAGAAGTAGGTATCCAACAAAATGTCGTCGGCCACGCTCAGTTCATTCTCCACCGAGAGGAACCGCTCCATCAGGATATAGCGGATGTCCGCAGCGAAATCCTTCTTCTGGAGGGATTCATACTTGCTCGCGAAGTCCAGTTGATCGCACTCGACCAGGTCCTGCAACACCTGTTTGAAGAGCATGTTGATGCGTGGATGCACCCGGAAACCGAGGTTGAAGTCCACCCGGATCACCTTATCGTCCACCACCTCCTTCACGCGATATTCCATGGTGTGCGGTTCATCCGTCCAGTTCACGTGGATGAACCAGTAGATGTCCGCACGTTTGGGTCTGCGCCGCAGGATGGAGTCGAGGATCTTCCGCTCCACCTCCGCAGGGCTATTGGCCTTGGTGAGGTAGACCAGGTGGGTTGCGAACTTGGGCACTTCCTTATCCCGGCTCAGCTCGGTGATCTCCGGCGCGTAGGTCTGTAGATCTCGGAAATCGAGGTATCGATTGGTGATCTTGCGCGCCTTGTACCACATGAGCATCAGGTTCAACAGGCCCAACACCACCAGCACGAAGCTCAGTCGGTTCACCACCTTCACGCTGTTGGCGATGAAGAACGAGATCTCCATGGTGGCGAACACCGCCAGGATACCCACCACCAACATCCACGGCCAGTGGCGTACGTACCGCAGCCAGATCCCCATGAGGATGGTGGTCATGCCCATGGTGAGGGTGATGAAGAAGCCGTAGACATGCTCCAGTTCACCGCTTTCGCGGAAGGTGAGCATCATGGCCACGCAGCCCACCCAGAGCATCAGGTTCACACTGGGGATATAGATCTGGCCGCGGACATCACTGGGGAACTTGATCTTCACGCGGGGCCAGAAATTCATGCTGATCGCCTCGCTGATCAAGGTGAAGCTGCCGGTGATCACGGCCTGGCTCGCGATGATGGTGGCCAGGGTGGCGATGACCACGCCGGGGATCACGAACCAATCGGGCATCAACGCATAGAAGGGGTTCCGGCCTTGAAGCTGACCTCCGCTCTGGTGCAAGGCCCAAGCCCCCTGGCCCATGTAGTTGATGATCAGCGCCGATTTCACGAAGCCCCAGCTGGCCTGGATGTTCTTGCGCCCCACATGCCCCAGGTCGCTGTACAAGGCCTCGGCTCCGGTGGTGCATAGGAACACCCCACCCAACAGCCAGAACCCGTTGGGATACTCCGAAAGCAACTTAATGGCGTAATGGGGGCTCAATGCCCGCAGGACATCTGGGTACTTGAAGACCAGGAACAGGCCCATGGCCATCAACATGGAGAACCAGGCCCCCATGATCGGACCGAAGGCCGTGCCCACCACCTTGGTGCCGAAGCGTTGGAACAGGAAGATGCAGGAGAGCAGGAAGACCACCACGGCCACCGTGAGATCGCTCCCTGGCTCGAAGAACGTCTCCAACCCCCTGACGTTCACCAAGCCTTCCACGGCACTGCTCACCGAGATCGGTGGAGTGATCAGCCCATCGGCCATCATGGTGGCCGCACCGATGGTGGCCGGTATGAAGGCCCACCAGGCATAGCGCCTCACTAATGCATAGAGCGAGAAGATCCCACCTTCACCGCGGTTATCCGCCCGAAGGGTGAGGAAGATGTACTTGATGGTGGTCTGGATGGTGAGGGTCCACACCACACAACTGATGCCCCCGAGGACAAGCAGCTCCGTGATGGGCTTGTCACCCAGGATGGCTTTCATCACGTACAGTGGCGAGGTACCGATATCGCCATAGATGATACCCAGCGCCACGAGCAATCCTGCTGCGGTGACGCGCTGTCTGCGCGGGTCGATGCTCATCGATTCGTGGGGCTCACCCAAGCGTGCGTCGTACCATGGACATGGCGACGGGACGTGCTCCGATCAAGGATGGTGGGGCACAAAGTTCCTGGGTCTTCGCCGCAAATGTAGAAGTGAACGGATCAGTCGCGCAAGCCATTCAGAGATCCTTCCGACCCAGATCCTCGAAGTTCACGTCCGTCCGGCTCGGTGGGTCTTCCACAGCATCTCCCGATGGGGTGGCATCTCGCCTGAACTCCCCGCTGTTCCGCAGTCTTTCGATCTCATCGAAGGCTTCGTGCAAGCCGTCCATGAATTTGTCGAAATCCTCTTTGTAGAGGAAGATCTTGTGCTTGTCGTAGTGGGCAGACCCATCCTCATGGGTGTGCTTCTTGCTTTCCGTGATGGTCAGGAAAAGATCCCGTCCACGGGTACTCTTCACATCGAAGAAATAGGTCCGTTTCCCGGCGCGTACAGCCTTGGAAAATACATCCTCACGATCGTCGTGCATGGTGTTTCGCGGCCCCATTGCCCTAAGGCCCAACCAAATGTAGTAGGGTTTTCGGATCCTCCAAACGAAGCTTCGTTCATCCTACCGGAACCACCGTCAGCAGGAGGGGGGGGCGAACACCTTGCCCTCATGCCCCGTTTCAGGAAAGCGGAGGTTCAGCCCTTGTCTCCAACACGCTCGCGCGCCTCTTCCAGCAACTGCTCCTCGTACATGCGTGCGTAGATCCCCTTGCGTTCAACAAGTTCGGCATGCCGTCCCTGTTCCGCCAGGTGACCGTTCTCCAGCACGAGGATCAGGTCCGCATCCCGTACGGTGCTGATCCGGTGGCTGATGATCACGGTGGTACGGTCCTTCATCACCGCGCGCAATTCACGCAGGATGGCCTCCTCGGTGGCGGTATCCACGGCGCTCAGCGCATCATCGAAAAGCAGGATGCGCGGTTCGGTGACAATGGCTCGGGCGATGCTCACCCGTTGCTTCTGGCCACCGCTGAGGGTAACGCCACGCTCCCCCACGAAGGTCCCATAGCCCTGTGGAAAGCCCATGATGTCCTGGTGTACCTGTGCTTTCCGGGCCGCTTCCTGGATCCGCTCCAGGTCATCCGCACCCTCGGGCAGTCCGAAAGCGATGTTGTTCCGGATGTCATCGCTGAACAGCAGCACCTCCTGCGGCACGATGCTCAGGTGCGTCCGCAACTTGCCCAGTGCCACCTTGCGGATGGGCACTCCATCGATCAACACCTGTCCGTCGGTGGCATCATACACCCGGCCGATCAGTTCGGCCAGTGTGCTCTTACCGCTTCCCGTATGGCCCACAACGGCCACCGTGCCCCCGGCCGGTATCCGGAACGACACCTCGGACAGTGCCTTGATCCCGGTATCGGGGTAGGTGAAGCTCACCTTGTCGAAGGTGATGGCACCTTTCACCTCGGGCAGTTCGTCGGCCTCATCGGTGATGGCGGGCCGGGCATCGAGGAACTCATTGATCCGCTCCATGCTGGCCGCTGCTTGCTGCACCAGCGAGGTCACCCAGCCCACCGATGCGAACGGCCAGGTGAGCATGTTCACGTAGATCACGAACTCGGCGATGGTGCCAACGGTGACGGAAGGATCGCCCTGGATCAGTTTCCAACCACCGATGAAGATGGTGATCACCGTACTGAGGCCGATCAACAACATGATGGCGGGCATGAAAAGCGCATCGACCCGGGCTTGGTCCAAGCTCCGTTCGCGATAGTCCTGGGCCGCCTCGGCGAAACGTTCCACGGCCGCCTTTTCCCGCGCGAATGCCTTAAGCACCCGTACCCCGCTGAAGCTCTCTTGGGCCAGGGTGCTCAACCGGCTCTGGCCCGCTTGCACGGCCATGCTGCGCCTGTTCATCACATCGCTCACCCGATAGATGATCACGCTCATGACCGGCAGTGGGGCCAGGGTCCAAAGGGTAAGCTCCACGTTCACCCGAAGCATGAAGAGGATGCACAGGACGAAGAGCGCCACCAGTCCGATGGTGTACATGATGGCGGGCCCCAGGTACATGCGCACCTTGCCTACATCCTCGCTGATCCGGTTCATAAGGTCGCCCGTGCTGTTCCGCTTGTAGAAAGCACGGTCCATCTGTTGATAGTGGCGGTACACGGTGTTCTTCAGGTCATATTCGATCAAGCGGCTCACCACGATGATGGTTTGGCGCATGAGGAACATGAAGAAGCCCTTCAACAAGGAGAAGACCAGATAGAGGATGGCCAGCAAGCCTGCACACCAGACCACGGTACCGGCGATGGCATCCGCATCATGCAGCTCGTTCAACCGGCCCTGGAGGTCGATGCCCGTCCACCCCACCCACACCTGCAGGGTGGCAGGCACCCGAAGCATGCGCTGCTCCGGTGGGGCTTCCATCTGCGCGAGGCCGCTGGAGATCAGGTCAATGGCCTCGCGCACCACCTGCGGAGAGTACACGGCGAACAAGTTGCTGAGCACGATGAAGACCGTTCCCAACAACAAATGCCATCGGTACCTGGCCAAGTATGGGTTCAGCTTCAGCAGCGATCGCATGGCGGGGTGTAGGAACGTGCTACTTTTGCGCCGCCTGTCCCGGAAATGGACCCAGCGCATCGACGTGGGACAAAAGTAGACCGGGTAGGGGCATGCCGTTGCGTCGCAATAAGGACGGGCGGTCATTGAAAACGAAAGAAGCCATGATCGACACCAGTACCAAAGCCGGCACCAGCGACCTGGTGCTGAACCGCATGGAGCGGCATGATCACGAGGAAGTGCTCTTCTGTTATGACCGACCTACGGGCCTCAGAGCCATCATCGCCATCCACGACACCACGCTGGGCCCCGCCTTGGGTGGAACACGGATGTGGCCCTACACCTCCGAGGCCGAAGCGCTGAACGACGTGCTGCGCCTTAGCCGGGGCATGACCTACAAGAGCTCCCTGGCCGGTCTGGACCTGGGCGGTGGCAAGGCCGTGATCATCGGCGATGCCCGCACGCAGAAGACCGAAGCCATGTTCCGGAGGTTCGGCCAATTCGTGGACAGCCTCAACGGGCGGTACATCACCGCCGAGGATGTGGGCATGAGCACCACGGAAATGGTGAACATCCAGAAACAGACGAAACACGTGGCGGGCCTGCCCGAGGAAATGGGGGGCAGTGGCGACCCCAGCCCGGTGACCGCATTCGGAGTGTACTGTGGGGTGAAGGCCGCGGCCAAGACCGCCTACGGCACCGATACGCTGAGCGGGCGTAAAGTGGCGGTGCAAGGCGCCGGGAACGTGGGCAAAGGACTTGTGGACCTCCTGGTGAAGGACGGCGCCACGGTGTACCTCACCGACATCCATGCGGATAAACTCGCCGCGATCAAAGCCGAGCACCCCTCGGTGACCATTGTGGAGCCCGAGGCCATCTACGATGTGGACATGGACATCTACTCGCCCTGTGCCCTGGGCGCCACGGTGAACGACACCACCTTGAAACGCCTGAAGTGCAGTGTGATCGCCGGTGCGGCCAACAACCAGTTGGCCGACGAGGCCGTTCACGGCAAAGTGGTGATGGAGAAGGGCATCCTCTACGCTCCGGACTTCCTCATCAATGCTGGCGGCATCATCAACTGTGCCTGGGAACGCAAAGGCTACGACCGCAAGGCCGCCCTGCGCCAGACCGAAGGCATCTACGATACGGCCTTGCGCATCTTCAAAGCCAGTTCCGAACTGGGCATTCCCACCTACCTGGCAGCCAATCAGGCGGCCGAGGACCGGATCACCAGCATGCGCAGTGCCGGGATCCGATTCTGAACCGGCCACCTCCGCTGAAGCCGGGATCACCGCATGCTCAACCGCCGCTACCTCCGCATCAAGACCTTCCAGTCGCTCTATGCGTATTGGCAGAGTGACAACGCCAGTGCCGCAAGGATCGAGAAGGAACTGTTCACGGGCATCGATCGCACGTACGACCTCTACCTATCGCTGCTCCTGGTGTTCGGCGAATTGCGCCACGTGGCCGAACTGGTCTTCGAGGAACGCAAGAAGAAACGGCTGCCCTCCCCGGAAGACCTTGACCCGAACCGACGCTTCGTGGACAATCCCTTGGTGCGCTCCATCGCCGAAAGCGAACGCCTGCGGCTGGAATGCGAGAAGCGGAAGGTCAGTTGGGTGGGGCATCACGAACTGTTCTCTTCCTTGTACCGCGATGTACAGAGCAGCGAAGCCTACCAGAGCTACATGAGCGCCGAGCCACAGGGCTTCAAACAGGACCAAGCGTTCGCCGTACAGTGCTTCAGCGAACTGATCGCCAATAGCGAACGGCTGCAGGAGGTCTTCGAAACGCGGAGCATTGCCTGGATGGAGGATCTGGACCTGGCCGCCAGCCTGGTGAAACGCACCTTGGAGCAGATGCGCGCTGCGGACACCGCCGATGTGTTCATGAACGAGATCGCCCGCGACCCGAAGGAGGACCACGAATTCGTGTCCATGCTCTATCGGAAGACCATTGAGCATGCCCAGGAGCATGAGAAGGCCATCTCGGAGAAGTCGAGCAACTGGGAGAGCGACCGCATCGCCCTGAGCGACATGATCCTGATGCAGATGGCCCTCACCGAAGTGCGGGTGTTCGACCAGATACCGGTGAAGGTGACGATGAACGAATACATCGAGATCGCCAAAGCCTACAGCACTCCCAAGAGCAAGAACTTCATCAACGGTGTACTGGACAAGCTCTTCATCGAGATGCGGGAGGATGGTCGGATCCGCAAGGTTGGCCGGGGTCTACTGGAAAGTTGATCGCATGAGGGCGAAGCAAGGATCGGAGAAGGCCAAGGCCATGGCATGGCACCTTGTGCTGGCGCTGTTGTTACCGCCCGTTCTGCATGGGTGCCGGCTCACGGACCACACCGAAGGCGACCCGAACGAAGTGACCGTGGATGCGATCAGGTTCCCGGGATCGGGCTATCGAGATGTGGGAGAGGAAGAGCTTCCGAGGATCGAATTCAGCTACACCCACATCGACCTCGGTCGCATCGTACAAGGTACCAAGGTGGACAGCATCTACCACTTCAAGAACACGGGAGGCGCCCCCTTGGTGATCACCGATGTACGTGGCTCCTGCGGTTGCACCGTGGGCAAGGATTGGCCCAAGGCACCGGTGCCCCCCGGAGGCACGGCCACGATCCGCATCGGATTCGATAGCGAAGGCCGCAATGGGCGTCAGGACAAGACCGTCACCGTGGTGGCCAACACCGTACCGCCCAGCACCGTGCTCACGCTCACCACCGAAGTGGTGGGCCCCAATACCGTACCATAACCCGTTTTCAACCACATGCTTACCGCGACATTCCTGCTTCAAGGCGAACCCAATCCCATGGCCACCTACATCATGATGGGGGCGCTGATGGTGGTCTTCTATTTCTTCATGATCCGCCCGCAGCAGAAGAAAGCGAAGGATGCCAAGAAGTTCCGCGAGTCGTTGCAGAAAGGCACCAAGGTGGTCACCATCGGTGGGTTGCATGGCAAGGTGGTGGAAGTGGCCGAAACCACGATCCTGCTGGAAGTGGACTCCAACGTGCGCCTGCGCTTCGAGAAGAGCGCCATCGCCATGGACAGCTCGCAGCAGCTGAACGAGGCCACGGCGAAAGCCCAGTGAACGGCCGTTGACAAGGCGTTCGTTCTGCGAATGGTCGGCCCATCCTTCATCACATGCTCTTAGTTGGCCTTACCGGCGGCATCGGCAGTGGCAAGACCACCGTGGCCCGTGTATTCCGGATCCTGGGAGTGCCCGTGTTCGAAGCGGATATCGAAGGACGCAGGCTTCTCCGCGAAGACCAGGGCGTGATCCATGCCGTGACGGATCGCTTCGGACCGGAGGTGCTGCGATATGGCGGCGTGGACCGTGCTGTGTTGGCGGCGAAGGTGTTCTCGGACCGTAGCGCCTTGGCGGACCTGAACAGCATCATCCATCCGGCGGTACGCGCCGGATTCCGGCGCTGGGCGAGCGCCCAGAACAGTGCCTTCGTGATCATGGAGGCTGCGGTGATGGCCGAGTCCGGATCGTACAAGATCATGGATCGGGTGGTGCTGGTCTCTGCGCCGGAAGACCTTCGTATACGGCGGGTGATGGCGCGGGATGGGGTGGAGGAGGCCCACGTGCGTGCACGCATGGACAACCAGGCCGACGAGGCCGAACGCATGGCGATCGCCCAACATGTGATCCACAACGACGATAAGCGATTGGTGATCCCACAGGTACTCGGTGTACATGCGGAATTGCTCAACCCGTTGAACTCATGAAGCAGGAGGAGAAGAACCTTCCCCTGAGCCAGGTATCACTCGTCTTCGGAGGGCTCAGCATCGCCCTGGCGTTCGTGCGTCATTTGGTGTCGCTTGCGCTCGTGCTCAGTGTGCTCTCCCTGGCCTTCGGTCTTTGGGGGCAACGCAAGCAGGCCAGACACCTGTTACGGTACACCAAGGCCAGTGTGCAACGTGGCGGTCTGGGGGTCAAGCTGGGAGCCGTGGGTTTGCTCTGCTCCCTGATGATGTGGGGCTTGTGGGCCAGCAATGCCCTGTTCTGATCAGGCTCGTCGAGCCTTAGGGCGCGCCATCACCCCGGCCAGGATACGCTCCTCTCCGAACTCGTTCAGAAGCATGGAGAACAACTGTGCGGTGGCTTCCGCATCGGCCGCGGCCCGGTGCGCCGCACGGAACTCGATCCCGAAATAGCGGCACAAGCTACCCAGGTTGTAATGGGGTAGGGTGGGCAATAACTGGCGCGCAAGGCGTTCGGTACAGAGCGTAGGTCGCTCGAACACCAGGCCGGTGCGTGCGAACTCATGCTCCAGCGCCGTCATGTCGAACCGCACATTGTGCGCCACCACGATCCGGTCCATGGTCAGGGTCTCCAAGGTACCCACCACATCCAGGAACCGTGGCGCATCCACCAGCATGGACGGGGTGATCCCGGTAAGCTTGCGGATGAAGGCGGGGATGGGGGCATTGGATCGCACCAGCGAATCCCAGCGGAGACGCTCTCGACTGCCATCCAGCGCCAGCACGGCCACCTCCATCACACGACCCTCCGTTGGGTCGCCGCAGGTGGTCTCCACATCCAAGACCGCGAACCGAAGCCGTTCCATGGCGCCCTCATACGTGATGCATGGTCGCGGGGTTCGGACAGCGATCGGCGTGGTATGGACAGCGACTATCTTGGCACCGGACGGGGTCATGGGCATCGGACCAAAGATGCGGCACCGATCCGAAAAAACCTCACCCTTGCGTTCCATCCATCGCTTCTTCTTCCAGACCCTGGCCGGATGGCGTATCCAGGACGACCGCCCAGCGGGACTGGAACGCTACATCGTGGTCGTGGCACCGCACACCAGCAACTGGGACTTCTTCGTAGGTCTGGCCGTGCGCAGTCTCGCGCGCATGGGCGACGTGAAATACCTGGCCAAGAACTCGCTCTTCAAGCCACCATTCGGCTGGATCTTCAGGGCGCTGGGCGGCTACCCGGTGGACCGCAGCAAGCACAATAACCTGGTGGATGCCGTGGTGGCCATGTTCGACAGTGGCGAGATCAAAGGCATCGGGATCACCCCGGAGGGCACCCGGAAGTACCAACCCGAATGGAAGACCGGTTTCCACCGAATGGCCACCCAAGCGGGTGTCCCCATTATCCTGTGCACATTCGACTACCCGAAGAAACTGGCCATCCTTAGCGCCTCTTTCCCCCTCACCGCCGACCCTGCGGCCGACATCGAACGCATGAAGGACTGGTTCCGGCCGCACAAAGGGAAGAACCCCGAGGATGGGGTGCGATGACCGGCACGAACCTTGCATAGACGATCGATCATGCGAACCATCGCCCTGCTCTCGGCCACCGTACTGGCCCTCAACGTCGCGGCCCAGGACAAATTCCCCGCACTAACGGGTGAAACAGCCACCGGAAAGACCATCACGCTGCCTGCCATGGAGAAGCCGTGGACGGTGATCGGTTTGGCCTACAGCCAGAAGGCCAGCCCATTGCTGGAGGAATGGTATGAACCGGCCTACCTGCGTTTCATCGCCAAACATGGGCTCATGGCGGGGACCTACGAGGCGGATGTCTACTTCATTCCGCTCTTCACGGGAGTGAACAAAGCGGCTTACGAACCCAGCATGAACAAGTTCCGCAAGAGCGCTGACCCGGAGATCGTGGACCATGTGCTCTTCAGCAAAGCCGAGATCGAGCCCTTGAGAACGGCCTTGGGGATCACGGAGAAGGACATCCCGTACTTCTTCGTGCTGGATGCCCAGGGGCGCATCGTCCATCGTGAACAGGGTGCCTACACCGACGAAAAACTGGAGACCATCGAGGAAGTGTTGATGGACTGATCCCGGCGCCCGGGTCGCCTTACGAACTATCTTCGCCCCCCAGAAAACAAGCCATGACCATGTTCTTCTCCTTCACCCTGCCCGCCTTGCTCGGCCTATCCTTCGCCGCCTGTAGCTCCGCACCGGAAGGTGTGCAAGAAGCGACATCGGCACCGGCCATCACCGAGAACCAATCCCAAACAACACCCGTGGAGAACACCACCGACGGCATTTTCGCCGATATCAAGACCAACAAGGGCACCATCCGGATCAAGCTCGAATACGAAAAGGTGCCCATGACCGTGGCGAACTTCGTGGCCTTGGCCGAAGGGAAGATGAAGAACACCGCCAAGGGCGATGGCGTACCCTATTTCGATGGCATCAAGTTCCACCGGGTGATCGCCGATTTCATGATCCAGGGCGGTGATCCCACCGGCACGGGCATGGGCGGACCGGGTTACGCTTTCGCCGACGAGATCGACCCCACCTTGAAGCACGACCGTGCAGGTGTGTTGAGCATGGCCAACGCGGGTCCGGCCACCAACGGAAGTCAGTTCTTCATCACCCATAAGGATACCCCGTGGCTGGACGGTAAGCACGCCGTGTTCGGCTATGTGGTGAGCGGCCAGGAAGTGGTGAACGCCATCGTACAGAACGATGTGATGGAGAAAGTGACCATCGATCGCGTAGGCAAGGCCGCCAAGGCCTGGGATGCGATGAAGGTCCTGGAAGAGAACAAGAGCAAGTTCGGTCCCAGCCGTCGCTGATCCGGACCTGAACGGAAGATCCGCAAGTGAAAGGGGCCGTCTCGAAAGGGGCGGCCCCTTCTTCTTTACTTCATGGTCGGCCCAGGATCCACCACGGTATTACCGATCCACGCTCCCGGAGCGCAAGGCCAAGTCACTACCAGAAGGGGTGATGTGATCACGACGCGCCCGACACCACATGCGCTCGTGTACGACGAAGTTACCCAGGAGCAAGGAGCCAAAGCGTGTTGGTCGATGGCATGGGAAATGGCCCGAAGGGCCGAATGAGCACCGACCGGGATCGTTCGACCAACTTGCGGACTGGATCAATCGCGGCGGCCACGCCCACCGCCCGAACGCCCGCGCCCACGGGGGCGCCGACCTCCCTTGCTGCCGCCCTCCTTGGCACGTGCCTTGGGGTCGTATGCCGGCCCTGCGGTACCTGCGGGCAGCGGCATCTTCTTCACGTCGTAACCGATCAGCGCCTCGATGCGTCCGAACTCGCGCATCTGCTTTTCGTTCACGAAGGTGATCGCCGTGCCCTTGCGTGCGGCACGTGCGGTGCGACCTACGCGGTGCACATAATCCTCCGGGTCGTGCGGCACATCGTAATTGATCACCAGGTCGATATCGTCGATATCGATGCCGCGGCTCACCACGTCGGTGGCCACCAGGATCCGCAGCTTGCGGTTGCGGAAATCGAGCATCACACGCTCGCGTTCGGTCTGCTCCAGATCACTGTGCATGCCCGCCGCATTGAAGCCCTTCTTCTGCAAATGCCGGGTGAGGTTCTTCACCTCGATCTTGCGGCCCGCGAAGATCACGATGCTGGTGGCCTCATTGGTATTGAGGATATGCTCCAAGGCGTTGGCCTTCTGCATGTCGAACACCACATAGGCCTGCTGGTCCACACCTTCGGCCGGTTTGCTCAACGCAATGGTGATCTCCACCGGATCCTTCATGATCTGCTTGGTGAGCTCCCGGATGGCGGGCGGCATGGTGGCGCTGAACATGAGCGACTGCCGCTCCTTGGGCAGGAAGTTGATGATCCGTCGGATGTCATCCACGAAACCCATGTCCATCATGCGGTCGGCCTCGTCGAGGATCAACATCTCCAGGCCTTTCAAGGGAACGTACCCGAGGTTAAGGTGGCTGAGGAGCTTACCGGGAGTGGCGATCACCACCTCCACGCCGCTGGTGAGGGCCTGCTTCTGCGAGTCGAAGGTGCTGCCATCACTTCCGCCATAAAGGGGGATCGAGGTCACCGGGGTGAAGTAGGCGATGGCCTGCAATTGCTGATCGATCTGGAGCGCCAGCTCGCGGGTGGGCACCACCACGAGTCCACGGATACTGCCTTCCTCCTTGGGCCTGTAACTGACGATCACATCGATCAGTGGGAGGAGGAAAGCCGCTGTTTTACCGGTACCGGTCTGTGCACAGGCAATGAGGTCGCGACCATCGAGCACGGCGGGGATGGCCTGCTGCTGGATCGGTGTCGGCTTCCGGATGTTCATGTGGTCCAGGCCATCGAGCAGGTCGTGGCTTAGGCCCAGCGCATGGAAATCGGTCGTCGGAGGGTTCGTGGTATCGGACACGCGTTCGGATAAGAAGCGGCGAAGATAGGTCAGGGCCGTACCCGGATCAGGATGCGATGCGCATGGGCTCCTTGTCCGGCGCGAAGTCCAGGTGCAGGGTGGTGCCGTTGCCACTGCTGACCCGGAAGCTCCCATTGAGCTGTTCCGCCAGGACCCGCACCAGTTCCAGTCCGAAGGATCGCTCCCGTGCATGATCCGGAGCCATGCCCACTCCATCATCCTGGCACCGCAGTTCGTAGCCGCCGGCCGTAGCCTTCACCGCAATGGCGATACGCCCGGTCTCCTGGCCTTGGAACGCATATTTCAGGGCATTGGTCAGCAGTTCATTCACCACCAAGGTCAGGGGCAACAAGGTGTTCATCCGGAACAGCGGGAGATCCGTATCCACCCGTACCGAGATACGATCATGTGCGCCATAGGCAACGAGGATGTTACGCGAAAGCTTCTCCAGGTGTGTGCGCAGATCACCATTCCCCAGGCCCTGGCTCCGGTAGATCTGGTCGTGGACCAGGGCCATGGACCTGATTCGGCCCTGTGTCTCGCGGAGCACCTTTCCCACCAACGGGTCCGCCATCTCGATCCCTTGGATGTGCAGCAGGCTGTCCACCACTTGGAGGTTGTTCTTCACCCGGTGATGGATCTCCTTGATCATCGTCTCCTTCTCCTCATCGCCCATGAGCGCTTCGGCCAGGCGGAGGTTCTGTCGCTGTAGCTCGAGGTTCTTCGCATGGATCTGGTCGTGCTGGCGCTTCACCACGGCGTTCTTCAGTTTCAGGCGCACTGCCATGCGGCGGTTGTAACGGCCCGAGAGGAAGAGCGCGACGGCCAGCACGGAGGCCACCAGAAGCGCGGCGACCAGCTGGTTGTTCTGCGAAAGCATGATATCCATGGATTCAGCGTTACGCGCGTTCTCCGTACGAAGTTCTTCGTTCGCCTTCTCTTTGCGGGCCAACTGATGGTCCAACTGCATACTGGTCATCTGCATGTCCATCCGTGCGGTCAGCATACTGTCCGTTGCGCTCTTGATCCGCTCCAGCAGGACCACGGCCTCTCGCCATTCCTGGTTGGCCACGGCCAGCCGGTAGCGTAGGTCCAACATCCGCTGCCGATCGCTCCATGCCTCCTTTCCTTCAAGGATGGCCGCGACCTTGCGCAACGCCTCCGCTGCTTCCTGCGTGCGCCCATGGCCGATCAACGCCAGGGTGAGCGCCTCGTACATATCCACCCGTTCAGCCACCAGGGCGGGACCCCCGAGGGCTCTTTCGGCCTGTGCAAGATGTACCACGGCATCGGAAAAGCGTTGTTGTGCCACCAGCACCTGGCCCTGAACTACATGGACCCGCGCCATCTTCAGCGTATCCTTAGCCAGTTTGGCCTTGGCCATGCACCCTTCGGCGAGCTGTTGAGCTTCGGTCCATTGTCCGGCTTCCATCAACGCACGGATCAGAAGCTGTTGTCCTTCGGCCACTTCGTTCTCCCGACGGGTCGGGAGGAGCATCGCCAACGAGTTGCGCGCCTCCTCCACGGCCTTTTCCAGCATGCCATTGTATCGATACACCTTGGAAAGTTCGCGCAGATCCATGGCGATCACCACCGGATCCCCCAGCTCCTGGGCGAGTTCGACAGCCTTCAAGGTGGTCTTCATCGCCTCGTGGAACAGGCCCATGTGAACCTCGATGCTGGCCAGGCATACCATGGCCTTGTGCTCCACCACCGGCTCGGCGGATCGATCGGCCAGTAGCACGGCTTGCTTCGCCAACTCGCGAGCCGCCACCGGATCCTTGTCCATGGTCCGGTAGGCAGCCGCGATCTGCACCGTGGCCCGTTGGTTGGTGGAAACGGCATCATGTGGTGCATTCGCAAGGCGATCCGCGTTCGTATCAGCGGACAGGGGCATCACGAACAAACAACCCGAACAGGACAACACAACGGCGGGGAGACGCAAGTTGAACATGGTCGCGTTATACGTGATCGCTCCGATACGGTTCCGGATCGTTCTGCGGAGGCGGCATCCACGAAGAGTTCGGCTCGGTCGCGAGGACTTGAAGCAGCGAGGAAGCCACGTCCATCATCACTTCCTCCTTTCCCCACCACCCGGATCCGCCGAAACGGAGACTGCTTCCTTCTCAGCGACGGCATGCTGCACGTACCACGGGGCACTACACGTCGACCGCTCACCGCCTGAAGAGAGGCGACCAGGCTTCTTTGAACAAGCGTACCGCCGCCCCACCTGTTCAAGGGGGTGCATGGTGGAAAGCGCTGTACATTCGGCACATGCGCGTAGCGGTGGAGGTTTGTGTGACCAGTGTGGCCGAAGCCGTGGCGGCCGAACGTGGAGGTGCCGACACGGTGGAGGTCTGCAGTTGGCTGGCCTGTGGAGGGATAACGCCGAGCTGGGGGCTGGTGGATGCGGTACGTGCCGCAGTGCGCATTCCTGTTCGGGTGCTCGTACGCCCTACGTCGGAAGGGTTCGTGTATGGCGCGGCAGAACGGCATGCCTTGATGGCCGATGCAGGGATCCTCGGCCACCGGTCCTTCGGACTGGTCACGGGCGCATTGTCCGCAGAAGGCCACATGGACCGCCAATTGATGGCATCCATCGCCCATTCGGCCCCCGGAAGCGAACTCACCTTCCACCGTGCAGTGGATCATGCGCGCGACCCCGTTGAGGTTCTTGATGGTTGCATGACCTTGGGGGTCGATCGGCTGTTGACCTCCGGGGGGGCGGCGCGGGCCCAGGACGGGGCCGGTGTCCTTCGCCGGTTGGTGGATAGGGCAGGAGCGTATTGCACGATCGCGGCGGCCGGCGGCATCAACGCGGAGAATGTGGTCGGCATCGTGGAACGAGCCGGTGTGCGCGAGATCCATTTCGCGGCGCAGCGTGCGGTACCCGCCCATGGCGTTGCCGTGCCGTTAAGCTCCGCCCCGGCCGATGGCGCATACACCTTCGTGCCGGACGAGGCCAAGATCCAAGCCGTGATGAACGCCCTGGTGAAAGCTGGTCTACGATGAGGATATGGATCGTCCTGTTGCTGTTCCTGCTCACTATTCGAGGTGCAGCGCAGGAAGTCCATTTCCCCTTGGACGATGGTTGGCGATTCCGGCAGGTGGGGCAGGAGCAATGGTACCCGGCCCAAGTGCCCGGGGTGGTGCAGAGCGACCTGCTGCGGAACGGACTGATCCCGGACTTCATGCACGGCACCAACATCGATAGCGTGCAGTGGGTCGAGAACGAGGACTGGGTGTACGAGCGCACCTTGGTCGTAACGGAGGCCATGTTGCGGCACGGCCACCTCGAGCTGGTGTTCAAGGGCCTCGACACCTTCGCGGAAGTGTACGTGAACGACACCCTCCTGGGCAGACCAGACAACATGTTCCGGAGGTGGGAGTGGGATGTGAAGCGCGTGTTGCGTAAAGGGGAGAACGAACTGAGGGTGGTCTTCCGCAGCCCCACCAAGGAAGGAGTGAAGCTGCGCGACGCCTACGGCATCCAATTGCCGCACGACAGCGACCCCAGCGGGGTAAGCCCGTACATCCGAAAAGCGGCGTATCAGTTCGGTTGGGACTTCTGCCCTCGGCTGGTCACGAGCGGGATCTGGCAGAGCGTGGAACTTCGCGGGTGGACCGGAGCACGGATCAAGGGGGCCAAGGCCGCCTTGGTCAAGGAAGGTTCGGCATGGGTGGCCGAATGCACCATCGAGACCACATCACCTTCCGCCCCCAAGGCCACGCTCCATGTGCGTCTGGGCCGCGAAACCTGGGAAGGGCCGCTGGCCAAGCACGGCCCCACCCAAGTGGTCAGGTTCCCATTGGACAGTGCGGATCTCTGGCAGCCGGGTGTGAAAGGGAAGGCGCGGACCATCCCGTTGGAGATCCAACTCTTGAGCGAAGGCCTTCGCCAAAGTACCTGGCGGCAGGAGGTGGGGTTCCGGACATTGGCCGTGGAGCGCCTGCCGGATGCCTCGGGGAGTACCTTCCAGTTCGTCGTCAACGGCCGACCGACGTTCATCGAAGGATGTAATGTGGTCCCCCCCGGCATGCTTCCAGGACCGGGATCGAATGAACGCTGGCTGGATCTTGTGCGGGCCATGAAAGCGGCGGGGATGAACATGGCGCGCCTCTGGGCCGGTGGCGTGTACCCTCCTGAGGAATTCTTGCATGCGTGCGACACGGCGGGCATCCTGGTCTGGAACGACCTCATGTTCGGCGGCCTGGGTCCGTTCGACACCCCAGCCTACCTCCGGACCGTGGAACAGGAGATCAAGGAGCAATGCCAGCGCCTATCGACCCACCCATCCCTGGCGCTTGTGTGTGGGAACAACGAGCTGGCGGTGGCATGGAAGCACTGGGGTTGGCAACAACGCTACCACCTGCATGGCTCCGATTCCCTGCGGGTAGAGAACGTGAACAACGGCTTCTTCCAGGATCGTGCGGCGGACTGGGTAGAGCAGTTCGGCCTGGCATACCTGCCATCCTCACCGGTGAGCAACTGGGGCAACGCCCAAGGCCTCGCCGAAGGCGACCTCCACTACTGGGGCGTCTGGCACGGCGACAGCACTTTTTCGTCATTCCAGAACAACGTAGGCCGCTTCGTGAGCGAGTGGGGCTTCCAGAGCTACCCGGATAGCGCGTTGCTGGCGAAGTACATCCATCCAGACAGTCTTTTCCTGGGCTCACCTGCCGTGGCCCGGCTGCAGCGTAGCTACAAGACGGATCGGCCCATCTGGGAAGCCATTGAGCGCGAATTAGGGGAGAAGCGCCCCACCACCTTGGGCGGCTTCATCGAAGCCAGTCAACGTGCACAGGCCAAGGCTTACGGCATGGCCATCGAAGCCCACTTGGCAGCCCAACCACATTGCATGGGCACCTTGTTGTGGCAGCTGAACGACTGCTGGCCCGGGCCCAGCTGGAGCATCATCGACTACGAAGGCAACCCGAAGCCGGCGTACGAGGTGGTGAAGCGGTCGTACTCCACGATCCATTGAAGACCAAGGGGTATCGGCACGAACCAATAGCATTCCAAGGATGGGCTTGATCGGCTCCTACGAATGCTGAACGGGATACCGAGTTGTTACCTTTAGCCACGCTGACCACAATACCAAAACCAATAACGCATGACACGAAGTAGACGCCTATTGACCGCTGCTCTCCTAACGCTGGGCTTCGGTCCATGGACCGGGATGCAGGCGCAGGACTGCTTGAATGGATCCCTTTGGCCTTCCAGTGCCGTGACCCCGGATGCGCTCGGCGCGGTCACCACGATCTCCACCTGCAGCTACCAGGAGGAATACTCCCAGATCACCGCGGTGGTGGCGGGAGGGAATTACACGTTCACCTGTTCCTTGAACGGGTACATCACGGTGCGCCAAGGCACTTACGATGGCCCCGTGCTGGGGCAGGGATCAGACACCTTGGAAGTGACCGCGGCGACCGCCGAGGATCTGTTCGCACACTGGAACGTGGACGACCAGTGTGGGACCGCATCGGATTGCGTGGCCACAACGGTACAGTTCATGCTGAACTGCACCCCGGGTCAGGCGACCTACACCTTCACCGAGGATTGCGACGCACAGACGTACACCATCCTGTTGAACATCACCTCCATCGGCGATGCGGCCAGTGTGGATGTGGAGGTGGATGTGGCCGGTAACATCACCCTGCTCGAAGACCTTGGGGTGGGCGAGGTGGAGCTGGGTCCCTTCGGACTCACCGAGACCCCGGCCGTTCGACTGATCCATGATGCGGACCCGATGTGCCACCGCATCATCCCGATCACGGGCTTCCATTCGGCCTGTCCGCTGATGATCACCTGCGGCGCGGACCCCATCGCACAGGAGTACTGCTACACCAACAACGACTCCATGACCTGGCTCTATAGCGCCTCCGGCCCAGGCACCATGCGCCTGAAGTTCCTCCGCGGCACGATCGAGAGCAGCAACTATGACGACATTCGGATCTACGACGGTACGGACAACACCGGAACGTTGTTGTTCGAACATACCGCCACCGCACGCCGGAACCTGGGGCCCGTGGGCAGTGCCATTCTGGATCCAGTCCCTGTCTATTACGCCGTTGATGTGTTCGCCACCAGCGGCAGCATCTTCATGGAGATGTCATCCGATGGCTCCGTGAACTGTGGTGCCACGGAATTCGATCCCTGGGAATGGACAGTGGTATGCCTGGATTGTGAAGTTCCCAACTTGTCGTACACCGTGGTGGACGACTGTGCCAACGACGAATACACCATTGCACTGGATGTCTCGGACTTGGGTGATGCATCGAGCCTGACCCTTTCCTATGTCGTTAACGATGGTGACCCGCAGACCGTGGAGAACGTGGGCTTGGGCATCACCGAGATCGGACCCTTCGCTGCGTCCGATACGGTGGATATGGTGGCCATCCATTCGGGAAGCGACCTCTGCAACATCGAGTTGGCGAACATCACCAGCACCGGAACCTGCCCGCTCCTGGTCGATTGCGGCACCGAGGTGAGCGACTCCCTGTGCTACGGCAACCTGGTCGACCAACGGTTCTATTACCAAGGCACCGGCTCGTATCCGCTGGCCGTGTACTTCGATGCTGGGGAGCTCCTCTACGGGGACACCATCACCATCTTCGACGGTGGCGACATCACCGCACCGCGCCTCTTCCAAGGCACCAGCCAGATGATGACCGGTGGATTCTACTACACCACCAACGCGGAGCATCGCCTCACCATCCGCGTAACCTCCAACCAATTCACGTCCTGCCAGGATGGAGGCACCACCACCCCGCTGGAATGGCGCATATCCTGCTTGGACTGCGTTCACCCCACCGCCCAGTTCAACATCGTTCAGGATTGTGCCAACTACCAGTACTTCGTGGATGTGGTGGTCACCGACCTGGGTTCAGACCCCATGCCGGTCATCGTCAACTCGGTGAACAGCGACAGTTTGGAGATCACCACCGTAGGGACGCACCAGGTCGGTCCGTTCGTTTCGGGCACACCGGTGCAGGTGACCATCGTGAACGATATGAACCCGCTCTGCAACGTATACTCCACCACCCTGGTGAACCCGCTTTGCCCGGTGATGATCGACTGCCCTGGCCCCACCTTGGAGGAGACCTACTGCTATGTAGCCAACGACAACCATGCGTGGGCCTATGAGCTCGTTGGTGGAGGTGCGGCCACCCTCAAACTCACGTTCATTCGCGGCACCATCGAGAGCAACTCCTTCGATCGTCTGCGGATCTACGATGGGGCGGATAACACGGCTCCGTTGCTGTTCGAACATTCGGCCAGCTCACGTCGCCATCTGGGCCCCGAAGGCAGTGCCCTGACCGATCCCAACCCGGTATACTACGGTGTGGACGTGGCCGCCACGGGCGGTCGGCTGTACATGGAGATGACGTCCGACGGCAGTGTGCAATGCGGAACCGATCAGTTCGATGAGTGGGAGTGGGAGGTCTACTGCCTCGATTGCACGAACCCGACGGCGACCTTCAACATCGTTGAGAACTGCGTGGCCCGTGAGTATTCCACCGAGGTGATCATCACCGACGCCGGTGCTGACGATCCGCTAAGTGCTACGAACCTCGTCACCGGCGAAGTGGTGGCCGACCTGGGCGTGGGCGTACACACCTTCGGGCCCTACCCGGTGGATTCGATCAGTGTGTTCCGCGTGTTCAACCAAGCTTATGAACAGTGCCGCACCACATCCGACACGCTGGTGTTCGCCGCGGACTCCTGCATCAACGTGACCTGCGGCTTCGAGAACACGACCTTGTGCTACGGCAACAATGCAGACCGTTGGTACACCTGGCGGTCCGCACAGAACGTACCGTTCACCCTGGCGTTCCTCGGAGGGCAGATGCTGGCCGGCGACTACATCGAAGTGTTCAACGGTGGGAATGAAACGGCACCTCAGCTGTACACCGGGAACAACGGTGGCAACTTCGCCGGTTTCGCCATCCCCAGCTCGAACGCCGACAACATGCTCACGCTGCACATCGTGTCCAACGGATCGGGCTCGTGCGAAGATGGAGGTGTCAACAACCCGCTGCAGTGGACCGTGGCGTGTGGTGGAGTGGGGATCAACGAAGCCGAGGCGGACCTGTTCAGCCTCTTCCCGAACCCGACCAACGGCCAGCTCACCATCCGGATGACCGCGGCGAAAGCCCAGGTGCAAGTGCTTGACATGAGCGGGCGTGTGGTACTGGAGCGGACGATCGCCATGAACGGCACGCTCGGCCTCAGCCATCTGACCAACGGCAACTACATGGTGCAGGTGATCACCAACGACCGTGTGCAGACCAAGCGGGTGGAGTTGATCCGCTGACCCGTACGAACATGGAGAAAAGCCCCGGCCTTCGTGCCGGGGCTTTTTCGTTCTACTGAGCCGGTGATGAAGATCCGGCCGAGCTCAGCGATCTGGACCACTGGGGTGATAGCGTGAAAGGGTGCGAGGCATTTCACCTTCTCACGCTTTTCACCTTTACACCTTTGGACCGACCGGTTCTTTCATGCCGTCTCAGTAATACCGTTTGATCGTTCAAGTGCGGCCGGGGGTGCAGGGGTGTTCGCTCTCAGGCCGATATGGTGGGGGCGTTGCGATGCGGAAGACGTGGACCGCATGGAGCGAAGCTGCCAAAGGCCCGAGCTACGGAACAGACCTCCCGATAGAACATGAGAAATGGAACAAGCTGCACGGCTTGGGTCGGGTGTCCAGCGGGAAATACCTGAAAGACCGCTTCAGACCCACTCACAGGGCCTCCCCGAAGGTCAACAGGTTATGGTCCGGGTCCAGCAGGGCGAACTCACGCTGTCCCCAAGGTTTGGTACGGAGCCCACCGTTCGGGTGAATGGCCGCGCCGCGTTCCTGTAGTATGCGGTACAAGTGATCGATATCCGTCGTGCGGATGTATACCTGCCCATCGTTCGTTAGCGGATCAAGATCCGTGGAAAGGAAGAAGTGCAGTTCGATGCCTTCGCGGCGAACGATGAGGTAGTTGTCGTACTCGCCGGCAACGGAGAACCCCAGGGCTTCCGAGTAATAGGTCCGTGTCGCTGCTTGGTCGCGCATCGGCAGCTTGGGGTGAGCGGAGGTAAGCATGGGTGATCCAAGGTTCAATCATCCAGTCCTTTTCCGGCCAGGATGCGGTCCAGGTGCTTCTCGATACGCACCATCCGCGTTTTACTCTGCTTGGCCCCGGCGAAGTACAGGAGGTATCCACGTTGCCTGCCCGGAGTCAGTGCGTTGAAGGCCTTCTTCAGATCGGGCATCTGCTTCATGGCCGTGGAGAACTCCTCCGGCATGTCGAACTCGGCCGTCTTCTTCAGCACCACCTGCTTGCCCGCTTTCTCCAAGGCGATCGCCGCGCGGATGTAGCGCTTCAGCAACGGCGTCAGCACTTCGATCTCCTTCACGCTGGCGAAGCGGATCTGCCGGGCGCTCTGCACGTTCTTGGTCTGTTGCACCAGCAGCCCTTTCGTATCCTTCAGCAGTGCGCCCTTGTGGAAGAGCAGCGCGCAATAGTCCTTGAAGCCGTGGATCAGGAAGACGTTCTTCCCCTTCAACGTGTAGCACGGATGGCCCCATTTCAGCTCCTCGGTAAGGTTGCTCTCCAGGGCGATCTCGCGCAGCAGACCGAAAGCCTCCTGCCTCGGGGTGTTCTTTTCGAAGAACCAGTCGACTTTGGGGTTCATGATTCCTTGGGGTGGTTCCGGTCAAGGACAGGTGGCTCACATCTTCACCCCCGGCAGCTTCGCCGCCTCCTTCACCCAGCGCAAGAACTGCTTCTCGTCCAGCTTGTCGTTCTCGCGGATATGCAAGTAGCGTACGTCCTTCTGTGTGCTCGTATCGGGCGGCCTGGGGTCCAGGTGAGCGCCCATGAAGAAGGCCACCTTCACGTACTTAGTGGTGCAATTGAAGCCCATGAAGCGTGTGGGCTCGTCCAGCCCATAGAGTGGGGTGTTCCACTTCACGGCCTTGGTCACCTTGGGCACGGCGCGGGTGATCAGGCGGTCCAGCAGTTCCCCCACCGCGCGCTTCCAACCGGGCATGGCCGCGATGTAGGCCTGTACGGTCTCATCGCCATGGCCCAAGGCGATCTGCGGGTTGCCGCCGGAAAGCAGTTTCACTTCGCCGCGCTTGCCAGCAGGGGCCTTCGCGCCAGACGTGCCGCTAACGGCCTTCTTTTTCGTCTTCTTCGCTGGAACTGTCTTCTTGGGTGCGACCATATTCCAAAGTTCGCAACAACTTCGGATACCTTCGTTACCCAATGCTCACCATCGATCTGCCGACCTTCCCCATGATCACAACAGAACGATTGGTGTTGCGCGAGCTGCTTGCGTCGGATGCGGCGGCCGTGCTGGCCATGCGTTCCGATCCGGAAGTGATGCGACACGTTAACCGGCCACTCGCACAAAGCTTGGACGATGCCTCTGCGGTGATCGAGCTGATCAATACCCGCGGTGCGGCTGGTGAGTCCGTGCA
>SSGN01000219.1 GCA_008016945.1 Flavobacteriales bacterium
CATGGCCTTGAAGGGAAGCCGCCATGCGCTCCAAGGCCAGATCCACCATAGTGATCGGGGCAGCCAATACTGCTACGCCAGGTATGTGAACCGCCTGCGGTCCCACGGCATGCGGATCAGCATGACCCAAAGCGGTGACCCGAGGGACAATGCTGTTGCCGAACGTTTGAACGGCATCCTGAAGAACGAACTGATGGAAGGCCTTGCTCCGGCGAACTTCACCCAGGGAATGGAGATGCTCGAAGAGGCCGTTCGGATCTACAACGAGGAACGCCTGCACATGAGCATCGACCTTCAAGTACCGGCCAAGGCCCACGAACTGGACCATCGCCTACCCCGGCGCTGGAAGAGCTATTACGCCCATGTCAACCTCGAACAGGACCAACCTGAAATTGCAACCCTAACACAGGACCAACACCTTTAACCTGTCAACTTTTTTCAGGACGAGACACTTCTTCACCTCTTCACTTCCTCACCACTTCACTTCCTCACCTCGTCATTTCTTCACTTCCACGCCACCTGGATCCGCCAGTGCCGTGAGCGGGTCAACGGTTACCTGGCCGGACGGGGAGGCCGGAAACAGAAGGGGCCGCCCCTTACGAGACAGCCCCTTCGCGCGGAGGTCGTACTACGCGTTAACGCTGGATGACCAAGCGTTCGGTATGTCGCATTTGCCCTGCGTTGAGGTGCACCACGTATACGCCATTGGAAAGCGTACCGTTGAGTTGGAGCGTGGTGTTCACCTGTCCATCGGCCACCACCAGGCGCTGTTCGGCCACGCGTTTCCCGGTCAGGTCGTAGATGACGAGGTTCACGGGATCGGTCTCATCGACCTGGGTGATGTTCACGAAGAGCTGATCGCCCTGATTGGGGTTGGGATAGAGCGTAACGGAACCCGGGAGGCCGGCCGCCAAGGCGTTACCACCACCTTGGAACTCCTCGCAGCCCGCGATGGTCACATCACACAGCTTGCCCCAATCCTCGGTGTCGGCACAGGCGGTCGCTTGATCGACCGTGGCCGGACCGAAGCACCACGTAGCACCACCATTGAGGCTCACGCGCACATCCACCGTGTAGATCTTGCTGCACTGAAGGAGGGTACCGGTGGTCCAGTTGAGCACCAACTGCGCGCTCTTCTGCGGCGGACGTACGATGCAGATCCCTTCTCCCGGAATGCGGAAGCGGAACTGGTAGCGTACGTTGCTGCTGGCCACCGCTGGCACAGGCTGCGGCGGGTTGGCATAGATGCGGTTCGCCGGACGGCTCGCCCCACCGAACTCGCGGATCACCCCACAGCTGTAGTCGCTGGTGTTCGCTGGATCATCCTGCAGCTTCACACGGGGGCAAGCGGCCAGGGTCGGGTCGATCTTGAACAGGCAGGCCGCACCGAACGGCAGGTTGGTACCAGCCACGCGTCCACGGATCCGCACGTTGAGCAGGGTATTGGCAGGGATGTGCGGGGTAGCACCACCGTTCACCCAGCCGTTCACCTTGAAGTGGCAGGCACGCAGGGCACCGGTGCCATATCCATCGCTCGTAGCGTGGCTGCGGAAGCGGCGGAAGTTGTAGCCTCCATTGGGGTCGAAGAACCAGAACTCGTACCCGCTGTTGGCGTTGTTCACCCCATACTGCGCGCTCACATCCACATTCTCGGTGGCCACGATGAACTTGTTGTTCACCCAGTCCAGCTTGTCGCAGCTGCTGTAGATGAGCTTGTCGTTACCCATGGGGACACAGAACGCGCCGTTGTCGTACGCGGTTCCGATGGCACTGACACCGCCATTGGTGAAGTTTCCGAAGTTGTCGATGATCCGGCGGCCATTGACCCCGCTCTCGCGCAGCTGGTAACCTCCGGTCACGAAACCGTCGCCACCGCTGTCGTACACACGGAGTCGGAAGCAGCCGATCGGCAGGCAGCAGGGTTCCACGATCGGCTCGGTGATACCGGTCTGGTAACCACTACCAGAGCATACCACGGTACCATCGTTCTGGTAGAGGATCTCCCAGCTCACTTGGTCGCTGTTGGCATCGGAGCGGATGTCGAGCACCACGTTCTGGGAGCAAGGCGTACCGACGCAGTTGCAGGACAGGTCGTAGACCTCATCGTTGGTATGGGGGTCGAGATCGTTACAGGGAGCGCCCGGCATGTCGGGGCCGCCAGGAACGCCGAAGCAGTCCAGGGGCACACCGGCGCAGGTGCAATCCGGTTGGTAGACATCGTCCACGGTGGAGGGGTTGCCATCATCGCAATCGGTTCCAGGCAGGGCGGTACCGCCGGGGGTGCCTTCGCAATCCAAGGCCACCCCTGCGCAGATGCAGCTGTTCTGCATGGTGTCGTTCCCGGTGAGCGGGTTGCCATCATCGCAGGGCGAGCCGGGCTCTGGCTGGCCGGGGCAGACATCGATGCAGTCCGGTGTTCCATCGTTGTCGCTGTCCACGAAGGTGTTCGCTGCACCGGGCGTGATGCAGGTGAGTACGAAGTCGGCACTGTTGTCGCCACTATCGGCACCGTCAGGCAGGCGTGAAAGACCAACGCCTGTCGATCCATTGGGGTCCGTGCCGGCACCGGAGCCTTCGGTGGTGGACATATCCCCTTCGTAGCTCAGTTGGTCGATGATATCGTTCTCGGCGGTGAGCAGGCGGATGCCGTCGGGGGCGCCGTTCTGGATCCCGTCCGTCGTGAAAGCGACCAAGCCCACACCGGGCACTGTGCTGCTGCCCACGATGTAGTGACCGCCAGCGCTCAGCGAGAAGCTGGGCAGGGTGATGGTGGCGTACACCGAGTTGGAGTTCCCGTTCCAAAGCTCCAGTTTCAGGCCTCCGAGCTCGACGGCCGAGCCACCGGTGTTCTTCAATTCGATGAATTCCTCGGTATCAGCGCCGGGTTGGTCATAGTCCACTTCGTTGATCACCAGTGACGGCGGGGGCAGGCACACCGGAGAGGTTCCGCTCACCACGATCGTTTCACACGGAGCCGTGAAGGTGATGGAATATCCGGTGCCTTCGGTGATCCCGCTCACGATGATGGAGCCATTGGACACGGTTCCGGGGTCATCGCCGCCGATGGTACCCGAGCCACTGTTGTTCACCACACTGGCTCCGGCTTGTACGCCGGTGTAGGGGATGGTCACCGTGTAGGTATCGGTGTTCTCCGTAAAGGCATCGCAGCTCGTGGAGGCCGAACCAAGGGACAACGCGCAGGCCACGGCCCCGGTATCGAAGAAGAAGTCGTCGATCATCATCCGTTCGCCGGAGGCTACGGTCCGCACCACCTGTACCACGAGGTTGCCAGGCGCCAATTGGACCGCGCCGGGAATGGTGTAGGAGAAGCTCTTCCATGCCGAGGAACCATCGAGGAACGTGTTATTGATGGTGACGAGCGCAGCGGAGAAGGTCGTTCCACCATCCGTGCTATAGCGCACTTCGGCGTTCACCTCGGGGCTGCCGTCCCAGCGGCGCACTTTGAAGCCGAACTGGGTCACGGTGGCGTTGCCGTTGTAGGTGGCACGCCAGTCGGTGGTCACGTTCTGGTTCAGGCGCCAGGCGTACACGTCCAAGGCTGTAGGGGTGCCATCGGCCAAGGTCGCGATCTCGGTGCGCAGCCCAGGGCCTCCGGTGAAGGACCAGTCGCTCTCCGCATAGAGGTGATCGGTGGCATAGCTGGTCAGGGCCACGGATCCCGCCGTCCAGTTACCGGCCACGTCGAAGCTGATGGTGGTGAGCGATGGTGCCGGTTCGCAAACGGGCGCAGCACCCGATGCGGTAAGTGCACCGCAAGGAGCGGAGAAAGCCACGTCATAGGCATCGGCCTCGCTGATACCGGTGATCGTGATGGTGCCATTGGCAGTCACCGCGGGGTCATCGCCACCGAGGGTACCCGAGCCGCTGTTGTTGCTCACTACCACCCCGGCTTGAGAGCCCGAATACGCGATGCTCAGGTCGTAGGTATCGCCGGGGCCTGCGGTGATGGTGTTGCAGGTGGCGGTGATGGTGCCCAAGGTGATGCCGCAAGCGGGTACGCAGGAGGGGGAGGTGCCACTCACCGTGAGGTTGTCGCAGGGGCTGGTGAAGGTCACATCGTAGTTGGTGCCCTCGGTGATGCCGCTGATCACGATGGTGCCGTTGCTCACCGAAGCCGGGTCATCACCGCCCACGGTACCCGAGCCGGAGTTGTTCACCACGGTGGTACCGGCGTCCAATCCGGTGTAGGGGATGGCCAGGTCGTAGGTGTCCACACCGGGGGTGTTGGCGTTGCAGGTGGTGGTGATGGTGCCGAGGGAGATGCCGCAGGTCGGACCGGTGGCTTCCATGTAACCGCTAAAGATGAAATCGTTCACGCTGAACGTATTGCCCGCTGCCACGCTGGAGCCCCAGGCGTACAACCGGAACTCGATGGAGCCCGTGATATCCTGGTAGGCCGCACCCGAGAGGTCGATGGTGGTGCCGGTGGCCGTTGGGCTACCGATGTCCGTTGCGAAGCCATCCACCGAAGAGCGGAAGGCGAAGGTGTTGATGTTGGAAGAGACCTGCCCGGTGTACACGAAGGTGGTGAGGTCGATCTCGTATCCGCTGTTCGGGGTAAGGGTCCAGGTGAAGTACTTGTCCGTGTTGAACGTGGTGCCCCAGTTGTTCGCTGCATACCGGTTGTTGGCATTCGCGCCATTGATCCCTGTTCCACGTCCGATGCCCGAAACGGTGATGTTCGCATGCACGTTCTGCCCGGTCACGTATGGGTTGGCCGTGTTCGGGTTGGTACCGGTGATCGGGTTCTCCCACAGCATGACCGGAGTGGGTTCGCAGTTGGGCGCAGCCCCCGATGCGGCAAGCGCACCGCAAGGAGCGGAGAAGGCCACGTCATAGGCATCGGCCTCGCTGATACCGGTGATCGTGATGGTGCCATTGGCCGTCACTGCGGGATCATCGCCACCGAGGGTACCCGAGCCGCTGTTGTTGCTCACTACCACCCCGGCTTGAGAGCCCGAATACGCGATGCTCAGGTCGTAGGTATCGCCGGGGCCTGCGGTGATGGTGTTGCAGGTGGCGGTGATGGTGCCCAAGGTGATGCCGCAAGCGGGTACGCAGGAGGGTGAGGTGCCAC
>SSGN01000021.1 GCA_008016945.1 Flavobacteriales bacterium
CGAGCAGACCCTCTTCGCCTTCGAGGGTGGCAAGCCGCTGAACATGATCCTGGATGATGGCGGGGACCTCACCAACATGGTCTTCGACAAGTATCCCGAGCTGATCAAGGACATCAAGGGCCTCAGCGAGGAGACCACCACCGGTGTACTGCGCCTGAAGGACCGCGAAAAGAACGGCACCCTGCCGATGCCCGCGATCAACGTGAACGATAGCGTCACCAAGAGAAAGTCCGATAACAAGTACGGTTGTAAAGAGAGCGCAGTGGACGCCATCCGCCGCGCCACCGACATCATGATGGCCGGTAAGGTGGCTGTGGTGTGTGGCTATGGCGACGTGGGTAAGGGTACTGCGGCCAGCCTTCGTGGTGCCGGTGCACGTGTTGTGGTCACCGAGATCGATCCCATTTGTGCACTACAAGCGGCCATGGACGGCTACGAGGTGAAGAAGCTCAGTACTGTGATCGGTCGCGTGGACATCATCATCACTGCAACGGGCAACTACAACATCGTACGCGAAGAGCACTTCCGCGCCATGAAGGACAAGGCCATCGTGTGCAACATCGGCCACTTCGACAACGAGATCGACATGGCGTGGCTGAACAAGAACCACGGCAAGACCAAAGTGGAGATCAAGCCGCAGGTCGACAAGTACACCATCAACGGTAAGGATGTCCTGATCCTCGCTGAAGGTCGGCTGGTGAACCTCGGTTGTGCCACTGGCCACCCGAGCTTCGTGATGAGCAACAGCTTCACGAACCAGACCCTTGCACAGCTGGAGCTCTGGCAGAACAGCGCCAACTACGAGAACAAGGTGTACGTGTTGCCCAAGCACCTCGACGAGAAGGTGGCCCGCCTGCACCTGGCCAAGATCGGCGTGGAGCTGGAGGAGCTGAACGACAAGCAAGCCAAGTACATCGGGGTGGAGAAGCAAGGTCCGTACAAGACCGACGCCTACCGCTACTGATCCACGACATACCGTCCTGTTGAAGACAAGGCCCGCCGATCGGCGGGCCTTCTTCTTGTGCCGGGGGAGCGGATCAGTTGTAGATCCGAAGGGTGGTCCCGTTGAACGAGGTGTTGTACCGCTGCAGGTTCAGGGCTGCGGGTCCCTCGACCACGCTGCCGTCGGTGATCAGGAAAGAGGAGTGGCAGCAAGCGGTATCGCGTGCGGTGATCTGGTCATCCTCCACGAACACCCGGCACAACTCCGCCGGTTGATAAGGGCAGTGGCGGTCCAAGGCGACGAACGCCTCTGGCGAAGCGCGGTACACGATCAGTCCTTGCGAACCACCGGAGAGGTAGAGCCATCCGCCCGTGACCGCCAGGTCGTGGTAGGCGGGGTTGTTCACATTGATGCTGATGTCCACCGGCGTGAGCGGGACCCCACCGCGCTCCTCCTTGCGGCATCCGGCCCACAGGACCGCGATCGCCAAGAGCGCCAGGGGGCGTAGGGTGGGAGTGGTCATGGCCAGCGAAGGTAGGGGCAACGCGCCGGTGGAACGGAATGATCGGTGTCCGTAGTATCCTTGCACCATGCGCCGCTGGTGGTCCGTTGTTCTCCTCGCCCTGTTCGCCGCCGTGGCCACTCCGGTGGAAGTGGCTGCACAGGATGGTATTTCGAAGAAGAAGCAGGAACGGATCCAAGCCAGCAAGGCCAAGAAGGAGAAGAAGGAGAAGGCCAAGCAGGAGCGTTCCGATCGGCGTCGGCACCTTTCCGTACAGGACAAAGCCACGCGTAAGCGCCTGAAACGCCACACCAAGCGAGCCGATAGGCGCGGGAGCGGTGTGCACCGCGATGGGTTTTTCCGACGCACCTTCGGTTGGTGAGTGGATGCACGGCGCTTGTCGCAGTTCGACCATTGCTCGTTCTGGACTACGCGGTGAGCAAAGCGTGCGGATATATTTCGATCATGTTCACCCGCTCTGATCCTGCCCGGTATGTGTCCATGTCGATCCACACGATGCGGCGCCGTTGGACTTCTTGGCTCGCGCTGACCGAAGTGGTGAATGCGCAAGGGGGAACTTTCTATATTAGCGCCCCCTCGTTGCCCTGTTACGCAGAACGTAAAACCTACCGTTGATGTTGAGAAGATTATTCTCCACAGCCGCCCTTTCCCTGTTCAC
The DNA here is from genome assembly GCA_008016945.1 of Flavobacteriales bacterium. The sequence goes on from SSGN01000021.1 coordinate 2,125, forward strand.
CGCGCTGGCGATGCTCGCCCAGACGGGTTCCGGAAGTTTGAAAGGGAAGATCACCGACAAAGGCTCCAAGGAGCCCCTGCCTTTCGTGAACGTGGTGGTCGAGCGCGGGGGTACGCAGGTCTCCGGTGGGGCCACGGATTTCGATGGGGAGTACTTCATCAAGCCCTTGGATCCCGGGACCTATGACGTGGTGGTGAGCTACGTGGGTTACCAGCCCTATAAGCAGACCGGGGTGGTGGTCTCCAACGGGAAGATCACCTTCTTGGACATCGGCCTCAACCAGGGGGTGGAGCTGAAGGAATTCGAGGTGGTGCAGTACGTGGTACCGCTGATCGACCGCGATGGTGGCGCTTCCGGGGGAACGGTCACCAGGGACCAGATCGCGAAGATGCCCGGCCGTACGGCGAACTCCATCGCCACCACGGTGGCGGGTGCCAGCGATGCGGGCACCGGCGGGGGCGTGAGCATCCGCGGATCGCGCACGGAGAACACCTACTACTATATCGATGGGGTGAAGGTGCCTGCGGGTGCGGGTACCGGCCTGCCGAAGAGCGCCATCGAAGAGGTACAGGTGATCACGGGTGGTGTACCGGCCAACTTCGGCGACGTTACCGGGGGTCTGATCAACATCACCACCCGGGGGCCCAGCCGTAATTTCTTCGGCGGGGTGGATTACCTCACCTCCGGTTACAAGGTGGGGAGCGACATCACCGATATCGTGGGCCTCGACAAGTATGCGTTCAACCAGGTGGAAGCCAGCTTGAGCGGCCCCATCCTGTTCAAGAAGGACAGCGTGGGCAACAAGACCAAGCCCCTCATCGGCTTCTTCTTGTCCGGCCAGTACACCAATGTGGTGGATGGATCGCCCTCCTACCTCGGCGATCTGCGCGTACGCCCCGAAGTGCGCGAGCGGCTGCTGAGCAACCCGGCCCAGCTCCGGTCCAACGGTTCCAACGATGTGATCATGGCCTACTCCAGCGAGTACCTGCGTACGTCCGACGTGGAGACCCTGAAGACCCGCCAGAACGCGGGCGAAGTGAGTTACCTGGCCTCGGGCAAGATCGACATCACCACCACCCCCACCATCAACCTCACGGTGGGGGGATCCATCGACTACTCGAACCGCCAAAGCTTCAACCGGAACAACTCACTGTTGAACGCGGAGAACAACATCCGCATCAAGGAGAACACCTGGCGCGGCTTCGTCAAGTTCACGCAGCGCTTCGTCAATCGCACCGCAGAAGAAGAGAAGCGGAGCACCATCCAGAACGCGTACTACACGCTCCAGCTGGACTATTCGCGCTACCAGAGCCAGGTGGAGGACTTTGTCCACGAGGACCGGTTCTTCGACTACGGCTACGTTGGGAAATTCCAGACGCTCACCGCGCCCCAGTTCGAACTTCAAGCCGATCAACCCGGACAGTGGACCCAGGTGGGTGCGCAGGATACCCTGGTGGTCTTCACCCCGGGAACCCAGAACCCCGACCTGGCCTCCATCAACACCTTCTACTTCAACGCCCTGCCGAGGGAGAGGTTCCCGCAGTCCATGTTGATCGGGATCGATGACCCCAGCTATACCGGTTACTACCGGAACCTGGTGGAAACGCAGAACCGCGGTGTACTGTGGAACGGACAGCGTCCACGTACGCTGTACGACCTCTGGAACAACATCGGGTTCATCGATGATCCCGATGGTGCCGAGTTCCGTAAGCGCCTTAACGACCAGGTCCGTTTCTCGGCGTTCGGTAGTGCCGATATCGGCGACCATGCCGTGGCGGTTGGTGTGGAGTACGAACAGTACGCACAACGCCGTTACGACCTCTCTCCGGTAGGGTTGTGGGGCCGTGGTCGCAACCTGGCCAACAGCCACTTGGTGTGGGTGGACACCGTGGCGGTGGGGACCGTCTATCTGCCGGGTAGCACCTTGCCCTTCGTACTCAGCGATCGCATCGGTTCTGGCGTACAGACCACCTTCGACCGGAACCTGCGTACGGCCTTGGGACTGGACCCCAACGGTGGGGACTACATCGACGTGGACGCCATCGATCCCGGGGTGTTCTCCTTGGACATGTTCTCGCCCGATGAACTGATCCAGAGCGGGAACAGCATCGTGAACTATGTCGGTTACGACCACCTGGGGAACAAGCTCACCAGCAAGCCGAGCTTCGCGGATTTCTTCACCGGGAAGGACAAGGACGGCAACTACACGCGTCTACAGGCGCCTTTCGAGCCGATCTACATGTCGGGCTACGTCATGGACAAATTCACCTTCGACGACATCATCTTCAACGTAGGTGTACGGGTGGACCGCTACGATGCGAACCAGAACGTGCTGAAGGATAAGTACCTCTTCCAGGAAGCCTACACCGCGGGTTCCGCCGTGCCCAACAGCGCGATCCGCGCAGCATTGGCCAACCGCCCGAGCAACATCGGAGACGATTTCGTGGTGTATGTGGACGATGTGGCCGATCCCAATCGGATCAATGGCTATCGCGATGGCGATACCTGGTACAATGCGCAGGGCGTGGAACTCGCCGACGGTAACGCCGTAGCCGAAGCTGGCCAGATCCGTCCCTACCTGGTGGATGGTGACAAGCCCGCGGAGATCAATGGTTCGGCCCTTCGCCAGAATGGCTTCAAGGATTACACCCCGGCTGTGAACGTGATGCCCCGTGTGGCGTTCTCCTTCCCGATCAGCGACGAGGCCGTGTTCTTCGCACACTACGATGTGCTCACCCAGCGCCCCGGTGCCGGACAGAGCCGGTTGGACCTGGTGACCATGAGCTACCTGGGTCTCACAGGCGATGTCGTGACCAACCCCGACCTGAAGCCTACCAAGACCATCGACTACGAACTGGGCTTCCAGCAGGTGCTCTCCAAGGCTTCTTCGCTGAAGATCGCCGCATACTATCGTGAACTGCGCGACCAGATCCAGATCCGGAACATCGTGAACGCGTATCCCCGCACCTACCGTACGTACGACAACTACGACTTCGGCACGGTGAAAGGCCTCACCGCCACCTTCGACCTGCGCCAGACCGGCAACGTGTGGATGCGTGCTTCGTACACCCTGCAGTTCGCGGACGGCACCGGCTCCGGTCCCACCACGGGCATCAGCCTGATCAACAGCGGCCTGCCGAACCTGCGGACCATCTCTCCGCTGGACTTCGACCAACGCCATCGGTTCCAGACCACCTTCGACTTCCGCTATGGTGGCGGCAAGGACTACAACGGCCCCATGCTCTTCGGTAAGCCCATCTTGAGCCGTACCGGTGTGAACGTGGTGAGCATCCTGGGCAGCGGTACGCCGTACAGCCGTAGCAGCATCGTGTACAACGAGGGCGCCGAATCCGGTAGCCGCGCACTGGAGGGCTCGTTGAACGGGTCCCGCCTGCCCTGGCAGTTCACCACCGATATCCAGCTCGATCGGGACATCCCGCTGAGCTTCGGTGGCAAGGAAGGCGAAAAGGCCAAGAGCGCCGACCTGAACATCTACCTGTTGGTGACCAACGTGTTCAACACCGAGAACATCGTAGGGGCCTACCGGTTCACGGGATCGCCGAGCAACGACGGTTACCTGGCCTCGGCGGCCACACAACAGATCATCAATGGGCAGACCAACCCGGATTCGTTCCGCGACCTCTACGCCTTGAAGGTGAACAACCCATACAACTTCGGTTCTCCGCGTACGATCCGCCTGGGTGTGCGCTTCAATTTCTGACCAGACCGGGAGAAAACGTAAGACCATGAAAGCCAACACGAGTACTTCGCGAACCCGCATCATCGTTGCGGGCCTGCTGGTGGCCACGGTGCTACCGTCGTTCGGCCGTGCCCCGGACCGTCCGGCCGGATCTGGCATGCAACAGGTGCGCCCGAAGGCCGCAGCGTGTGTTCCGGCATCGGACCGTACAGAGCTGGCGTACAACAACGTACGGGCCATCATCGAGAACGGCGGGAACATGTGGCAACGGCGCGGTGGTAACTCACTGCCCGCCTACGAGATACCACGTAACATGACCACTCCTTTCGGCAACGCCAGCTCCATCTTCGCTGGTGGCCTCTGGATGGGCGGCATGTCTTCGGATAACCAGCTGAAGCTGGCTGCGGTGCTGTTCCGTGCCCAAGGGAACGATTTCTGGCCTGGCCCATTGAACAACACCAACGCCTCGGTGGAGGCCGAGACGTGCTTGGAGTACGACAAGTTCTGGACCACCGAACGTTCACAGGTCGAGACCTTCATCCAGTGGTACCAATGCCAGAGCGATCCGGACAACTGCGACATGGCCGAGCTCTTCCCGGATGGTTATTCGATCCCGAGTGATTTCACGAACTGGCCCGCCGAGGGAAATTTGGATAAGGGACAAGACCTGTATCTGGCACCCTTTGTCGATGCCGACGGCGATGGCTCATACAGCCCTACCGATGGCGACTATCCGGACTATGGACTGGACGAGACCGTAGAGGAGTGCAAGACCCGCCGTCGGGAGGATCCGGTGAACCTCTTCGGCGACCACAACATCTTCTGGATCTTCAACGACAAGGGTGATACGCACACCGAATCGTTCGGTGGCGAGGCCATTGGTCTGGAGGTGCGCGCACAAGCCTTCGCGTTCAGCTCCAACAACGAGGTCAACAACATGACCTTCTACAACTTCACCGTGATCAACCAGGGTGAGCAGACCTTGAACGACACCTATTTCGGGCATTTCATCGACCCGGATCTCGGATGCTCCAACGACGATTTCGTGGGGTGCGACGTGCAACGTGGCTTCGGCTTCGCCTACAACTGGGATGAGAACGACGAGGACTGCAACGGGGTGAAGGGTTATGGCGTACAGCCTCCCGCCGTGGGTGTGGACTTCTTCGAAGGGCCGTACCAGGATGCGGATACCATCGACAATCCCGGGCCGGCAAGTGGCCTGGAGTTCTTGGACTGTGTGGTGGCTCAGCAGCAGAAGGGTATCCCCTATAAAGGGTTGGGTATCGGGTACGGCGATGGTTTCGTGGACAACGAGCGTTTTGGCATGCGGGCGTTCCTGTTCTGGAACCGTGAAGGTGCCTTCGCCGTGACCGATCCCAGTGCACAAGGTCACTTCTACAACTACCTGAAGGGCATTTGGAAGAACAACGTGGAGATGACCTACGGCGGTTCCGGGTACGACGAGACCCCCGGTGCGGTGACGACCCGATACATGTTCCCGTGGAGCAGCGACCCCGTGGGTTGGGGTACTGACTGTGTGCCGCAGCCGGACTGGCGCGAGAGTGCACAGCAGCCGATCGACCGCCGCTTCGTACAGAGCGCAGGCCCCTTCACCTTGGAACCGGGGGCGTACAACAACATCACGCTGGGCGTGGCCTGGGCGCGTGCCGTTACGGGCGGTGCAACGGCCAGCGTGGCCAGCTTGCGTACGGCCGATGACAAGGCGCAGGCGCTGTTCGACAACTGCTTCAAGATCCTTGATGGTCCCGATGCACCGGATCTGGAGATCGTGGAGTTGGACCGCGAGCTGATCATCTTCATGAGCAACCCCGAGGGCAGTAACAACAACCTGCAGCAGCCGGTGAACATGCCCCCGTTGAGCTACCAGGAGTTGGATCCCATCATTCCGGAAGCTGGTCCGGATGGCGAACTCTACGATCGCTACTACCGCTTCCAAGGGTACAAGCTGTACCAACTGAAGAATGCGGACGTTAGCGTTTCCGATCTGGGCAATGTGGAACTGGCACGGCTGGTCTACCAGGGCGATATCGAGGATGATGTCGACCAGATCATCAACTACCCGTACAGCGAGTTGCTCAATTCGCCAGTGCCCACCGAGATGGTGAATGGTGCCAACGTGGGTGTGGCAAGCTCGGTCCGTATCACGGAGGATAAGTTCGCCCAAGGTGATCCGCGCCTGGTGAACTTCAAGTCCTATTACTACATCGCCATCGCATACGGGTACAACAACTACGAGCCGTACAGCATGGAGACGCGCTCGGGTCAGGCCTACCCGTACGTGGAAGGTCGTAAGGCCGCGTTCGGCTCGATCCGCCGCTATGTGGGCATCCCCCACCGTCCGGATCCCCGTACCGGAGGCACGATCCTGAATGCCAGCTACGGCGATACCTTCGAGATCACCCGTGTGGAAGGCTTGGGCAACGGTGGCCACGAGCTGGTCATGAAGCGTGCATCGAGCGATGCCAGCATCACGGCACCTGGGTGGCGTAAGCAAGAGGTGACCTATGAGCGCGGATTCGGCCCGGTGACGGTGAAGGTGGTGGACCCGCTGAAGGTACCCGCGGGCACGTTCGAGATCTGGATGAAGAACGACACGGCCTCCCAGGCCAATTTGGACCGGGCGAACTGGTTCATCGTGAAGCAGCCGGGGAACGACACCATCCAGAGCGATCGAACGATCGACATGGCCTACGAGCAGGTGATCCCGGAGTGGGGTATCAGCGTGATGGTGAACCAGACGGCTTACGTCGGAGATTTCGCTGAGCCTGTCGGCGAGGGCCGTATGGAGTTCAGCGAGCCGGCCAAGACCTGGCTGATGGGGGTGCCCGATGGCGAAGCGGACCAGGTGAGCAACTGGATCCGGTCCGGCGTGTACAACAGCCCTGAGTCGCCGATGTGGGCCGACCGCAGCATCGACCCCAATGAGAAGTGGGAGAACTACCTGGGTGGCACCTGGGCGCCCTGGCCGCTGGTCGGGCAGGCACCGCTGCAGCCCGGGGTGGCCTCGGACAGCGATAGTGATCTTCCGCACCCCTCCATGTCGTCGCCAGCCTCGTTGTTGCGTCGCACACCGAGCATTCAGGTGGTGATCACGGCGGACCGCAGCATGTGGTCTCGTGCACCGGTGTTCGAGCAGGAGTCCAATGCCACGTTGGCCCAGGGTGGCGCGCAGCGCATGGCCCTGCGGGCGGCGCCGAGCATCGATAAGAATGGCCGTAATTCCACCATGGCGGGCTACAACGCCGCCGAAGGGGATCTGGTCAACACCACCGGCATGGGCTGGTTCCCAGGCTATGCGATCGACCTGGAGACGGGAGAGCGGTTGAACATCGGCTATGGGGAGAACAGCTTCTGGGGTGGTACCATCGGCCGGGATATGCAGTGGAACCCCAATGGTCAAATGTTCACCTCCACCGGTGGCGCTTTCTACGGCGGCGGCCATTGGATCTACGTGTTCAAGAACGAGCGACGCATCATGGGCAGCGCGAACGAGGTGCCGCAGTATGATCAAGGCGAGTTCATCCGTGGTTTGATGCAGTCCAATTCCTCGGCCAACCGGTTGAAGACGTTCAAGTCCATCGGCTGGGTGGGTAGCGCCATGCTGATCCCCGGCACGGAGTTCCTCGGAACCGATGTTCGCATCACCCTCGGTGTGAAGAAGCCCTATGAGCGGTTCACGAACTACACAGGTGGCCCTGGCGACATCGGTATCGACCGCAACAATGGTCTGCCGTTGTACACCTTCACCACCAGCGGCATGGAGACCGTGACCAATGATGCGACCACGGCGGAGGATGCGCTGGCACTGATCAACGTCGTGCCCAACCCGTACTACGGCTTCAGCGGTTACGAGACCTCGCGCCTGGATAACCGGGTGAAGTTCATCAACCTGCCACAGACCTGTACGATCTCCATCTACACCGTGAACGGCACGTTGGTGCGCAAGTTCCGGAAGGACAATGAGCTCACGTACCTGGATTGGGACTTGAAGAACACCACGAACATCCCGATCGCCGGAGGCATGTATCTCTGCCACGTGGATGTGCCGGGTGTGGGCGAGAAGGTGTTGAAGTGGTTCGGTGCCTTGAGGCCTTTGGACCTTCAGAATTTCTAAGTGCCAGCATACACAATACGGAAGTACACGATGCGAACGATGCAACGAAGGACCGCAGTGATGGCCATGGCCGTGGCCATGTCCGCAACGGCATGGGCGGGGAACCCGGACCGTGCAGGCTCTGCTGGCGCTACGCAATTGCTCATCAATCCATGGGCTCGCTCCTCGGGCTGGGCGTTGGCGAACTCCTCCTCGGTTCGTGGTGCTGAGGCCATGTTCAGCAACATCGCCGGCCTGGCGCACACCAATAAGACCGAGGTGGTCTTCTCCAACACCAAATGGTTGAGCGGCTCCGGCACCACCATCAACAGCATCGGCTTCGGCCAGAAGCTGGGCTCATCCGGGGTGCTGGGCATCACGGCGATGACCATGGGCTTCGGCGACCTGGAGATCACCACGGTGGATAACCCGGCCGGTGGCCTGGGTACGTTCCGCCCCTCGTTCGCCAACATCGGCTTCTCCTATGCGAAGAGCTTCTCGAACAGCATCCACGGTGGCTTGTTGATCCGCATGGTGTCCGAGAGCATCGCCAACGTACGCTCGCAGGGCATGTGCTTCGATGCCGGTATCCAGTACGTGACCGGCGAGAAGGAGAACATCCACTTCGGCATCGCGCTGAAGAACGTGGGACCGGCGATGTCCTTCTCGGGTGATGGTCTTTCGGTGCAAGGCTTGTTGGTGGCAGGCAGCGACCAGCTCACCTTGGAGCAACGGTCGGCCCGGTTCGAGATCCCCTCGCTGCTCAATATCGGCGCGGCTTACGACTGGCATCTGAACGAGCGGCACCGGATCACCTTCGCGGGTAACTTCACCTCCAACTCCTTCACCAAGGACCAGGGGATGCTGGGTGTCGAATACGCCTTCCACCGCATGTTGCACCTGCGCGGCGGTTACATGTACGAGGCCGGTATCACTTCGGAGGAGGAGCGCACCACGGTGCTCACCGGCCCCACGGCCGGCCTCAGCGTGGACCTGCCGTTCGGCGAGGAGAAGAAGTCTGCCATCGCCATCGATTACAGTTATCGGACCACCGATCCCTTCGGCGGCATCCATAGCATCGGTGTGCGCCTGAGCCTCTGATCCGGTATAGTATCTTTGGAAAGAGGGCCTTTCGAGGTCCTCTTTCATCTTTTCACACCACACAAGCGAATCGGCCATGAGCACACCGGCCTATTACACCGAAGAAGGATTCCGTAAGCTGCAGGAAGAGCTGCATCACCTACGGACCGTGGAACGCCCGCACATCAGCCAGCAGATCGCCGATGCGCGCGACAAGGGCGACTTGAGCGAGAACGCGGAGTACCATGCGGCCAAGGAGGACCAGGGGCTGCTGGAGGCGCGGATCGCCAAGCTCGAGGAAGTGGTGGCCAACGCCCGCATCATCGACGCTTCGCAGCTGGATACGAGCAAGGCCTACATCCACAGCACCGTGCGCGTGAAGCAGGAGGGCAGCGGCATGGAGCGCGCCTTCACCCTGGTGGCCGAGAGCGAAGCGGACATCAAGACCGGCAAGATCAGTGTGAGCTCCCCGATCGGAAAGGGGTTGCTGGGCAAGGCCGTTGGCGATATCGCCGAAGTGACCACCCCGGCGGGTACCACCAAGTTCGAGGTCCTGGAGATCACCCGTTGAGCCATGGCCAGCATCTTCACCCGTATCATTCATGGCGAGATCCCCTGCCATAAGCTGGCCGAGGACGACCGCTACATCGCTTTCCTCGATGTGAGCCCTGTGCGCGCAGGCCATGCACTGGTGGTGCCCAAGCGCGAGGTGGATCATCTGTTCGACCTGGAGGGCGCTGAGCTGGGCGATATCCTGGCGTTCGCCAAGGAAGTGGCGCGGAAGATCAAGGCCGTGGTGCCCTGCACCCGCATCGGGATCAGCGTGGTGGGGCTGGAGGTGCCCCATGCGCACATCCACCTCATCCCGATCGATTCCCTGGCCGACATGGACTTCACCCGGGAACGCTTGAAGTTCACCACCGAGGAGTTCGCCGCGCTGGCACAGCGCATCCGCGAAGCGTGATCACCGCACCCGGTCCGGGTTGTTGCGGATGAAGGCGGACCAATCCTTGCCGCTGCCGCGCTTCGCACCGAACGACCCACCACCACCGCTGTTGGCGAAATGGTGGCACACGGCCACGGCCACCGCATCGGTGGCATCGGTACTGCTGGGCAGGGCCTCGATGCGCAGGATGCTCAACAACATGGCCGCCACTTGTTCCTTGGCCGCATTGCCGTTGCCGGTGATGCTCTGCTTCACCCGTTTCGGGGCGTACTCCACCACGCTGAGGTCGCGTTGGAGCGCAGCCGCGATGGCCACCCCCTGCGCGCGTCCGAGCTTCAGCATGCTCTGCACGTTCTTGCCGAAGAACTGCGCCTCGATCGCCAGCTCGTCGGGCAGGTGTCGCTCGATGATCTCGGTCGTACTGCGGAAGATGGCGCGCAGCTTCAGGGTATGATCCCCGGGCTCGAAGCGGATGGCACCGGCCTCCAGCAGACGGAGGTCGCGCCCTTCCACGGCCAGCACCCCGAAGCCCATCACCGTGGTTCCCGGATCGATCCCCAGGATGATGCGTTCGCAAGGGACCTTCCCCGGCACCGTGCCGGGCCTACTTTTGGCCGCCTGCTCGTCTTGCGGGTGTACGATGGCTGCACGTCGACCGTTGCTCATGGTGTTCCGTTGGGGGGTCTTCCTGCTGGCCTGCGTGTTCCTGTACGTGAAGCTGGCGGGTCCCAAAGGTATCGTCGCCACGGACGGTGCTCGACTCCTGGCCATGCTGGCGGCCAACCGCGCGGTGTTACTGGTGGTGGTGGCGCTCATGCTGCTCAACTGGTTGGTGGAGTCCGGCAAGTGGCGCGTGCTGATGGCCGAGGTGGAGCCGGTGGGGCCCTGGCGTGCGTTCGTGGCCACCATTGCGGGCACCAGCGTGGGCTTCGTCAGCCTCAACCGCACGGGAGAGTTCATCGGGCGGGTGTTCTTCCTGGCGCCGGAGAACCGGATCGCCGGAGGGTTCGCCACGGCTTTGGGAAGCATCGCCCAGTTCGTGGTGACGTTGGCGGCCGGAGGGGTCGGCTTGTTCGTGCTCACCACGGCGGGTATCCCCCTGCCCTGGCCTGCGGGTTGGACCTCGTGGATCTTGGCCACCCTCACCGCCTTGGTCACCGCCATCGCGCTGGTGCTGTACCTCTATCCCGGCCTATTTCGTCAGCTTCTGCTGTTGGTGCCGTTCATTCAACGCTTCGGGCACGCGTCGGCCGTGCTGGCCCGGTTCCCGCGCAGCAGGTCGTTGGGCGTTCTGGTGCTGAGCCTGGTGCGGTACGTGCTCTTCACCTTCCAGTTCGTGTTGCTGCTACGGACCTTCGGTGCGGGTGTAGGGGCGTGGGAGGCGGCAGCGGGGGTGCCTTTGGTCTACCTCATCGCCACGTTGATACCTTCGGTGATGCTGACGGAGCTCGGGGTGCGTGGGTCGGTGGAGGTGGCCGTTCTCGAACCGATGGGTGGCGAGGCGTCCATCGTCCTGCTCGCCACCACCTGCCTTTGGATGATCAACGTGGCCTTTCCGGCTTGCATCGGCAGCGTGATCCTCGTGTCGGCACGGATTCGAACGCGGAACGGAACAGCATGATCGCACCGGTGTACATCGCCTTCGTGCTCTTCGGAGCCTCCTTGGGCTATGCCGTGGTGCTGACCGCATGGCGCGAGCGGTTGCGCAAAGCCCGGGCCGAGGAGCGTGCACCGACCGAGGATGCCCCACCGGTCTCCATGGTCGTTCCCGCACGCAATGCGGAGCACACCCTGGTGCCGCTGCTACAGGACCTCAACGCACAGGACCTGCCCAAGGATCAGGTGCAAGTGATCGTGGTGGACGACCACAGTAGCGATGGTACCGCGGGTATCGTGCTGGGCATGGTGGCCCGTTGGCCTCAACTACAGTACAAGCCGAACGTGGGCGAAGGGAAGAAGGCGGCCATCGCCTGCGGGGTGAAGGATGCCTTGCATGATGTGATCATCCTCACCGACGCCGACGCACGATGCGGCCGCCAGCGTGTACGTGTGATCGCGGAGGTCATGGCGAAGGATCGTCTAGACTTGCTGATCCTGCCCGTACGCACCGCGGGCAACGGAACCTTCCTGGGGCGGTTGCAGGAGGAGGAGCAGGCGGCCTTGCTCGGCATGGCCATGGGCCAGGCCCTGCTGGGCCGACCAGGCTTGGCGTATGGGGCCAACCTCGCCTTTCGGCGCGAGGCGTTCGAGGCGGTCGGTGGCTATGGCGGCGACCGGTTCGCCAGCGGCGACGATGTTTTTCTGGTGCAGCGGATGAGGAAAGCGGGGAAGACCCTGGGGGTACTGGCCGATATGGATGCGTTGGTAACGGTGGAGGCTGAACCCACCTGGCGCGGTTTCCTGACGCAGCGCCTGCGCTGGGCCGGCAAGATGCGCGGCGTACGCGGCGGCATGCCCTGGATGGGCCTGTTCGCTCTGTTCCTGCCCTGGGCTTTATGCTGGGCCTCGGTGCGGCTCACGGCAGCGGACATCATCGCACCGGATGGTGTGGAGACCCTGCTGATGGTGATCTTCGGTTGGCTGCTCTGGGTGGTGCCTACGACAGCGCTCGTACGCGAGGTACGCCGGATGTTGGGTCAACGGCGAATGGCCATGGTCACCGTGATGTGCCAGATGCTCTTCACCGTGTACGCCCCCTTGGTGGCCATCCTCTCCTTGGTGTACCACCCGCGTTGGAAAGGCCGGAGGGTCGTGCGTTGATGGGATACCGGTCCGGCCGAAGCCCCCACACGGGTCCGTGGCGCGGAGCTTCGACTTGGACTGGAGCGGTCAATTGAGGGTATCTCGAAGAACCCCGTTCCGGCGGCGTTCATGAGAAAGAAGCACAGCGGTCATCGCTTGCTCTCAATCACCCATACTTTGATGCTCCTCCATCGGATACTTCGATCCAGTATCCTCTCTTCGGAGCGCCTCGTCTGGACGAATGATAGCGGCGCGCGCCATCCGTTCGAGGTTCTTCGAGGCACCCTTGAGGCTATCCCCAAATGCTATTGGAAGCGAGCGAGCGGAATTCCGTGTCCAGGCGAGACGTGAGAGCCGAGCATAGCCGGTAGCTCTAAAAGGCTTTTCACAACGACGCCTGGGCGTAAAAGACCCTCGCGCAGCCCCAAGGGTGTTCTTGGGATAGCCGCTGATCAGAACGGCAGGTCGTCCTCATCGCTGCCGCCGACGGGCATGTCGGCCACAGTGGGCGGCGGTGCAGCCTGGTAACCGCCTTGGTGACCGCCACCTGCCGGGGCTGCGGCACCACTGCGATCGATCCGGTTGCCGCTGAGGCTGAGGAAGTACTTGGTAACACCATCACGGCCGGTCCATTCGCGGCCGTTCACGTAGCAGGTCACGGTCACTTCGTCCCCGGGGTTGAAACCGTCCAGGAGACCGCAACGGTCCTGGGTGAACTCAACGGGAATGTGCTGCGGGCGTTGGCCGCTGGGCTCGGTCACCACCAATTCGCGCTTGCGGAATTTGTCGCTCACGTCCTGGGTCTTGCCTACTACTTTGATGGTGCCGGTGATCGTTACTTGTGCCATGGTCGTTGGTGTCCGCGTTCTTACGGACTGCTTGTTGGTTAGCGTGCGTTGAAGGCCAGCAGGGTCTTCCAGGCTTCTTCCACCCGGTCCTGCGCGAGCAGTTCGTGGGCGTGCTGGTGTAGAGCAGTGAGGAGTGCGCTGGGGCGATCCTGATGGGTGATGAAGGTATCGCTCAATTCCGTGAGCTTGTATTCGTTCACCGCGGTCTCATCGGGAATGGTGAGCGAAACACCGAGTTTTCCCAGATCGTTCCCAGTGAGGATGTGGCTGTTACGTGCTTCGGGGGGTAAGTTGTCAACACCCACGCCGATGTTGGTGTTCGGCTGTGCCAATTGGAAGAGCGCGTCGCCGTGTGCCCGCGCATAGAAGTGCCCGCCCATGCGGCCCACGAGATCGATCTTCCGTTGATCGATCTTCCCGTTCGCATCGAGCACGGCCTCATCCACATGGATCATCACCACTTCGCAGATCACCAGGTTGCCGGCGCCACCACCGGTCCCTGTCTCGATCACCTGCTTCACCACGCACTCGAACTGCACCGGGCTCTCCTTCACCCGGAAGGGTCTCACTTTTTCCGATGCGATCGGGGTGAAGCCGGCCTTTTCGAACTCGTTCACCCCCTCCGGATATTCGGTGCTGGCCAAGGAGGTCTGGTGTACCATGGCATAGGTCACCACGTTGATCACCACCTCGGGCACGGCTTTCACGTTGTGGTAGCTATGCTTGGTGGTGTTGTCGCGCCCACGTCGTGCCGGGCTGAAGATCATCAGCGGTGGGTTGGCACCGAACACGTTGAAGAAGCTGAAGGGGCTCAGGTTGGGCCGGCCTTCGGCATCGATGGTGCTGGCGAAGGCGACCGGGCGCGGGCCCACGGCCCCTACCAGGTAGCTATGCAGTTCCGGGATCGGTAGGCTGGCAGGGTCGAAGCTTCTCATGAGCATGCAGCAGGTGGCGAAGGTAGGTTCCTGGTCCGGACCCGATCGCCAAGTGGGGTGGTGGGCTATCTTTGCCGCCCTTCGTGCCCACCCTACTGGGGGCGAAGGCTCCACGGACGTGGCGGAATTGGTAGACGCGCCAGACTTAGGATCTGGTACCGCAAGGTGTGGGGGTTCGAGTCCCCCCGTCCGTACAAGGTGAACGGGATCACCGTCCACCAACAGCGGCAGGCTGTCAGGAGTTGTCAGGCCGAATTGGCCGGATCGATCCACGGTATGTCCCTTGTTAACAGCAGAACCACTTCGACACTCGTCATCATCCCATGAACATCGAACGCCAAGACACCGGCACCCTCACCGCCACCCTCAACGTGAAGCTGACCCCCGAGGATTACACCCCCGGGGTGGAAAAGGCCTTGAAGGAGCAGCGGAAGAACGCCACCCTGCCCGGATTCCGCCCTGGCCAGGTTCCCATGAGCCTCATCCGAAAACGTGTGGGCAAAGCGGTGCTGGTGAACGAAGTGGAGCGGCTCATCGACGCCAACCTGCGCGAATACCTGCAGAACAACGCGATCCGCGTACTGGGCCAGCCCCTGCCCACCCCGGGGAACAGCGAAGCCAACAATTGGGACGAACCCGGCGACCTGCATTTCGCCTATGAGCTGGGCCTGGCCCCCACCATCGAGTTCGAGCTGAACGAAAAGCTGGGGGTGGAGTACCCCGTGGTGGATGTGAGCGATGAACTGGTGCAGCGCGAGGTCACCGACATGCAGCGTCGCTTTGGCACGGTGGAAGAAGCCGAGGTGAGCGGCGATAAGGACATGCTGCTCGGCGACATGATCGAGCTCAATACCGATGGCAGCATCAAGGAAGGCGGTATCATGAACCGCACCTCCATGAGCCTGGAGTTCATCGAGGACGAAGGAAGCAAGAACGCGCTCGCCGGAAAACGGGTTGGCGAAGAGGTGGTGCTCGATCCGCACAAGGTGAGCAAGGGCCACGACGACCTGGCCCGGATGCTCGGGGTGGACCATGACCGGGTGCACACCCTTGAAGGGCGCTTCTTGTTCCGGATCGCCGAGATCAAACGCATGGTGCCCGTGGCGGTGGACCAGGCGCTCTTCGATCGGGTCTATGGCAAGGATGCGGTGACCGATGAGGCCGCCTTCCGGAACAAGGTGAAGGAAGGGCTGGAGAACATGTTCCGTCGCGATAGTGATCGCATCTTCAAGCGGCTCGTGGTGAAAAAACTTGCCGAGAACACCGCATTCGAGCTGCCGGACAGCTTCTTGAAGCGCTGGATCCGGGAAACGAGCCAGACGCCCGTGACCCCCGAGCAGATCGAGGAGAGCTACGGCGAGTACGCCAACGGCCTCAAACGCCAACTGGTCGAAGAACGAGTGATCGAGAAGTATGGTCTGGAGGCGAAAGGGGAGGAGCTGGATGCCTTCGCCAAACGGTACGTGAGCGACCAGTTCGCGCAGTACGGCATGCCGGCCCCGGACGATACCCAGCTGCAACAGATGGCCGCCCGGATCCTGGGCGATCGCGAGCAGCTCGGCCGCATCCGCAACAGCATCGTGGAACAGAAGCTCAACACCCACTTCAAAGCCCTGTTGAGCCCCAAGGAGAATAAAGTGAGCTTCGATACGTTCGTAACCTTGGCCCGCACGGCCTAAGGTGACCGCGGCAATACCGTCCTTTACACCATACGCGGATCCCGCATGTTCCCGAAAGACGAGTTCTCCAAGTACGCGGTGAAGCACTTGGGCCTGAGCAGCAACACGCTGAACGGCTATACCCGTGCGCTCACCCCCTACATCATCGAGGAGCGCCAGTTGAACGTGGCCCAGATGGACGTGTTCAGCCGGTTGATGATGGATCGGATCATCTTCATGGGCACCGCCGTGGACGATCAAGTGGCCAACATCATCCAGGCGCAGCTGTTGTTCCTGGAGAGCGTGGATGCCAAGAAGGACATCCAGATCTACCTGAACAGCCCCGGTGGCGGGGTGTATGCCGGCCTGGGGATCTACGATACCATGCAGTACATCGCTCCCGATGTGGCC
Source organism: Flavobacteriales bacterium (assembly GCA_008016945.1). The sequence goes on from SSGN01000021.1 coordinate 18,559, forward strand.
ACCATCTGCACCGGCATGGCCGCGAGCTTCGGTGCGGTGCTGCTGTGCGCCGGGGCCAAAGGCAAACGCAGCGCGTTGAAACACGCCCGGGTGATGATCCACCAACCGCTGAGCGGTGCGCAGGGCCAGGCCAGCGACATGGAGATCACCCTCCGCGAGGTGCTGAAACTGAAGAAGGAGTTGTACGAGGTGATCGCGCATCACACCGGGCAGCCGTATGAGCGGATCGACAAGGACAGCGACCGTGATCACTGGATGACCTCCACGGAAGCGAAGGAGTATGGCCTCATCGACGAGGTCTTGGTGAAGTCACGTTAACCCAGACATTCCGAACGCAGATGTTCCCTCAGGACGAATTCAATAAGTACGCGGTCAAGCACCGTGGCATCAGCAGCAATACCCTGCACAGCTACACCAAGGCGGCGATCACCTCCTCGGTCACGCCGTACATCATCGAAGAACGTCAGTTGAACGTGGCCCAGATGGACGTGTTCAGCCGGTTGATGATGGACCGGATCATCTTCCTGGGCACCGGGATCAACGATCAGGTGGCCAACATCATCCAGGCACAACTGCTGTTCCTGGAGAGCGTGGACGCCAAGAAGGACATCCAGATCTACCTGAACAGCCCGGGCGGTGGTGTGTATGCCGGTCTGGGGATCTACGATACCATGCAATACATCAACTGCGACGTGGCCACCATCTGCACCGGTATGGCCGCCAGCATGGGTGCTGTGCTGCTCTGCGCGGGCGCCAAAGGCAAGCGCAGCGCGCTGAAACATGCCCGGGTGATGATCCACCAGCCGATGGGCGGGGCCGAAGGACAGGCCAGCGACATGGAGATCACCGTGCGCGAGATCCAAAAGCTGAAGAAAGAACTTTACGACATCATCAGTTCGCACAGCAGCCAGCCATTCGACAAGGTGGAGAAGGACGGCGACCGCGATTACTGGATGACCGCCGAAGAGGCCAAAGCCTACGGCATGATCGACGAACTGTTGGTGCGGAACCCTAAGTGAGGGGTATGGTAGGTCGCCACGGGCGGGCCGTATGACCGCCGAGGTGGCTTTCTGATCAGGAATACGAATGAAGGCCGGGTGGACGAACGCCCGGCCTTCGACGTATCTTTCGGGACTTTGCCGATCGGCCATACCGTAGCGCAGCACACCCCCCCCATGGATAAGAAAGAGATCAAGTGTTCCTTTTGTGGACGGGACAAACAGGACACCAATGTGCTGATCGCGGGCATCACCGGGCATATCTGCGATAGTTGCATCGCACAGGCGCAGAACATCATCTCCGAGGAGTTGAGCCAGCGTACGCGCTCGGAGATGGAGGGCAGTCTCACCATTCAACGTCCAGCGGATATCAAGCGGTACCTGGATGAGTACGTGATCGGGCAGGATGATGCCAAGAAGGTGCTGAGCGTGGCGGTGTACAACCACTACAAACGCTTGCTCCAGAAGCCCTCGAGCACCGCCGATGAGGTGGAGATCGAGAAGAGCAACATCATCTTGGTGGGCGAGACAGGGAGCGGGAAGACCCTGCTGGCCAAGACGATCGCGCGCATGCTCAACGTGCCCTTCGCCATTGCCGATGCCACGGTGCTCACCGAGGCCGGCTACGTAGGCGAGGATGTGGAGAGCATCCTGAGCCGCCTGTTGCAAGCGGCGGATTACGACGTGGCCAAGGCCGAACGGGGCATCGTCTTCATCGACGAGATCGACAAGATCAGCCGCAAGAGCGACACCCCCAGCATCACCCGCGATGTGAGCGGTGAAGGGGTGCAACAGGCCCTGTTGAAGCTGTTGGAAGGAAGTACGGTGAGCGTGCCTCCGCAAGGAGGGCGTAAGCATCCGGAACAGAAGCTGATCCAGGTGGACACCAAGAACATCCTTTTCGTTTGCGGTGGGGCCTTCGATGGCATCCAGAAGATGATCGAGCGCCGGGTGAGGAGCAGCGCGGTAGGCTACAGTGCCAGCAAGGAACATCGGATCCACGACGACAACCTGTTGCGGTACGTGAGCCCGTCGGACCTGCGTACCTACGGCCTCAGTCCCGAGCTCATCGGGCGTTTCCCGGTGCTCACCTATCTCGATCCCCTGGACCGCGAGAGCTTGCGCCGGATCCTCACCGAGCCGAAGAACGCGCTGGTCAAGCAGTACGTGAAGCTCTTCGAGATGGACAAGGTGAAGCTCAGCTTCGATAAGAAGGTCTTGGATTTCATCGTGGAGAAGGCGATGGATTACAAGCTGGGGGCACGCGGTCTGCGCTCCATCTGTGAAGCGGTGATGACCGATGCCATGTATGAGATCCCCGGGGCCAGTGAAAAGCCCACCGAGCTGCGGATCACCCTGA
>SSGN01000221.1 GCA_008016945.1 Flavobacteriales bacterium
AAAAAGGCCCGATGACCGGGCCTTGGCGGAGAGGGGGGGATTCGAACCCCCGGTACAGAATAACCCGTACGGCAGTTTAGCAAACTACTGGTTTAAGCCACTCACCCACCTCTCCAAAGGTGCTCCACCACGTTCGGCGGGGCGGCAAATATAGACGAATATCAGTGTATCACATGCCTACCTTTGCGCCCTCGAAAAAATCACCGAAAAAAATCACCGCATCATGGCCCGCGAAGTCGTCATCGTTTCCGCAGTACGTACCCCCATCGGCAGCTTCGGTGGCAGCCTGGCCGACGTGAGCGCCACCCAACTGGGCGCCGCCGCCGTGAAAGGCGCCGTGGAGAAGGCGGGCATCGAACCCACCATGGTCCAAGAGGTGATCATGGGCAGCGTGCTGCAAGCCAACCTGGGGCAAGCTCCCGCCCGCCAGGCCTCCAAATTCGCGGGCCTGCCCGATACGGTGCAAGCCACAACGGTGAACAAGGTCTGCGCCAGTGGGATGAAGGCCGTGATGATGGCCACCCAGGACATCCTGCTCGGCGATGCCGAGGTGGTGGTGGCCGGTGGCATGGAGAACATGAGCCGCACGCCCTTCTACCTGGAACAGGCGCGCTACGGCTACCGCTTCGGCAACGGGCAGGTGATCGATGGGATCGGGAAGGACGGCCTCACCGATGTATACCACCAGACCGCCATGGGTGTGAGCGCCGACAACACCGCCAAGGAGCATGGCATCACGCGCGAGGAACAGGATGCCTTCGCGATCGAAAGCTATAAGCGGAGTGCCGCAGCTTGGGCCGCCGGTAAGTTCAAGGACGAGGTGGTGCCGGTGACCGTGAAGACCCGCAAAGGCGATGTGGTCGTGGACCACGACGAAGAGTACAAGAACGTGAGCTTCGACAAGATCCCCGCGCTGAAGGCCGTCTTCACCAAAGAAGGTACCGTTACCGCCGCCAACGCCAGCACCATCAACGACGGGGCCGCAGCCCTGGTGCTGATGAGCGCCGAGAAGGCCAAGGCCTTAGGTCTCAAGCCCATCGCCAAGGTGCTCAGCTATGCCGATGCGGAACAAGCCCCCGAATGGTTCACCACCACCCCTGCCCAAGCTGTTCCGCGTGCGGTGGAGAAGGCCGGTCTGAAGATGTCCGACATCGGCTACTTCGAACTGAACGAAGCCTTCTCGGTGGTCGGCATCGTGAACACTCGGCTCATGGGCCTGGATCCCGCCAAGGTGAACGTGAACGGTGGTGCGGTCTCGTTGGGCCACCCGCTGGGTTGCAGCGGCGCGCGCATCATCGTCACCCTCATCAACGTGCTCAAGCAGAACGGTGCCAAGTACGGTGCTGCGGGCATCTGCAATGGTGGTGGTGGGGCCAGTGCGATCGTGATCGAAGCGCTCTGACCCTCCCCCCGGCTCGCGCGCGTTGCGTGTTGATGCGTTACGTGTTGCGGGTTGAAGACGCCCAACAGATAACGCGCAACCTACCAACACGCAACACCCATGCCCTCTGTCATCTGCCCACTCTCCATGGTACCGGTACGCAAGGAACCGAGCGACCGTGCCGAAATGGTGACCCAATGGCTTTTCGGCGAGACCGCCGAGGTGCTGGAACGCCACGACCAATGGAGTCGCCTCCGATTCGATCACGATGGCTACGAAGGCTGGGTGGACAACAAACAGATGGTGCCATGCCTCTCCCCCAATTTCGACCCCGACCTGCGTGTGATGGACCAGGCCACGGTGGTGGACCTCGGTGATCGGCAGGTGCTTCTCCCCTATGGCGCCGTGCTGCCCTTCTTCGAGGATGGCACCATCCTCTGGCAGGATCGCCGGGTATCCGTGAACGCGGTGACCAACCACCGACCCGCGTTGGAACGGGCCGACCTGCTCGAGCTGTACCTGCACACCTTCATGGGCGCACCATACCTCTGGGGCGGCCGCACCCCTTGCGGGGTGGATTGCAGTGGACTCACCCAGATGCTCTTCATCCTCATGGGCATCTACCTGCCGCGCGATGCTTCGCAACAGGCCATGGAGGGCGACCCCGTGGAACTCCTCGACCTCTGCGAGCCCGGTGATCTGGTCTTCTTCGACAACGACGAAGGACGCATCATCCATGTCGGTGTGATCCTCACCCGCAACGACGATGGGGATCTCCGGGTGGCCCATGCCAGCGGCCGGGTACGTGTGGACAAGTTGGATCAGCAGGGGATCTTCAATGCCGAAGCCGGGAAATACACCCATCGCTTGAGGATGGTACGCCGGGTGCACTAACAGCTCTTGGGGATCTCTTTCCAGGCTTCCTCCAGCAGTTCCTATTTCCGGGACCGCCCCCTGGAAACACCCCGGTAGGCACTGCGGTGCGGAAGGATCACCCCTGGCATCTTCCGAGCGATGACAGCCTCGGAGACCAACCCGATCGATGGACCGGACCTGCACTGAACCTCGGCACCGGCCAATGTCATCGTGCCTTGCCGATCCATGGGCCACGAGGTTCCTTGGAAGCGAGCGCTGGATGAACACCGATCCATACCGATCAATAGTGCATCGAAAGCACAGCCCTGGTCCATCGATCCTTCACGGTGATCGAGTATTTCATGGGCTCAGCCCCTGATCGTATGGAAAGAGCCGCTTATCACATGAACGGCACCATCGCGGGTTCCGGGTGTTACTTTCGGTAATCTCCGTGCGTCCTATCCGGAAATACCCGATCAACATGACCAGAACCTCCGTCCTTGCCGCATTGCTCTTCAGCCTGTCGTTCGATCTGGCCGCCCAACAATTCAAAGTGGTGACCATCGTAGAGAGTATCGTCCCCATGGGTGTGGGGCGCTCGCGGATCATCGAGTCCACCTCGGTGATCAACTCCGACGCTGCGACCACCGTTCGTACCGATGGAAAGAAGAGTGACCAGGATGACGTGGATCGCAGCGACCTCAAAGTCGATAACTTCAACGAGACCAAGCTGCTGAACTTCTTCAGCGGCGTGGGCATCAACTTCCAGAACATCGCCTCCAACGACGCCTTGATCATGGACAAGATGAACAAGTACGCCGCGGATGGCTGGAAGCTCATTCATATCGCCAGCGGGGTTGAAAGCGCTGGACAGGGCGATAACCAGGGCATCTTCATCACCCGGATGTTCTTTCAGAAGGACTGAATGATGGTCCTGTGGCCGGACCCGTCTGCATGGATCCGGCCACAGGGCCATCCCTTTCAGAACCGCAGCGTGTACTGCATCACCGGCAGGATGGCCAGCTGTGGCACGGAGCTGATCGTCTTCAGGCGGCGATCGTAGGTGTAGTACACCGGCGTGGCGGAGTTGAGCACGTTCTGCACATCGATCTTGAACTCGTGGCTCGCCTTGGCGCGGCCGATGCGGTAGCTGGCCACGACATCCACCTTGTGGATGGCAGCCGCTTTTGCGCTCCATGCCGGGCCTCCATCCTTCTGCTGATCGGCCGCGATGCTCGCGGCCAGATCGATCGGGGTATAGTACTGACCACCCTGCACCGAGTAGCGGAAACCCGCCATGAGCGTGCGGTCCTTCCCCTCGGATCCCAGCTTCCACTCCTTCCCGGCCAACACGTTGCCCACCGGCCCCAGGTTGAAGCGCGCGTTGTGCCAACGACCATCCAGGGCCTTGTACTTCGACTCGTTGTACGAAGCGGTGATCAGGTAGTGGTATCCGCGTGTGAAGAACTTCTCCACGCTCACCTCCACCCCACGGTTGTAGCCCGTGCCCTTGTTCACCAAGGGTTTGTTGGTGAACCACTCCATGAGGTTGTTCGCGGAGAAGGCACTGGTGGGGTCGTTCTCCACAGGCATGTCGTACAGGTACTGGTAGTACACTTCGGCCTTCAGTTGGAGGTCCTCGGCGAGCTGTTGTTCGTATCCGGCCACGCCGTGGGCGGCCCGGGTCAGGCCCAGGCCCATGTTCGGCCGGACCACGTTGCCCGCATCGTCGATATCCTGCGCCATATAGGTCATCAGTCCCTCGGTCTTGGCGTGAATCCCCGCTCCCAGGGTGAAGGCCTTGTCCGGGCGCAGTTGATAACGTGCGGCGATGCGAGGCTCCACGCTGGTGGCCTTGTTCAGATCGAAGTACAACACATGCACGCCGCTGGTGAGGGACCACTGCTCGTTCATCCGCCATTTCCAGCTACTGAAGGCCTGTACCGTGCGTGCCGACCCGGAGCGGTCCAGGTTCACCACCATACGATCACGGTCCAGGTCGAAGGAGTTGGAGTACATCCGGAACCATTCGTCGGACACGATGATGCCGGAACGGACCTTGTGGTGCGCGTTGATCCTGGTGTTCAGCGTGCTGGACAGGCGGATGGTCCATTTGGCCAGGTCATCCTCATGGCGTAGCGCCAGTCCACCTTCTCCGGGAACCGGGCTCTCACGGTAGTCCGTTCCACTCCCGTTGCCGCTCAAGGAGAGGTTGGTGTAGAGGAAGCTATGGTCGCCCAAGGTCTTGGTATGGCCGATGCCGAGCACCCCCATGCGCGATCCCACGTCGGCGCTGGAGAACAGGGTATCGCCCGTGGCTCCACGGTCTTCGTCCACAATGGCGCTGCGGCCGCCGATGCCGTAGACGGAGAAGGTTCCGAGCCGCGGCGATGGCAGTTTCACCTTGAACGCCGCATCGGTGTAGCGGGGCACCCCTCCGTAGTCCACGATACCCGCGCCATCCAACAGGGCCAGGGTGCTGTACCGGTAGTTCGCGAGGTAGCTGCCACCGTTCAGTCCGGGCAGCGGGCCTTCCGCCGTGATGTCGGTGCCCAACACGCCCACCTTCACGGTGTATTCCCGCTCGCGGTCGTTGCCGTTGCGCAGGCGCATATCGAACACTGCGCTGGAGACGTTGCCATAATCGGCAGAGAACGCGCCGGTGTAGAATTCCGAGTCATCGATCATGTCGCTGTTGAGCACATTGATGGGACCGCCGGTGCTGCCATCATCGCTGAAGTGGTTGGGGCTGGGGATCTCCACCCCTTCCAACCGCCATTGAACGCCTTTCGGTGAATTTCCCCGCACCACGATGGTGTTGTTGCCGCTGGGGTCGCCAGCCACACCGGGAAAGGCACTGACCATACGCGCTGGATCGTTGATGCCACCCGCGATGCGCGAGGTCTCCTCCACACTGATCCTGCGGGCGCTGAGGGTGGCCATGTCGTTGCGCAGCTCGCCCTTGCGTTCCGGTGCTTTCACCTCGAACTCCTTCAGCTGGGCCACGCTTTCCTGCATCCGCACCTCCAACACCAGCTCCTTGGCGCTGGTGAGCAGCAGGTTGGCCATGCGCTGCTCCTCGAACCCGACCATCCGTACTTGGAGGTCGAGACGGCCGGTAGGCACATTGTTGATCGTGAATCGACCATCGAGGTCGGTGGTCGCGCCCAGGATGGGGTCGGAACCCACCACCACCACCGTTGCGCCGATCAGGGGTATGCGGGTGTCTCCATCAACGATGGTGCCCCGCACCGTTTGGCGATGGCCCTGGGCCATGGCCGCTGCGGCGAGGGCGAACAAGAAAAGGGAAAGGGTGGTGCGAAGGCCAGGGATGGTCATGCTCGGGGTGGTGTTTCCCCTTTGACAAGCACCGGGCGGAATACCCCTATCCGAACCTCAACATTCCATCCCGGGGATGGGTGGTTCGGCGCCTCAGCGGATCAACGTGATATGCCCTTGCCTCCGCTCCTGGTGGCCTGGCCGTACCCGTGATCGCGCGGTAAGATCCACGGCATAGACCCCGACGGGCGCATCGTCGGCTGCCCAGGCGGCACCGTCCACGGCCTCGTAGCACACCCGCCCCCAACGGTCGTGGATGCGGAACGAGACCTCCCAAAGGCGTGGGTCGTAAACAGGAATGAACCGGTCGTTGATACCATCACCGTCGGGGGTGATCGCATTGGGCAAGTAGATGTCCTCGGGACACTCCTCGACCGAGACGGTCACCATGTCGGTACGGCTACCGCAAGTGTTGGAGGCGATGGCACTGTATACGCCGGGCTCCTGTACGATGCGGGAATGCCCATGCGTACCATCGGACCAGATGACCTGGCTTTCCGCATCGGTGATGGCCTGAAGGAGGAGCCCCGTACCCGAACAAATGGAACGGTCCAAACCCAGGTCGATGGAGGGCCATGGGCGTATGTCGACCGCGATGGTGTCGCGCAGTACGCATGTGCCCAGATGGACCTCCACCGTGTAGCGCCCGGCTTGGGTAACGGTGCGTACCGGGTCCGTGAGGCCATCGTTCCAAAGCACGGCTGTGGCGCCCGGAACCTGGGTGTTCAACGTGATCGTGCCACCTCCACAGACCAAGGTGTCGCCCCCCAGGTCCAACGCCCCCATGATCGGTTCAAGGGATACGTCGTCAACCAGCAGATAGGCCTGGCCCTGGTACCACGCATCGGTGTTCACGTAAGCCACGGTGCTTTGGACATCGCTGCGGAAGTTGCCGATGGTGAGGTGGTCCTCGCCGCCAACCGCGGTATAGAAACCGCTCACCTCGGTCCACCCCAGGGTATCGAGGATGACTTGCCCCGCCGGGTGGGCGATGTGCGCGGTCACCGGCAACAACCCGGCGTGGTTGGCCGTGACCGGTCCCTCACTGAAATGCACCCCGACCCCATCGCATACGGTGGAGAAGTCGTTGGGCATGTTCAGGAACATCCTGAACCGATAGCATTGTCCGGCTTCCAGTGGCTGCAACAAGGGGGCTGCGATGAACTCCCGCATGTTGGCGATGTCGTTGCGGTAGGTATAAAGGCCGGCGAACCCATCACCGGTGCGGGGCAGCTGATACCCACCGGAGTAGTTCGCCGGAACCCCTGCGTAGGCACCACTTCCCGCACAGGCATGGTAAAGCTCGGGAGTGCCCTGGGTGGGGTTGACCCATGGAGCGGCGTGGTCCAGCTGGCTGGCGAAGGTGGGGCATGAGGTAACGGCCTCGAAACTCGGATTGGGCACCAACTGTTGGGCATGCCCCGTGTGTGCCACGAAGCATGCCCCGATGATGGAAGGAAGTGATCCGCGCATTCACCGATCAGACACCTTGACCGGAGAAACGGTTGCCTTGCAGGGACCGGGGATCCGTGAATGGTGTGTTCAGAAGCAGCCTACTTTGATGCTCACTCCGGTATTGAGCCCACGCAAGGCATCCTTGGGTGTGGCCGGAAGATCGAGGTCGGTGGTGTATCGGTAGCTGGCGCCCACTCCTACGCGGACCAACGAGATCACATTGAACTCCAGTTCCACGCCCGGCTCCACTACGAAGAAGGCTTGTGCATCATAGTGATCGTCGAGGTCGAACTGGTCGTTGTCGTACGAAGCCCAACGGCTGTTCCCGTAGGTGACACCACCCGCCCCGATGATCACCGGCAGGCTGATGTGGATGGGCGACCGGTAGGCGATGATGGGCTCGATCAGCAATCCGCCGTAGCCCATGTACAGGCTGCTCTTCCTACGCAGGAACTCGCCGTTCGCTATCTGGAGATCATCATACGCCTTGTTCGGCACCTGGGTCACCAGACCGTGCCCTGCGAGGCCGATGGTGAGGCGATGATCGATGATCCATCCACCACGAATGCCAGTGAGCAAGGCATCCTGGTCCATGATCCGGGTGTAGTGCGTGGTGACACCACCCCAGCCGCCGTGGTGCAGGTCCTTGTTACCACCCAGCAGCGTGCGCATGGCGGCATCGTCGGTGGTTTGTGCAATGGTCGGCACATCGGCAAGCGCCAACAGGAGCAGGAGGAAGAGGATCCGGATAAGCATAGCGGTGTTGTTTCGTTTCCCCTATGACAATGATGCGACCGAATACCCCTACCCGGTTGAAGAAAATTCTTTCCCAGGTGAGGCGGAGGGTGAATGAGAGAGGAAGAGAGGAAGAGAGGAAGAGAGGAAGAGAGGAAGAGAGGAAGAGAGGAAGAGAGGAAGAGAGGAAGAGAGGAAGAGAGGAAG
>SSGN01000240.1 GCA_008016945.1 Flavobacteriales bacterium
ATCCAGAGCAGCCCGAGCGGCGCGCCAACCGTGCGGGCCACGCCCGACCAGGTGCCGATGGCCACCGAGTGATCCCCGCCCAACACCAGCGGAAACTCGTTGGCACGGCAGGCATCGGCCACTTCGTCCGCGAGGCGGCGGCAGAGGTCGGCGATGCGTTCCACCGGCGAGAGGCCCGGGCGATCCGGCGCGAACAGCGTCTCGCCCCAGTCGATGGCCGGATGGTGTTCCAGCTCGTGCCAGGCCTGCGAGCGCCGGAAGGCGATTGGCCCGTGTTCGCAGTGCCGATCCTGCGCGCCGACGCCACTGGCGGCGCCGATCAGGCGCAGCCGGTCGAAGCGGTCAGCGGGCGGCAGGTGAGGCAGAGCAGGGCGTGTCATCGCGGGGTGTCGTCCATTGGCGGAAACGTGCAAACTCTGCGCCCATCGTTCCCCGGAGGCAAGCTTGAACTGGCTCAAATACCTCACGTTGCTCACCGCGCTCGCGGCGCTCGTCTACGCCTACCCGATCCTGTGGGAAATCGGCGTCGTCGGTGCGCTCGCCGGGGCCTTCTGGTTCTTCGCGTGGCCGAAGGATGATGGCGGTTGAGGCAGTTGCCGCAGGGCAGGTGAATCGCTTCCAAAGACCTGATGTGTGCCAGCCGGGTTTGATCTGAGTTAATTCCACAGAATTTATACGGTTATTCCTGGCTGAAGTCGCCAATATTTGCCGATTATTGATATTCAAGCGCTATCGAAGTCCTTATAGTCGGCCCCCATTTGCAGCGGGGACGTAAGCAGTGGTGTTGCGGGGGGATTCGATGGCGAGTTGTTACCTGACGGGGACGGCCGTGTGTCCGCCATCGTCCCTGGAATGCTGTGTCGTACTTCAGCAATGCGGCGAAGGAATCCTCTGTCTAGACGCGAAAGGCCGCGTCAACTACGCCAATCTGCGCGCCTGCGAGGTTCTTGGCGCGACGGCAGACACGCTGGTCGGAACTGAGCTGTTCGACGACGGCCACCTGCAGGAGGACGACCGTCCGTTATTGCCCCCGCTCTTTCGTGGCGAGGATGGCGAGACACTGCCTTTGTCACCTGGAATGCATCAGGCACGTGTGAGTTCGGCGACTCACGGCGATTTGCCGGTGGACTGCCGTATCGCCGCGGTGACCCTCGCCGACGGCGACCTCGGCTACGTCGTCAGTTTCCATGACACGCGAGACCAGATTGCGACGGAAGAGCGGCTCACCTATCTTGCGCACCACGATCCGCTGACTGACCTGCCGAATCGGCGGCTGGTATCCGAGCGGCTGGACTACGAGATCAGCCGCGCCCGCCGTTACGGTGACGGTTTCGCGCTGCATCTGATCGACCTGGATGATTTCAAGGGCGTGAATGATCGCTTCGGTCATCCGGTGGGCGACAAGCTGCTGATAGCCCTGGCCGATCGCTTCCGTTGCGCGGTTCGGGAAAGTGACACGGTTGCGCGCATCGGCGGCGACGAATTTGCCGTGATCCAGGTTGCGGTCGACGATCCCGAGAACGCCGCGGCACTCGCCGCGAAGCTGCTTTCTGTCGCCCAGGCAGCGGTTCACCTGGACGGATTCGAGCTGTTTCCGGGGGTCACCATCGGCGTGGCGGTGCGCGAGAACGAAACCTCGGCCGAGGAACTGTGGCGTCATGCCGATGCGGCGATGTATCAGGCAAAGGCCCGCGGCAAGAATACGTTTGTAGTTGTCGATGATGTCATTACGGAAGCCGTCGAGGCTGACTCCCGGCTCGTCTGCGCGCTTGGCAATGCGATTGACTACCAGCAGTTCCATCTCGTCTATCAACCTCAGTTCAGTGTAGATCGCGGCGCAATCGTAGGCGTCGAGGCGCTGCTGCGCTGGCATCACCCCGAGTTCGGTGATGTGCCACCGTCGACATTCATCCCGCTTGCCGAGCGTCATCGCATGATCGAACCGATCGGCACCTGGGTGTTGGTCGAGATATGTCGTCAGGCGCGAGCCTGGATCAACGCGGCCATTCCCTTTGGCCGCATCGCCTTCAATCTTTCCCAGCTGCAGCTGGCCAATCGGGAACACTTCGCGGCGCTGATCACGCTGGTCGATGCCGCCGAGATTCCCTGGTCGATGCTGGAGATTGAAGTGACCGAGACCGCGTATTTCGGCGCCAGCCGCGACGTCCTGGCGATGCTCGAAGAGCTGCAGCGTCGCGGCGTTCGTATCGCGATCGATGATTACGGGACTGGTCACTCCTCGCTTCTGGCACTGCGCCGAATGCGGGCCAACAGCCTCAAGATCGATCGCGCATTCATTGAGGATTACCGGGAGGCGGAATCCGCGGGGATCATCAGGGAGACGATTGCGCTGGCGCATGCCCTCGGTATGGCCGCCATCGCCGAAGGGATCGAGTCACCGGAACAGCAGGCACTGATCGAGCGGTTCGGGTGCGACAGAAGCCAGGGGTTTCACCTGGGGATTCCCGTTGAAGCAGGGCGGCTGGAGCGAATGTTCTTTGACCCCGGCCTCGCAACGGTGGCAGGGAACGAATCCGCGAGTGCGGCGCGTGCCGCGACAGAGGAAGTGATCCTCCCCTGGTGCAATGACTACGAAACCGGGATCGCACAGATCGACCTGCAGCACCATCGGCTGGTCGAACTGATCAATCTTCTGGGGAAATCGGGGCATGGGAATGGTGCTTTGACGGAAGATCAGAACGAACTCCTGCATGAAATCGCACGCTACGTCGATTATCACTTCCGATGCGAGGAAGCTTTCATGGCTCGGCACCATGTCGTCGATCATCACGTCGAGCACCATCAGATCACGCATGGCTCCGCGCTCAGGATGGTGGTCGACGCGCTTGGTTCGTTCCGGGATGGCCGCTCCACGCTGCCCGATCTATGCAAGGGGCTCGCCCGTTGGCTTGAGTCGCATATCCATGCCGAGGACAAGATGCTCGGCGAACAGATCGTGGCGATCAACCGTGGGAGCACGCCGATCGAAGCGTACAGGCAGGCGATGCTCTCAGCCGCCCTGGAGGCACGGTGAAGACAGGGCCCGGAGTTCGCTGAATGTACCTGACACCCGATTCCTTTTTCGGCAAGTGGGATATGCACGACGATGCATCGCATATCGGGCGTGTGACTGATGAGCCGTATTCTCATGCACGCACCCTGACGGGGTGGCGGCGGGAAATCGTCCAGATCTCTCCCGGCAGATTCCAGGGGCGCGTCTTTGAAGCGTGTGGCCGCGATGTCAGGGTGGGCAAGGAATTCCTTTCACGCGGCGCGTTCCACATCGGATCCGCATACGCGGGCGGGCTGACGCTCGGGCTGATCCGTTCGACGGATAAGAGGGCCGCAATCTGGAACGGTATCCAGGTGCAGCCGGATACCGTCGTCTGCGTTCCCCCCGGGGCGGAAATGGTGTTCAGGTCCCATGACGAAACCCGCGTCATCTGGCTTTTCGTGCCGGCCGGCCTGCTCGATGTTCAGGCACTCGCTGTCTTCAACGAAGCCGAGGCTTCGGTCACCCAGCCAATGTGCTTTGATGACGGCGCGCTGGCGGCGAGGATCATCTCGGCGTATCAGACCGTTCGTAAACTGACGGGGCTGAGTACGCCCGCAGAACCTGGCTTGCTCCATCCATACGATGCGCTGCAGGCAGAAATCGTGGATCTGGCCCGGGAGTTCGTTGCCATCTACGGCAAGCGGCAGCCACAGCTCGGTATTCGCGAAGCACATGCGATGAAGATTTTGCGGCAGGTTCGCCTGTATCTGAGGCAGCGGATCGGCGAAAGCATCTGTCTGCATGATCTGTGCGAGGCCGCTGCGGCTTCCGAGCGTACCGTGCGCAATGCCTGCGAGATCGTCACCGGCGAGTCCCCGATGAGTTTCCTGAGGGCCATGCGATTGAATCAGGTGCGGCGCGCCTTATTGAATGCGACGACGCCGGTAAAGATCACTGAAATAGGTGCGCGCTGGGGATTCCTGCACATGCCGCAGTTCTCCCACGACTATCGCGAACTCTTTGGCGAGCTCCCCTCCGAGACCATCCGCAGGCAACTGCGAGACAGTGGCAGCAGCACCTCTGAACGTGCAGGAGGCTAGATGCCGGAGATGAGGGCGCGGGACATGGGCCTCCCCGATCCGCGAACTGGCCCCGCGACTTCTGCGGCCTTCGATCTCCTGAACTGCAGGCGCGGCAGTCCCGGCAATCAATCGCGCGAGAGGCCCCGGAAAGCCGGTTCTGCTGCCAGCTGCGCCTGCACATAGGCGGCGCAGGGGTCGTCGTCGGTCATCTTCTCGCGGCCAAGCAGCTTTTCCGAGAACGAACGCATCTTCTCGATCTGCAGGATCCATTCCCGCTGACCATCTTCCTCGTCGCTGGCGCTGCTGCCGATCAGGTATTGCCGCCCGTGCCAGTCGATCATGCTGTACCAGCCCCAGTCCTCCGCCTCCGGCGGCGTCAGCGCATGCGTGCTGCCGATGCGTTCCCCCAGCCACAAGAGCAGCGACTCCCCGTAAATCGGGTTGATCGGGTTTTCGCGCTCGCGCGAAACGTCGAAGAGGTCTGTCGTGAAGCGAATAACTACCACCATGTCGTTCTCCCGGTTGGATCAATGTCCCGCGCCTGACCTTGCGGGGCATGCGTTACGACTTGAATTCAATGGCAATTGAAGCTGACCCCTTTAGTCGGCACTTTTAAGCGCGATGTTAGGGTGTTTGTGACCACAAGACTGCATAGCAGGACAGCAGAATAAAGGCGAGAACAAATGAGCCTACTTGAACACGGAAAGCAGCTCGCTCAACGGACGAAGGCAGCTTGCGGAAACATATTGGCTCGTATTTTTCTTGGGCCAGAGCTGCCTGTTGAAGTTTGTCGAATTTTTCCAAGTCGCGAAGCGGCCGATAGACAACGCGATATTGAACAAGAACACCTGAGAGCATGGATACGAGAAGAAGTGGCAAAGCAGCTTTTGCGAGAGCGACATACTGAGTGCTCGACAACAATGTGCCGCTCAAGGCTGCGAACAAAGAAAAGCTGCCGGTGGCCAACGTGAGGATGAGCCGAGTGAATGCCAGGTATTGCTCAAAATGGTGATCGAGCGTTCGTTTTCGGAAGTCATCGGGATCGGATGGTTCGGCCATGAATGAACACCCTAACGTGCTAGCTCAGGGGCGCTAAGCCGGCTTGCCGGCGTAACGTCCCTCTGGAGCGGCGGGTTAGGGATGGATGTAACCAAGAGTCTGGCGAACCATTTCATCTACATAGCCAATCGCGGAGTTCATGCTTGGCCGATAGAGTGTCGGGTGAGCGCATTGGTTTCGCACCGATAACTGACCCTGCAACACTCGCAGGGTCGCTTTTCCAATGAATTTCACATCTTTTCCAACGTCTAGGAGCTGCGCCTCGGCCACCTGTTCTTTCAAGTCAGCAAGGTCCTTAAATGTCCATTTTGGCCGTGCTGACCGAATGTCGGTTTCGTGTTTTGAGAATAGAGTTTCAGAGAAAACGTGGAAATGACCCGCCCACGCCAATACAACACCCGACCTGTTCAGGCCTTGTTCAAGACAGGTTACCGCTTCGATAAAGTAGTCCTGTACATCGACAGGCGCCACCGCTAATTTCTTTACAAGGTCCTCTAGCAAAATGACTCGCGATGCCGACTGCTCGTGGGTCGCTAGAACGGCATGAGCTGCGCGCTGTGCCGCCTTGGTTCTGACCAACCAATCGTTGAACTGCATTCGGTTATGCCTTAGGGAGAAGGTGTTCCTTCAATGCCTTGAACAGCTTCTCGTAGACCTCTGCGTTCTCCGTTTCTGGTAGGTGCAATTGAATATTGATGGCTATCTGCGGTGCAGTGGCTGCGGC
>SSGN01000196.1 GCA_008016945.1 Flavobacteriales bacterium
GCGATGAACCGCGTGAAGGCCGCACTCCCACCGGTGGTGGGGAACTTCTCCTTGTCGGCCGCGATGGTGGTGGGAAAGGTGAGGTCGCGCTTGCGGTCCACATTGGCAAGGCCCACCACGATGCTGGGCGGCTGCCAGGCGATCCACTCGAACGCAGCGAACTGCAGGGCGCCAGTGACATGGATGAAGTCCTCGTCGGCCCCACCATCGAGCAGGTAGATCACCGGATAGCGCGCGGCACTGTCGGGGTGATAGCCCTGCGGCAGGGCGATGTTGAGCACGCGGTCCTCGCCCAGGGTGGTGGAATGGATGGTCTCGGTGAAGCCAAAGGCGAATGGCTCGGGTGCTGGGCGTTGGGCCGCCAGCACCCCGCTCCACCCCAACAAGATCGCGAAGAACGACCGTCGCATGAGACCCATCCGCCTCAGTACATATGCTTGAGGTTCACGGCGTAGAGCACGATGAACAGGATGCTGACGAAGGCCCCGAAGCCCAGGCCCATGATCGCCACCATATTGAACCCCAGGAAGTACAACGGTACGAGCACCCCCAGGATGGACGCCACGGTGTAGTACCAGAAGCCCTGCTTTTGAAGGTTCCACATCAGCCATACCCCGTAGAGGCTAAGCAGCGAAAGCACCAGTGCGGTGATGCCCAAGGGCTTGGCATGTTCGGCGGCCTTCTCGCTCAAGGCGATCCCCTCTTCCATGAGCTTTTGGGCGAAGGCTCCGCCCTGGCCTTGCAATTGTGCCATGGACTCCTCCATGGCGGCTCGCGCCTCGGCCAGGTCGGACTGGGCCTTGTCGGTGAAGCCCGTGCGAAGTCCATCGAGCGCCCCCCAGAGGCCACCGATGAAGCTAAGGATGCAGATGATCGTGAGCAGCGTTGGGCGCTGGGCAGGTGCCGAGGGGTCCATGGTGTTCATGCGATGTTCGGGTGTTTGGTCCGTGCCAATGTAGTCCACTGGAACGGAACATGGCGTCCGTTCATCACAAGATCCTCCACCGCAAGGACCGGTGCTACCGCATCCGTTTGAGCTGGCTGCCGTAGGCGGCGGTCATGGCCACGGCCAGGAGGGGACCGAACACCCCCAACATGGACCATGGCAGGATGAAGTGGGGTGCGAACAGCCCCACCAACTGCGCCACGGCATAGATGGAGAAGCCGCTCCTCCGCCCCCGCCACATGCCGATGGCCCCTACCAGCCGCCCCACCGTCCGCGCCAGGTAGATCAGCATCAGGAGCACGCCGTTGGCATGGAAGATCCGGACGATGGCCTCCACCTGGGCCAGCTCGTCGCCCGAAACATATTGGCTCGCCGATCCCGTGAAGAGCGCGATGAACTCATCCTCGGGCATCTGCCGTGCACCCAACATGGCCAGCAACATGAGCCCATAGAGCAGGAGGAAGAGGCCCGTGTTCACGAAGGTGAGCACGCCCAGGCCGGAGATCAGGTCGGGACGTTTGGTACTTCCGTTCTCGTCGGGCAGGAATTCGGTGGTCTCCATCGGTGGCGAAGGTAAAGGCCCTTCCTCTTCGGCACCTACGAACCCGCTTGCCAACACACCTGCCGGGCCGCGAGAGCCCCGTGAACCGGTACGACCACGCCCTGGTCGGAGGATCCATCGAGAAGCATGGCCGCTTGTTCCCCCCCAATGGGTACTTTTGCGGCCCAACCTGAACAAGCAACACTTTCCGATGAGCTACGACGTCATCGTTCTCGGCAGTGGCCCCGGCGGCTACGTGGCCGCCATCCGTGCCAGCCAACTCGGCCTGAAGACCGCTATCGTGGAGAAGGAGGCCCTCGGCGGCATCTGCCTCAACTGGGGCTGCATCCCCACCAAGGCCCTGCTCAAGAGCGCCCAGGTGTTCGAGTACATCAACCACGCCAAGGATTACGGCATCACCGTGGCCGAAGGCAAGCCGGACATGAAGGCCATCGTGGCACGTAGCCGCGGCGTGGCCGACGGTATGAGCAAGGGCGTGCAGTTCCTGATGAAGAAGAACAAGATCGAGGTGATCATGGGCGCGGGTAAACTGCAGCCCGGTCGCAAGATCGAGGTGACCTCCGCCGACGGTAAGAAGCAAGTGGTGGAGGGCAAACACATCATCATCGCCACCGGCGCCCGTAGCCGGGTGCTGCCCAACCTGCCCCAGGATGGCAAGAAGATCATCGGCTACCGCGAGGCCATGGTACTGCCCGAGCAGCCCAAGAGCATGGTGGTGGTGGGCAGCGGCGCCATCGGCAGCGAATTCGCCTACTTCTACAACGCCATCGGCACCAAGGCGACCCTGGTGGAATTCCTGCCCAACGTGGTGCCTGTGGAAGATGAGGAGGTGAGCAAGCAGCTGGAGAAGAGCTTCAAGAAGCAGGGCATGGAGGTGCTCACCAGCAGCGAGGTGACCAGCGTGGACACCAAGGGCAAGGGCTGTGTGGTGACCATCAAGACCCCCAAGGGCGAACAGAAGGTGGAGTGCGACATCGTGCTGAGCGCGGTGGGCATCGCCGCCAACATCGAGGGCATCGGCCTGGAAGAGGTGGGCATCGTCACGGACAAGGGCAAGATCAAGGTGAACGAGTTCTACGCCACCAACATTCCCGGGTACTACGCCATCGGCGACGTCACCCCGGGGCAGGCGTTGGCACACGTGGCCAGTGCCGAAGGCATCATCTGCGTGGAGCAGATCGCCGGCCATCACCCGCAGCCCCTGGACTATGGGAACATCCCCGGTTGCACCTATTGCAGCCCCGAGGTGGCCAGCGTGGGCATCACCGAAAAGCAGGCCAAGGAGAAAGGGCTGGAGATCAAGGTGGGCAAGTTCCCCTTCAGCGCCAGCGGCAAGGCCAGCGCGGCCGGTGCCAAGGATGGTTTCGTGAAGCTGATCTTCGACGCCAAATACGGCGAACTGCTGGGTGCCCACATGATCGGCATGAACGTGACCGAGATGATCGCCGAGTGCGTGAGCATCCGCAAGCTGGAGACCACGGGCCACGAGATCATCAAGACGGTACACCCCCACCCCACCATGAGCGAAGCGATCATGGAGGCGGCCGCCGCAGCTTACGGCGAGGTGATCCACCTGTAGGGTCCGATACGATCCACCGTTCGGGTGATGTGGCCTGCCCACCACCCGAACGGTCGGATCAAGTACCAACGCCCCATGTGCGGTATCGCGGGAACCTTTCAGATCGATGCTTCGTGCCCACCGCCCGCGGATCGGATCGGAGCCGCGTTGCAGTGCATCGCACACCGCGGACCGGACGACGAAGGGATCCATCGGAACGGCCGTGCGGTCCTGGGGCACCGGCGCCTCAGCATCATCGACACCAGCAGCAACGGCCACCAGCCCTTCGTGGACAATGGCGGCCGTTACACCATCGCCTTCAACGGGGAGGTCTTCAACTTCCGATCGCTTCGCGCGGACCTCGAAGCCCAGGGCCACACCTTCCGCAGCCACAGCGATACCGAGGTGATCCTGCGCCTGTACGCCGTGAAGGGCCCTTCTTTCCTGCACGACCTCAACGGCTTCTTCGCCCTGGCCATCCATGATGCACAGGAAGACACCTTGTTCCTGGCCCGCGACCGCTTCGGCGTGAAGCCATTGCTCTGGAGCGAGGTGAACGGACAACTCCTCTTCGCCAGTGAGCTACGGGCATTGATCGCACTGGGTGCACCTCGCGACCAGGACCTGGTGAGCGCCCGCCAATACCTCGCCTACTACTACATCCCAGCTCCGCACACGGTGTTCCAGGGGGCGCACAAACTGCTTCCCGGGCATTGCCTCCACGTGGACCGCCAGGGTGTGCGCGTGGAACGTTGGTACGATGTGGTGGCCGCGAGCAAGCAGGTGCCGAAGAGCACCGACCCCGGACGAACCCTGTTCCAGCTGATGGATGATGCGGTGCGCCTGCGGTTGATCGCGGACGTGCCCGTGGGCGCATTCCTGAGCGGCGGTGTGGACAGCAGCATCGTGAGCGCCCTGGCCGCACGGCACCACAAGCACCTGCACACCTTCAGCATCGGTTATGCGGACGACCCCTTCTTCGACGAGAGCCGGTATGCCGAGGAAGTGGCGCGCCACATCAAGAGCGACCACCATACCTTCAAGCTCACCCGCGAGGAGCTGGCCGCGGACTATACGAGGCTGCTGGCCGCCACCGACGAACCCTTCGCCGACAGCAGCGCCCTCCCGTCCTACATGCTGTGCGAACGCACCCGCAAGCACGTGACCGTGGCCGTGAGCGGCGATGGGGCCGATGAGGTGTTCGGTGGGTACACGAAGCACCAGGCCGAACTACGGTGGCGGGAACCGGGCACCGCAGAACGGGCCGTGCGCCTGCTGGCCCCGCTCTGGCGCGCCCTGCCCCGATCGCGCAACGGCAAGTGGCCCAACCGGTTCCGCCAGTACGATCGGTTCGCCCGCCTGGCCAACACCCCGGAGGACCGCCGATTCCAAGAACTCGCCGCCTTCACCACCCACGAAGAGGCACAGGCCTTGATGGCCCGCCCGGCCGACCCCGGCGAGCTCAGCCGCCGCGAACAGGCCTTCAGCGAAGCCTTCCGCCGCATGGCCGGTATGAACGGGGCCCTGCTCGCCGATGTGCAGAGCACCCTGCCCAACGACATGCTGCACAAGGTGGACCTCACCAGCATGGCCCATGCCTTGGAGGTACGCACCCCCTTCTTGGACAAACGCGTGGTGGAATTCGCATTCAGCCTACCCGCCGAGGCGAAGCTGGTCCGCGGCAGTGGCAAACACCTGTTGCGCACCACCTTCGGCCCCCTGCTGCCCCCGGTGGTGATGTCCCGCGGCAAGAAAGGCTTCGAGGTGCCCCTGCTGGACCTCCTGCGCGGGCCCATGGCCGGTTTCGTGGACGAGACCTGCTCCAAGGACCTGGTACACAGCGCCGGTATGGACTGGAACGCCGTGCAAGCCCAAGTGCAGCAGCTCCGATCACCGCTTCCCGGCACATCACAGGCAACCGTACATGCCTTGCTCGTCTACTTGTCGTGGTGGAAAAACCACGCCCAGTAACAGGTCCCGATACGCTCGGCCCGGTACTTTCGCCTCTTTGCCATGCCACGCGTCCTGCGCATCATCAACCGGTTCAACCTCGGTGGCCCCACCCACAATGCGGCCTACCTGACGCGCTACCTGCCGAGCGATTATGAGACCCTGCTGGTGGGCGGGAGCCAGGAAGCCACCGAGGAAGGCAGCCACCATATCCTTCGCAACCTCGGCATCGAGCCGGTGATCCTGCCCGAGTTGCAACGCGAGGTGGCACCCTGGCGCGACCGTGGCGCCTACACCCGCATCAAGAAACTGATCAAGGAGTTCAAGCCGGACATCGTCCACACCCATGCCGCCAAGGCCGGAGCGGTGGGCCGCATGGCGGCGGCCGACCTGGGGGTGAAGGCCATCGTACACACCTTCCACGGCCATGTGTTCCACAGCTACTTCGGACCGGTACGCACGGCGCTGTACAAGAACATCGAGCGGTTCCTGGCCAGGCGCTCCTCGCGCATCATCGCCATCAGCGAGAAACAGAAGCACGAACTGGTTGCCGAGCACCGCATCACCAAAGCCGATAAGGTGAGCGTGATCCCCCTGGGTTTCGACCTCAGCCGATTCCAGGCCGACCAAGCCGCGAAGCGCGCCCTATTCCGCCAGGTCTACGGGGTGGCCGATGATGAGATCGCCATCGGCATCGTGGGGCGCCTGGTACCGATCAAGAACCACGACCTGTTCCTGCAGGTACTGGCCCGGGTGAGCCAGCGCACGGGGCGCAAGCTGCGCGCCTTCATCGTGGGCGATGGCGAGGAACGCGAGCGCCTCCAGGAGCGCGTGAACGAGCTGGGCATGAGCCAGGTGGTGGGCCCCTACTTCAACGGCCACGGATTCGGCCATGGGGTGAACGGCAGACCCATGGTGCAACGCGCCCTGATCACCTTCACCAGCTGGATCAAGGAGGTGGATATCGTGAACGCCGGCGTGGATATCGTGATGCTCACCAGCCTGAACGAGGGTACCCCCGTGAGCCTGATCGAGGCCCAGGCCGCCAACAAGCCCATCGTGAGCACCCGCGTAGGCGGCATCGAGAACGTGGTCCTACCCGACCAGACGGCCTACCTGAGCGAAAGCGGGGATGTGGACGGCCTGGAACAGCAGCTCCTCCGCCTGGTGGAGGACGATGGCCTGCGGAAGCGCTTCGGACTGGGGGGATGGGACCATGTGAGCCAGCGTTTCCATTACACCCGCCTGGTCAACGACATGGATCATTTGTACCGCGAGCTCCTGAACTGAAGGATGCCCACGATCGATCGTTACTTTTGCCGGAATATGATGCGTACACTCAAACGCCTCAGCGGCATCGGATCGCTGCTGGCCATCCTGCTCAGCAGCTGCACCATCAACCGGGACGTGATGTTCCGTACGTCGATGGACTATGAGTTCGACACGTACGTCGATTCGGTGAAAAGCTCCCTGCGCCTGCAACCCAACGACATGATCCAGTTGCGGCTGTTCGCCAACGACGGTTTCAAGATGATCGACCTGGTGACCGAGAACAGCAGTCGTGAAGCCTCCTTCCTCCAGCGCGCTCAGTTCAGCTACTACATCGACAACGATGGTTTCGTCAAGTTGCCCGTGATCGGCCGGGTATCGATCCTCGGGCTCACCATCCGCGAGGCCGAGACCTTCCTGGAGGAGAAGTACAGCGCGTTCTACAACAAACCGTTCGCGCAATTGGTCGTTACCAACCGCCGGGTGGTGGTGTTCCCCGGTGAAGGCGGAAGGGCGCGGAGCGTGGTACTGGAGAACAACAACACCACCCTGCTGGAAGTGCTGGGCGAGGCGGGAGGTCTGAGCTCCCGTGGTAATGCCAAGAAGGTGAAGGTGTTCCGCTACGGCCCCAACCGCGAACGCCTCGTGTACGAATTCGACCTCAGCGACATCAGTGGTCTGCGGTATGCCGACATGGTGATGCAAGGTGATGATGTGGTGTACGTACAGCCGAACCCGGAGATCGCTCGGGAGATCCTAACGGACCTCACCCCGTTGATCACCCTCATGTCCAGTATCATCCTGGTCTACACCGTGGTGCGAAACCTGTGACCGAACGGGCATGATCAACGAGGATGTGAACAGCTCGCGCAGCGTTAGTCTCGAGAGCTACAAGGAACGGATCACGAACTTCAGCCAGGAGTTCGATCTGGGGCTGTTCGTCTTCATCCTTAACCGAAGCCTGATCTGGATCGCGCTCTGCATGCTCACGGCGCTGGCCTCGGCGCTCATCTACCTGCGCTACACCGCCCCCACCTACCAGGCACGCACGGTGATCCAGCTGCGCGCCAACAACACCGCCAAAGAGGTGCTCAACACCTCCATGGCCGCCATGGGCGAAGAGACCCAACCCGTGGAGGCCGAGGTGCAGCTCATGCGATCGGCCTATTTCCTGGACCGCGTGATCGAGAAGCTGCCCCTTGGCATCAGCTATTACAACCGCGGGCAGATCCTCACCGAGGAATACTACACCTCCTCCTTCTTCAAGATCCAAGACCTCGAAGTGACCGACCCGGCCATCATCGACCAGCCGGTGAACCTTGTTTTCCTGGGCAAGGGTCGGTTCAAGATCAACTATACCCTGGCCGGGACGCCCTTCGAAGGCACCTATGCCCTGAACGAAGTGGTGCGAACACGCCACTTCAACTGCAGGCTGTGGGTCGAAGAGGATCACCCGGCACGCACGGAACCGGAGCTTCCGTACAACCTGTATTTCCAGATCAACTCGCGCACCAGCCTGGTGAACCGGTATGCCCCGCGGTATTTCGTGGACGTGGTGGAATACACCGCCCGTACCGTGAGCCTCAGTTTCCGCGACGAGAACGCCAAGATCGCGCACGACCTGGCGGAGGCGGCGGCCCAGGAGTTCATCATCCTGGACGTGGAACGCCGTAGTCAGAGCGCCAAGAGCGTGATCGATTTCATCCGATCACAGAAGGACACCGTGGCTGCCGCACTGCGCGAATCGGAATATCGCCTGCAGACGTTCCGGATCGACAACAATGTGGCCGACCTGACCCAGCTCACCCCCATCTTCATGGAGCGGTCGGAACGCTACGAGGATGAACGCACCAAGCTGATCCTGGAGATCGAACTGCTCAAGGCCATGGCGGCTGCCACCGACAAGCCCATGCCCGAGATCAATTCGTACGACCTGCTGCCCATGCTCACGGGCACCGCCTACGAACAGGTGCTCTCCAAGACCATCAACGAACTGCTCAAACTGCTCAGTGAACGCGAAGAGCTGATGATGGAAGCGACCTCCAACAACCTGGCCATCGTATCCCTGGAGAACCGCATCGACATCCAGAAGAGGGTCGTGATGGAAAGCATCCGCGAACTGCTCAAACGGGCCGAGGAACGCCGCGACGACCTGGACGGGATCCAGCAGGATTTCGAACGCCGCTACCGGACCCTGCCCGAGAAAGAGCTCGAGTTCGCCCGCATCGAACGCATCTTCGCCATCAACGAGAAGTACTACACCCTGCTGCTCGAGAAGGACATCGAGTACAACATCAGCACGGCGGGTTTCGTACCGGAGAACAAGGTGCTGGAATCCGCCGTGGTGCCCACCGCACCGCTGTTCCCCGACCGCAACCTGATCCTGATCTACTACCTGGCCACCGGCTTCATCATCAGCTTCCTGATTGTCCTGGTCCGCTATGTCCTGCACGACAGCATCACCTCCCTCCACGATATCGCCAAGCTCTCCCACGCCAGCATCTCCATCCTCGGCATGGTGCCCAAGTACAAGAAGGAGATCCCCATATCGCAGCTGCTGATCGACAAGAACCCGAAATCGCTCATCGCCGAGGCCTTCCGCACCATCCGCACCAACCTCCAGTTCATGGACAACACGGAAGGTGCCAAGACCATCGCCATCACCAGCACCATCTCCGGCGAGGGGAAGACCTTCGTGGCCATCAACCTGGCCGGTATCATCTCCTTCAGCGGCAAGCGCGTGATCATCCTCGACCTGGACATGCGAAAACCCAAGATCCACCTGGGCTTCGGCGTGGAGAACATCCGTGGTATGAGCACCCTGTTGATCAACAAGGACAAACTCCACGATTGCATCCAGCA
>SSGN01000056.1 GCA_008016945.1 Flavobacteriales bacterium
CATCTGGCACAGGTGAACGTCTCGCGACTGTTGGCGCCGATCGACTCACCGCAACTGGCTGGTTTCGTCGCCCGGATCGAAGCAGTGAATGCGCGTCGGCAGAAGCCGCCCCAGGATTCGTCTGGCGATACACGGATCCGGTGTCCTGGGCGAAGTCACGGCGGATCTTCGGTGACGATCAGCTCGTGGTGAACCTCTCCGTATGGACGTCACCCGAGGCGCTCCAGGCCTTCGCGTTCGCCGACGAACGCCACGCTGAGGCCCTGCGCGAGCGCCGTTCCTGGTTCGCTGCCCCGACGATGCCCATGGTCGCCTGCTGGTGGGTGACGGCGGGAGACCCGCCGTCACTCCGCGAAGCCGGTTCACGATTGGCCAGGTTGCGCACCGACGGACCGGGACCCGACGCCTTCCCGCTGTCGGCGGCCGGGGACTTCCCCGCCGGGGGGTCAGTTCGGTAGCGCCAGGGTTTTGGCCCCGAGCACCTGTCCGGCGCGGTCGAACACCCGCACCTGGAGGCGTCCGCCGATCTGCGCGTCAGCCGCTGCCACCAGTCCGGTCTGCGTGGACCCGGGCGAGACGGGGATCACCCCGGTGCGCCCGTCAGCCCCGAGCGCCGAAGCACTGCGGCTGCCGTCGGGTGACACGTAGACCGGCGCCTCAAGATCCCGGCGCTGCTTGGCGTTGTTGTGGACATCCAGGACGATCCGCACCGAGGACTCGGTGTTCTCGTATTGCGTGCCTGCTGTGACCCGGACGCCGGCGATCCGGATAGTGGTCTGACCCGTCCTGATCCGGGTAGCCAGGGGTCCACCCGGGACCGCCTTCCAGGTCACCACCCCGCCTTGGTCGGTCTCGAAGCCGGACAGGCGATAGGCGTTGCCGTCGGTGTAGGTCAAGACCGCGGAGTCTTCGCGGATCCGCAGATCCGCCTGTCCGACGTCGAGTCGGCCGGCGTCGTACACGCTGCCCCAGTAGTCGGCGTAGGCGCGCGCCGGGGAGTCGGGGGCCGAATTGCTCTGCATGGTCGCCACGTCGTTGGCGGCCCACGCCCGCAGATAGGCGACCACGCTGTCGGGGAGGTCGGTCTGCGGTGGCGCCGCCGTGGTGTTCCCGGTGGCGCTGGGACTCACTGGCTCGGTGGCCGCGGTGGGACCCGCACCCGTATCGGCGGTCGCACATCCGGAGAGGGCCACGACCAGGCCGAGGCCTGCTGCAAGGACGACAGTTCGCATCCCGCCATCATCCACGCGGCCCCCGGAACCACCTACACAGGGTTCAGGTCAAGGAACCGACGAGCGCAATGTACTGCTCCTTGGCGTCGTCCTGGGACAGCCCGGCGACCTTCTCGCGCGCATCGAACTTGGCGCGGCCCACAGGGTTCGTGAAGCCCGGCCGCTTCCCGGTCACGTCTCCCTCGGTGGCCTGCTTGTACAACGCATACATGGTCAGCATCGTGTCTTGGTCGGGTGCTGTGCCCAGGTTCGTCGCAGCCGCGACTGCGGCCTGAAAGCGGTCATCGAGGTCTGACATCACGGCTCCTCACGGCGGTGGACCGTTCGGCCCAACGGTCTCGATCCTGATCCCGCCATGGTCGGGGTGGCAAGCGGGGCGGGGCGCGCCGCCCGGATGGCGCAGGCGGGCGGCGTCAGTGGGGCAGGATCTGACTGGCGTCAGTCACGGTCCCCTCGACCTCTTCGGTCGTGTTGCGATCGGAACGTCGGCGCCGGCGGACGGCTTTGTCTGCCTCGATCACCAGGAAGGGGACGAGCGCCAACGCCGCAGCGACCGCCCATTGCCCCCCGGTCAGCGGCTGACTCTCCAGGATCAGGTTCAACGCCTCGGTCTCTATCGCGAGCCAGGTCAGCACGAGTGGGACCAGCAGCCACAGGTAGTAGGGGAGGTACGGGCCGGACCAGGCGGGCAGCAGGTCCCGCCGGACCGCTGCCGCGATGAGGATCGTGCTCAAGGCGGCCACGGCGAACGCTGTGGTCTGGGCCGGTCCCGGGCCGCCGTCACCGTTGCGTGCATCCAGGATCAGGTAAGGGATCAGGATGACGATGCCCTGCGCGGCACCGAACAGGAGCCAACGCGGCAGGGTGGCCCGGTTCAGGATGGTGATCGAAGGATCGCGCGGAGGCCGGTCCATGGTCCCGGGCTCCGTGGAGTCGGTGGAGATCCCGATGGCCGGGAACAGCCCGATCAGGAAGGTCACGAAGATCAGCATGACGGGCGTCAGTGCCTGGCCTGAGTTGATGTCCAGGGCGCTGGCCAGGACCATCGCGATCAGGACACCGAACAAGCCGACCATGACGTAGCGCAGCTGGGAGACGATCTTTCCGTAGATGTCGCGCCCCAACTCGATCGCGTGGACCAAGGTGGCGAAGTTGTCGTCGGTCAGGATCATGTTGGCTGCCTGTTTGGTCACGTCGCTGCCGCTGCCCATGGCGACCCCGACATCCGCCTTCTTGAGGGCGGCGGCGTCGTTGACCGCATCCCCGGTCATGGCGACGGTGTCCCCGTTCCGTTGCATCACACTGACCAGTCGCAGCTTGTCCTCGGGCGCCACTCGCCCGAACACGTGCAGGTCGTCCAGCCGTTCCGCCAGTTGTTGATCCGTCAGTTGCTGGAACTGGGGGCCGGTGATGACTCCTGGTCCCAGACCCAGTTCGCGGGCGATCGCCTCGGCGGTCACGGCATGGTCCCCCGTGATCATCCGGACGTCGATGCCGGCCTTTCGGGCCACGGCCACTGCGTCTTTGGCGCTGGGACGCAGCGGGTCGATGATCCCCACGAGCGCCACGAACGTCAGGTCATCGACCGCAGCCATCGGGTCGGCCTGGATCTCGGACTGCTGCTCTGGCGAGAACTGCCGATAGGCGAACGACATCACCCGCAGCCCCGTCGACGCCAGTTCATCGTTGGCCGCTGCGATCTGATCGCGCACCTGCGCCATCGGCACCACGGCGTCACCCCACGTCGCCGTCGAGCAACGGGACAGCACGACGTCGGGCGCCCCTTTGACCAGTTCCACCAGAGCGGGTTCGTCGTCGATCGGAGCCAGATGGAAGGTCGCCATGAACTTGTAAGCGGAGTCGAAGGGGACGAGGGCAGTCCGTGGATACTCCGCGCGGGAGATGGAGGCATCCACGCCCATCTTGGCGGCCAACACCACCAGGGCCGCCTCAGTCGGATCCCCCAGGACCTCTCCGGCGTCGGAGACGGTCGCGTCGGAGCAGAGTGTGAGCCCATAGGCCAAGGGCGTGAAGTCGGGCAGGCTCTGCCCGGCCGCCCCCAGGATGGCGCCTGAGGTCGCATAGCCCTGGCCTTCGATGTGGAACCACTGACCGGCGTTGAACATCCGCGTGGCGGTCATCATGTCCAGGGTCAGGGTGCCGGTCTTGTCGCTGTTGATCGCGCTGGTGCACCCGAGGGTCTCGACATCCGTCAGGTTGCGGACCACTGCCTTCGCCTTCGCCAGGCGCTGGGCCCCGTAGGAGAGCATCGCGGTGAGGAACGTGGGCAGGCCCGACGGGATGGAGGAGATGGCCACAGTGATCCCCAGCAGGACGATCTGACTGGTGGGTAGTCCCCGGATCAGACCGATGACCACGATCAGGACGACCGCCACCCACGCCAGGATCGACAGCTTGATCGTCAGGGAGCGCATCTCCTTCTGCAAGGGCGAGGGCTGGGCTTGGACGCTGTTGAGCATCCCAGCGATCTTGCCCATCTGGGTATCCGCGCCGGTGGCGACGGTGATGACGGTGGCCGTGCCCCGGGTGACCGACGTGTTCTGGAACACCATGTCCGTGCGGTCCCCCAAGGCTGTGTCCGCATCGGGCACGGTCTCGGGATCCTTGCCCACGGGGGCGCTCTCGCCGGTAAGCCCGCTCTCCACGACTTCCAGAGATGCGGAATTGATCAGGCGTCCGTCCGCAGGTACCAGGTCACCGGGTTCGAGTATGAAGATGTCACCTGGTACGAGATCCACGGCTGGGACCGCCATGGTGACACCGCCGCGCACCACGAGGGCATCGGGAACCTGCATGGAGGCGAGTGCGCCCACAGACTGCTGCGCCTTGATCTCCTGGCTGGCTCCCATGAACACGTTGAGCAGGACCAGGAACACGATCAGGATCCCGGTCTCCGGTTGGCCGAAGACGAAACTGACCACCGCGACGATCGAAAGCATCAGGTTCATGGGATCGGCCCAGGTGCGCAGCACGATCTGCCAGGCAGACGGCTGCGGCTCCTGCGGAAGCACGTTGGGTCCGTGCCGCTCCAGTTCGCGGGCAGCCGCGGCCGTGGTCAGGCCGGTTCGGGCATCCGAGCCCAACGCACGCACCACCTGATCGGGAGCAAGCGTGTGCCAGGCGGTCGAGCGATCAGTGGCCGTCGTCGTCATGGTTCATCCATCGCCACTATGGCAGGGGGGAGGCACCGCGCTCGGCCGTTGCGGCACTCTCGGACCCCGGCATGGCGATCGGATCGCTTTGGCCACCACATTCCGCAGGTGGCAGGGTGGACCAGTGGCTCCCGCTCGACACTTCCCTCGACGCTTGCCCCTCATCGCACTGACGGGGATCGCCCTGACCGGGTGCGGTCGGCTGGACCAACTGCAGTACGACCCACCGGTGACGCCCGCCGAGTGGTGTGTGCAACGGCCGTGTGTGACCGTCGGCCAGACAGTCGTCAACGAGCCGTTGGGCACCGTCCTGGTGTTCGCCCTGGCTGCATTGTGGGTGGGTGTCGGGATCTACTTCCTGGTCAGCCGCCGAGGCCAGCGCTCCCGGGCATGGCTGGGGGTCGCGCTGATTCTGGGGGGCCTGGGCGCAGCGCAGGCGGGCGTGAGTTACCAGGCGTTCAGCTACGAGTTGAAGTGCGCCGGCGAGCAGTTCTGCCGCTACACCAACGGTTTCGAGGTGGGGTACAGCCTGACCCAGGCCTGGAGCGTCAGCGCCATGTTGATCGCGGTGGCATACGCGTGCGCCCAGGTCAGAGGCCGGCGGCTCATGATCGGCTATGCGATCGCCAACGCTGTCGTCTACTGCCTGGTCCTGGCCGCGGGAGTCCTACTGCCGGACAAGACCCTGCTGTCGTTCGAAGTGCTCATGCTGTTCGCTCTTCCCGGGGTGATCACCGTCATCGTTGTGTCGGCGGTTCGCTATCGCAGGACCAAGGACACCGCTGCGCGGTGGATCCTGTGGGCCGCGATCCTGCTGATCGCGGTCCAGGTCGCCTACTTCGCCTACTACGCCGCCGGCGTCACGCAGTCGCTGTGGGATGCCGGGGCGGGTGTGTACTTCTCGGAGAATGACGTCCTGCACGTGGGCATGGTGGCGTGGCTGGTCTTCGTCGCCGCAACCTTGGGACCTCGTCTGCGTGACACCGGGTCCGCGGCTGCCGTCCGCCGTTGACCAGCGGCGTTCAAGTTGTGTGAAGAATACCCCCATGGGTATATTGCGGCCATGCCCGGTCGACTTGGACCGGACCGACGCCTCCAGGAGGGCCCATGTGCAGTCCCGCTCGCTGCCGCACCTGCAACAAGATCACGTACTCCGGATGTGGGATGCACGTCGACCAGGTCCTGGCCAACGTCCCTCAGGACCAGCGCTGCACCTGCCGCTGACCGACACGGAGTCAGCAGCGGCCACCCGGCCCACAGCGTCCGTCCCGTTGGCAGCACGGCCGTGAGTTGCAGTCGCACCCAGCCGTGGTCGACCCGCCCGCAGCAAGTGCGACCAGAACCAGTGGGACGATCAGGAGCAGAAGCCACGGCCCGAACGCGGCCACCGCGAACAGCAGCACCGGGATCGCGATCAGCCATGTCAGGCATGACACACACGAGTTCATAACTCCTCCCCCTCGTAACGGGTCCTGCAGTCGGGACCGACCGATGCATGACCGACGACCCATGGTCCCGCCACCCCCCGACACAACAGCGATCTGGCAATTGACCACGCGTCAGGGGAGGGAGTCGGCGTAGCGTCGAATCATGACCGTGACCCGACGTCAGATGCTGGCCGGTGCCGGCCTCATGGGGGCAGCCACGGCCGTCGCTCCGTTCATCGGCACCACCGCCTCACGAGCAACCCCACCGGCCCCCGCAGCAGCGCCGAACGTCCTGCTGCCGCTGTTCAACAACTCCGCGTTCAACGGGCAGATCTCCTTCTGCCTCGGCGGCGCCAGCCCGCACACCTCGGACGTGGGCGAGGTCATGCGTGTCGTCCAGCAGGTCAACAAGAAGACCGGAAACCCCAGCGACGCCGACACCACGACGGGCGACTTCGACGCCCTGATCCAAGGCTTCGTCGACATGGGCGACCGCATGGAGCGACTGGCCAAGAGGTCAGGCAAGTCCGATGCCGTCACCTACCGACAACGCATGATGCGGGCCTCCTCCTACGCGGCACAGGCACTGTTCTTCGTGTTGGGCGGATCGCGACCGGATGATGAGGCGGATTACTTCCGCATCTGTCAACGACGCTGGCTCGCGGCCGCGCGTGCGTTCGATCGCCCGGTGCAGCAGTTCCGGGTGGAATCTCCTTACGGCAGCATCCCGTGCTACTTCTTCCCGAGTCCGATCGGGAAGGGGCCCCGTCCCACGCTGATCGTGAGCTCCGGCAGCGATGGCCAACTGGTGGAATGCATGGGCTTCGGCATCACCG
>SSGN01000035.1 GCA_008016945.1 Flavobacteriales bacterium
AACCCCAACCGCGGCGACCAGCTCTTCGTGAGCCTGAGCAGCGTGGAGGAAGGGGTGAGCACGGTGAGCGTGGACATCTACGACCTCTCCGGCAAGCGCGCGATGGCACGTACCATCGCCGTACAGGATGGCTTTGTGAACACCAACGTGGAGCTCGGCAGCCAGCTGGCCAGCGGCCTCTACATGGTACACATCACCGCGGGCGACAAGGCCTACACCGAGCGCCTGGTGATCCAGCCGTAAGGAGATAAACCCCATTCGAACGGGAAGCCCCGCGCCACAGGCGCGGGGCTTCTTGCTTGGATACCATGGGGACATCGGAACACTTCCCTGACCCAAGGCTGGAACACGCCCACAGTACGTGCTGGCGTGCCGCTGGAAATGATACCATTTCGCAATAGAAAACCTCCGATCTGCTTGCTCTTTTTCCGCATGCCTTCTCCGAAGAGACCTGTTCCGTAGACCCCGCCCTCGGTAGCTTCACTCCCTACGGTCCACGTTTTCGGCGTTGCAACGGGCCTCCCGGATCGGCCTGTGAAAAAATAGCGGCACATCTTCGGACGGCCTTCTATTACGAAATGGTATGATCCATACACAACGGTTCGCCCGTGGCGGATCGGTATGCTACCATTTGGACATTCAATTGCGGCCGATGATGCGCGCCACATCCTTCACCGGCCGGTCCCGTTGCGCGGTGCTCGGAGGAGGTCTCCAGGCCTGTACATGGTGCCGTTGGGCGCTCTGGCCCTAGGCACGTACATCCTGGACCTGAAGGTCGCCGAGAAGCAGTGGGGTGGCCGGCTGATCCAGAGTTGAAAGCCCGGCATGGATGCGGGTGGAGGCTTCATTCTTCACCGGTCCGGCAGCCGATCGTTCACATTGCCCAACTCAGTTCGATGTACGAGAAACCACCCTGTTCAACCACCCAAAACCCTACCCTCATGAAAGCACGCAACAACCTACTCGCAACCGTGCTGGCCCTGGCCGTACCGCTGTGTACGTGGGCGCAAACGGAGAGCGAACCGAACGACGACATCGCCAACGCGAACACGATCACCCTGGGCACCGCCATGAGCGGCGACATGGGACCGGTGCCGTGCTCCTCCGGGGCCAACGTGGACTACTTCATGCTGAACCTGACCGCGGACGGCCAGCTCAACATCAACACCGCCGCCGACAATTCGAGCGGTAGCAATTCCAACATCCGGGTGGATCTGTACAATTCCGATGGTGCTCAGCTCACTTGGTTCAACCATGTCTCGGGCCCCCAAGGGGCACCCAACAACGCGACCACCACGGTGAACTGCCTGAACAAGGGCACCTACTACCTGCGGTTGCAGGGAAGCAGCGCCAGCCTTTGCTACACCTATGCGCTCACGCTTACGCTGACGGCACCGGTCTTTGCGGATGACGCAGAGCCGAACAACACCCCAGCCCAGGCCGATGTCTACGGCGCGCTGGCCCCGGCCACGGTCACCGAAGGCCATGTGAACTTCAGCCACTACGTGGACAACTCGGACTATTACCGCATCGAAACCCCTGGGGATGGCACCCTCAACATCACCCTCAACTCCGAAGCCGTTGGGGCGGGCCACCTGCGTGTCGATGTATACAACGACAATGGCAATCAGCTGCATTGGGACAACTACGCCGTTGGTACCGGCGGTACCCCGAATTCCGTGACCAAGTCCTATACCTGCGACGCGCAGGGGGTGTACTACCTGGAAGTACGCAGTACCGCGGTATGCGGTGCCAGCTACCAATTGAGCTACACGATCACGGCACCACTTTTCGCCAATGACACCGAGCCGAACAACACCCCAGCCCAAGCCGATGCCAACCCCGTGCTGCCCCCGGCCACGGTCACCGAGGGGCATGTGAACTTCAGCCACTACGGGGACAACTCGGACTATTACCGCATCGAGACGCCCGGAGATGGCGTCCTCAACATCACCCTCAATTCCGAAGCCGCTGCGGCAGGCAGCCTGCGCATAGATGTGTACAACGATGTCGGCGCCCAGCTGCATTGGAACAACTACGTCACCGGCACCGGTGGTACGCCGAATTCGGTGACCCAGTCCTATACCTGCGATGCGCAGGGGGTGTACTACCTGGAAGTACACAGCAACGGGGTATGCGGTGCCAGCTACGAGCTGAGCTACACGGTGACGCCTCCGTTCTTCGGCAACGACGCCGAACCCAACGGGACCACGGCCACGGCGATCGCGTTCAACCCCGACTCCGCACAGGCGGAGGGGCATTTGAACTTCTCGCACTACGTGGAGAACAACGACCACTATAAGGTGATCCTTCCCGTTGCAGGCGCCATCACCTTCGACCTGGAGGCTGAAGCCGCCGTGGCGGGCATCCTTCGGATCAACCTGCTGAACGAAGTGGGGACCCTGATCACTTGGAACAACTACACCACTGGAGGTGGCGGCATTCCCGCGGGCAGCCTGGTCAACTTCACCGGGCTGGCGGCCGGCACCTACTACCTGGAACTCTACGCCACGAACGTATGTGGCGTCAGCTACCGCCTGCACTGCAACGATGCGGACGACGATGGGGTCTGCAACTACTTCGACCTCTGCCCCGGCACGCCCAACGGCGAGGGTGTGAACGGCGACGGCTGCGCCTGCTCCCAGCTCACCGTGGATGATGGCGACCCCTGCACCCTGGATCAATGCACGAACGGCATCGTGACCCACACCTTCCAGGATGCCGATGGCGACCTGACCTGCGATGCGCAGGACGGCTGCCCGAACGATCCCAACAAGATCGCCCCCGGTGCCTGCGGCTGCGGAAACCCCGATGTGCCCACCACCTGGTATGCGGACACCGACGGTGACGGCTTCGGCGATCCCAACGAAAGCCAGGCCGGATTCACCTGCAGCCAGCCCGGCGGCTATGTGGCCAACAACACCGACCTCTGCCCCTCGGACATCAACAAGCAGAACCCCGGAGCCTGCGGTTGCGGCGTGGCTGATACCGACACCGACAACGACGGCATTGCCGACTGCAACGACAACTGCCCGAACCTGGCCGGGGTGCAAGGTGATGCCTGCGACGACCTCGACGCCAACACCACCGGCGACGTGATCGACGCCAACTGCGAGTGCCACGGCACGCCCCAGGGCGGATGCGTACAGAACGAGGTGATCCTCTCCATCCACGGCGATGGTGTGAGCAACGTGGGATGGACCCTCTACGACCAAGGCGGCAACACGGTGGCATCGGGTGGGCAGGTCTACCCCAACGGCGACCACGCCCAGACCCTCTGCCTCGCCGATGGATGCTACCGCTTGGCCGTGACCGACGGTGAAGGCGATGGCATACTCGGTGGCGGATACCTGCTCACCACCGCCGCAGGACAACGCATCATCGACAACACCGCCAACTTCAGCAGCGGATCCCTCAGCGCCATCAGCGGCAACCAGACCTTCTGCCTGCCGATCGGATCCGACAAGCCCATCTTCGCCAGCTGCGACAAGCTGGACTGGGTGAACAACAAGTTCATCGTGGCCACCGCGAACCCCACCGTTTCCGCACAGTACGGCGTTACCAACACCACCAGCGGCTACGAGTTCTGGTTCTACGACCCCAACGGCAGCTACAGCTTCCGCCGCTTCCGCAGCCACGCCACCAGCGATGGCTACGGTTCCGGTGCGCTGCGCGCCTGCCACTTCAAAGTGAACGGCTGGACCAACAGCATGGCCACCCCGCACCTGCCCGCGAACATCCTGCTCAACGTGCGCGTGCGCGGTCGTGTGGCCGGTAACAACCTGGCGTTCGGCCCTGCCTGCCAGTTCAAGATCGATGCTGCTCTCGCGGCTTGCCCACGCGTGAAGCTGCAAGACGACCCGGCCAACACCAGCGACTACAGCTGTGGCGTGAGCCGCGAATTCGGCGGTGCCAGCCGTCCGGCCAACCGCATCTACGCCAACCCGCCCCAGCCTGTGCCCGCCGTGGCCAGCAGCAACGTGCGCTACCAGTTCCGCTTCCGCATCGCGGGTGAGGGCATCTGCATCGTGCGTCCGCCCCAGAAGAGCGCGCAGCTGGTGCTGAACTGGACCAACGGTACACCGCTCCAGTGCAGCAAGACCTACGCCGTGGATGTGCGCGTGAGCCTCAACGGCGGCGCCACCTGGTGCTTCGGACCCGGTAGCTCCAGCCAGGCCGCAGCATGTGCCGATACCGACGACTGGGGCAAGGTCTGCGAGGTGACGATCAACTGCCAGGAGATGGATGGCGGGAACAACAGCATGGCCCTGATGGGTGATGGTGTGTTCACCCTCTACCCCAACCCCAACCACGGCGACCAGCTCTTCCTGAACGTGACCAACGTGCAGCAGGGCGTGAACACCGTGAACGTGGATATGTACGACCTCTCCGGCAAGCGCGTATGGGCACGTACCATCGCCGTACAGGACGGATTCGTGAAAACGAACCTGGACCTGAACGGCGACCTGGCCGGCGGCATGTACATGGTACACATCACCGCGGGCGACAAGGCCTACACCGAGCGCCTGGTGATCCAGCCGTAAGGCACGCATGCGATAGGGGAAGCCCCGCCCGCCGCAAGGTGGGCGGGGCTTCCTGCTTCAACCACCCGATCACAGCAGCGGGCGATGTGCGGGGCGAGCGGTGGGCGTGGGTGGTGCGGGGGGGCTACCTTCGCCCCGCACCACCCAGGTACCTGCCCATGATCGAAGTACAAGGCATCGTGAAACGCTTCGGGAACCACACCGCGCTCGATGGCGTGAACATGACCGTTCCCGAAGCACAGGTGTTCGGCCTGCTCGGGCCCAATGGCGCCGGGAAGACCACCCTCATCCGCATCATCACCCGCATCACCGGCCCGGACGAAGGACGCGTGCTGATGAACGGCAAGCCCATGACCGATGCCGACGTGGCGCACATGGGCTACCTGCCCGAGGAACGCGGCCTCTACAAGAAGATGAAGGTGGGCGAACAGGCCCTCTACCTCGCCCAGCTGAAAGGGTTGAGCAAGGCCGAGGCCACCAAACGCCTCAAAAGCCATTTCGAACGTTGGGAGATGGGCGACTGGTGGAACAAGAAGGTGGAAGAACTGAGCAAGGGCATGGCCCAGAAGGTGCAGTTCATCACCACCATCCTGCACGAACCCAAGCTGCTGATCCTGGACGAACCCTTCAGCGGCTTCGACCCCATCAACGCCGAACTGGTGCGCACCGAGATCCTGAACCTGCGCGACCAGGGCGTGACCGTGATGCTGAGCACCCACAGCATGCCCAGCGTGGAGGAGATGTGCGACAACATCGGCCTGATCGACCATGCCCGCCTGATGCTCCACGGTAACGTGCGCGAGATCCGGCGGCGCTATGCCGAGAACATCTTCCGCCTGGAGTACACCGGCAACCGCGTGGCCATGGCCAATGCCCTTTCCTTCACCGGCGAGCTGATCGACTCCAAGGAGGATGGCGACCACGGCACCGCCCGCATCCGCCTCGGCAAAGGCAGCACCCTGAACGATGTGCTCCGCCAGCTCCTGCCCGCCGTGCAGGTGCGCAGCGTACACGAGGAGATCCCCCGCATGCACGACATCTTCATCCGCGTGGTGAGCGAGACCGAACCTGCCCACGTTACGGCAGGAATGACCGAATGAGCACGCCCCATGCACCAACAGCCCGCACCGCCACCAGCGCGCACGGAGCACCGCACCAACCCTGACCGGACCAGAACGCAACGTTCCGCATGAACAAGATCAAGCTCATCATCTGGCGCGAATTCATCACGCGTGTACGCAAGCCCAGCTTCCTGATCATGACGATCCTGGGACCCGTGCTCATCGCCGGTGGCATCCTCCTCACCACCTACCTCGCCTCACAGGAAGCCACCACGCACCATGTGCTGGTGATCGACACGGAAGGCGTGATCGGCACCCGGCTCCGGGACACCGATGATGTGAAGTTCCTCCTCGATGGACAAGCCTGGACGGACAGCGCCTTCAAGGCCAGCCCCTACACCGTACGGGTGAACCTGCTGCCCAACGTGCTCAACGTTCCACAGGCCGACCTGTACTACAAGAGCCTCCCCAGCGAATTCGCCATGGGCACCATCCGCAACGAGCTGGAGAAGGCCATCGAACAGGCCAAGCTGCGCGACGCCAACATCGACAAGGAGGCCTACGACCGTGTGCGCAAGCCCCTTGACCTGCGGAAATTCGACATCGAGGAGGTGGGCACCCAATCCTTCGCCCAAGAACGCGCACTGATCGGCTTCTTCTTCGGCTACTTCATGTTCATCTTCATCTTCATGTATGGCGTACAGGTGATGCGTGGCGTGATGGAGGAGAAACAGAACCGCATCGTGGAAGTGCTCATCAGCAGCGTGAAACCCTTCCAACTGATGATGGGGAAGATCATCGGCATCGCCCTGGTGGGTTTCATCCAATTCATCCTCTGGATCGTGATGACCACCACCATGATCGGCGTGGGAACCTCCCTGATCGCCGCCGACAAGTTCGCCCCCGCGCAACTCGCCGAACAAGGCATGACCACCGAGGTACAGGCCCAGCTGGAAAAAGCACAAGCCGGCCAAGCGGCCTTCGACCAGGAAGAGATCCTCGGGCCGCTCAGGCAGATCGACATCCCCTTGATCCTCGCCGTGTTCCTCTTCTACTTCATCGGTGGCTACCTCTTGTACAGCTCGCTGCTGGCAGCGATCGGCTCGGCGGTGGACAGTGAAACGGACACCCAGCAATTCATGTTCCCGGTCACCATGCCCATGATCGCCGCCATCATCATCGCCCAAATGGCGGTGTACAACCCGGAAAGCCCCGCGGTGTTCTGGAGCAGCATCATCCCCTTCACCAGCCCCATTGTGATGATGGTGCGCGTGGCCATGGGCAGTGCACCCACCTGGCAACTGATCCTGAGCATGGCCCTGCTCGTTGCCGCCTTCATCGGCACCACCTGGGTGGCGGGCCGCATCTACCGCACCGGCATACTCATGTACGGCAAGAAGGTGAACTGGAAGGAACTGGGGAAGTGGCTCTTCTATAAAGGGTAGTCGGCAGGATGGCCCCCCCCTCATGCCCTGGTCCGGACAACCGCGGAATCGCACATGCCCCACGCCATCATCGACCTCGGCACCAACACCTTCAACCTGCTCGTGTTCGAACAGGGCGATGGGCCCTTGCGGATCCTTCACAGCGAAGAGGTGCCCGTACACTTGGGGCGTGGTGGCATCGAACAGGGGATGATCGCACCGGACGCGTTCCAACGCGGGCTGGATGCCCTACAGCGCTACAAGGCCACGGCTTTGGCACACGGCGTGGCACACCTCGAAGGCTTCGGCACTTCCGCCCTGCGCAACGCCCGTAACGGGAACGCTTTCGCGCGCGCGGCTGCGGAACACCTGGGCATCCGTATCACCATCATCCCCGGCGATGAGGAGGCCGAGCTGATCCTTGAAGGGGTGCGGCAGGCGGTGCCCTTCACCAGCAAGCCCGCCCTGGTGATGGACATCGGTGGCGGCAGCATCGAATTCATCCTGGCCACGGACAAAGCCCTGATGTGGAAGCACAGCTTCGAGGTGGGCACCACACGCCTGCTCGAACGCATCCCGGCGAACGACCCCATCACCCTGGAGGAAGAAGCCCGTATCGCCGCCCATCTCGACGACCGGCTCCAGGCTTTGTACGCCATCATCGACCGGCACGAGCCGCACGTGCTGATCGGCAGCGCGGGCAGCTTCGATAGCCTCGCCGCCATGGTGCAGGCCGAACGCGGTGCGGCGTTGGACCCGCAGACCACCCACCTGGGTTTCACCGCCCTGGAGTTCGACGCCCTGAAGGACCGCCTGCTCCGCATGGACCGCACCACCCGACAACGCGTGCCCGGCCTGCCCATGTACCGCGTGGACACCATGCCCTACGCCCTGATCGCGATCGAACGGGTGCTCTCCGCCGGCGGCATTCGCGAGCTCCAATGGAGCAGGTACGCCCTGAAGGAAGGTGCCATGAGGCGTCTTCCGCAGGACACCAACGGCCAATAGGGGATCCACCTACGCCACCGCCTTCCGCGAAAAGAACCGGAACAGGAGCGCGCCCAATGTGGCCGCCAGGACCGAGGCGAAGAGGATCCCCAACTTGGCTTGCTCCCGTACCGCCACGTCATCAAAGGCCAGTTCGTTGATGAAGACCGCCATGGTGAAACCCAGCCCGGAGAGGATCGAGATGGCCAGCATCTGCGTCCAGCCCGTGCCCGCCGGCAAACGTCCCACCCCCCACCGCACCAAGACCCACCCCATTGATAACAAACACAACGGCTTACCGAAAAACAAAACCACGAAGAAGCCCAAAATGACCCTACCCGCCAGAAACCCAACCAACGCCCTCGGCACTTCGCT
>SSGN01000237.1 GCA_008016945.1 Flavobacteriales bacterium
CCTCAAGAACGTGCCGGAGTACGCCGGCGGCCACCACGAACGCATGGACGGCAAGGGGTATCCAAAAGGGTTGAAGCGCGACGAAATGTCGGTGCAGGCCAGGGTGATGGGCATCGCCGACATCTTCGAGGCGCTCACTGCCCGCGACCGCCCCTACAAGCACGGCATGAAGCTCTCCGAGGCGATGCGGATACTGGAGAACTTCCGCAACACCGGGCATATCGACCCGGACCTGTTCGAGGTTTTCGTACAGCAGAAGGTGTATCTGAAGTACGCGCAGGAATTTCTGGATCCGGCACAGATCGATGCGATCAGTGACTGATGGTCGACAAATGTCGATCGGGTGACAAAAAACGTCACTGATCGATGTGCGTTTCGCCACAAAACCGTTTATTCGCAGGGGGTATGGTCTGGCATGCTTTTTGTGTATAGTGAGTCAACGGTTTCCAGCCGTTATTAACAGGAGGAAATTATGAAGAAGTCCATGCAGAAGGGTTTCACCCTGATCGAACTGATGATCGTCGTTGCGATCATCGGCATTCTGGCCGCCATCGCCATTCCGCAGTTCACCGAGTACACCAAGAAGGGCGAGGACAAGGCTGCGCAGTCGGATGCCAAGAACATCCTTACTGCGGCTGTTGCCAACTCGACGCCTTAATAAGCCCCCGAACACACAGGAGATTGAGATGAAAAAAGTTTTCGGTATTGTTTTCTGTATGGCCGTGAGTGGCGCTGCATTTGCTCAACAGACGGTTTGTTCGTCCACTACTGGTGCGGCGATTATTAGCGGTAACCCGGCGAACTTCGTTCGCACGGACGTCGCCGTAAAGTGCTCCAATAACGT
This sequence comes from Flavobacteriales bacterium, assembly GCA_008016945.1. The sequence continues at coordinate 845 of SSGN01000237.1, forward strand.
TGATGCGCGGTTCAACCAAACCGCTAACGGTGCGGCCGTTACGTCTTCGTCTATCAAGGGTAAGCATATCTTCGGCGGCAGCACCGGTGGCGGTTCTGTTGGCGTGCAAGGCGTTTGTGCTAGCTCTACTTGTACAGCCGCCCAACTGGACGCGCCCTTGGCTATTCTTCTGGCTGCTGCGACCTAAGTTGTTGGGGTGATTTGATAAAGAAAGAAGCGCGCTTTGGCGCGCTTCTTTTGTTTCTATGTGGCAATTCTGTCTCTCTGCCTGGCGCTCCGGTTTTCGTAGCCGAAGCGTTCACGCCATCCTTGTTCTCGGTGTCCTGCTCGTCGGCGTCGCTTTTCTGTCGGCCTCTTTTTCGCCGCGTCAGCCGAAGACCGTTGCCCTCGACGTCGGCCTTTCCGGCCTTCGCTTCAGCCTCGTGCTTTTTGCGCTGTTCTGGGTGCAGGAACTGGTCGGACGCGAGATCGAGCGCCGTACCGTCATGTATGCCTTGAGCTATCCCGTGTCGCGTGCTTCCTATGTTCTCGGGCGCTACCTTGGCATCCTTGGCCTTTTGGGGCTGGCTGCGCTGCTGCTCGGCATGTTGCTCTGGCTGACGGTGCTGACCGTTGGCGGCGCTTACGAACAGAGCTTTCGCGTCGGCCTTGGTATTTCGTACTGGAGTACCATTTTCGGCTTGTGGGTCGATGCGGCGCTGGTGGCCTCGTTCGCCATGTGGATCGCCACTGTCTCCACGGTCACGATGCTTCCTGTTGCGCTCGGCGCAGCCTTTGCGGTCGCCGGCAAGAGTCTCGGTGCGGTCATCCAGTATCTGGAGGCCGGGGCCGATGGCGACGTCGAGTTCCATGCACGCTTCAGCCCCCTGGTCCAGTTGGTGCAATGGTTCCTTCCGGACATGTCTCGCCTCGATTGGCGCGATTGGCCGATGTACGATCTTTTCCCAGGTGCCCCGACCATGGGGCTTGGCTTGGCGATGGCGCTCGCCTATGCGGCAATGATGCTGACGCTGGCGGTTTGGACATTCTCGCGGCGTGATTTTTCGTAGAGGGTGACGTGCGCCGCCGCGTTGATTTTTTTGCACCACTGATATTTGTCGTCAGCGTGATTCTCTTCCTGCTGGCGGTTAATGAACTGCGTCCTCATGTACGCAAACAGGCTGCGTCGGAGATCGAGGTGGCCTTGCCTCTCTTCGTGCAGGTGTTCATGGCGGGAGGCGATCGCTTTCTTGCGGCCAATCTTGGCAATGTACGTGCGCTCATTGCCGACACAATGCGGATGCAGCCCGATCAGTACAAGGTGCTTGCAAAGGTGCAGGTCGACGCTTCCTGGCTGAATCCGGCACACGAAGACAACTATTACATTGCTGCGGCGATTCTGCCCTGGAACGGGCAGGTGGACCCCGCACAGACGATATTGCGTCGCGCAAGCATTGCCCGGCCTTTCGACTATCAGCCGTCCTTCCTTTACGCTTTCAATCTTCTGCAGTTCAAGGGGGACGCTGCCGCTGCGTCGGCTTGGCTACGAAACGCTGCTGCGAAGTTGCCTGACGACGACGAGCGCCTGCTCATGGAGAATTTCGCGGCAAGATGGCTGGACCGCACCGAGGATCTGGAAGTGGCCGCCGCAGTGGTTGAATCGATGGCGAAACAGGCCAAGCGCAAGGATTTTCGAGCCTATCTGCAGCAGCGTGCACAGCGCTTGCGGGATCTGCTCGAACTCCGGAAGGCGGCCGCCGCTTTTCGGACGCGCACCGGTGAGGTGCCACGTACTCTGGATCAACTGGTTTCCGGCGGTTTCTTGGTCGCCCTGCCGGTTGACCCGTTCGGTTTCGGCTATGCTCTCGATGCCGAAGGAACTCCCGTATTCAACGTCCAGCCCCCCAGATGACGCCTGCAATCCATGTCGAAAATTTGAGCAAGACTTATCCGCGTTCATGGCGATCGGCGCCGGTGAACGCGGTTGATGACATCTCCCTCTCCATTGGCGAAGGGGAGGCTTTCGGATTCATCGGGCCCAACGGTGCCGGAAAAAGTACGACGATCAAGATTCTCACCGGCGTGCTTCGGGCGAGTGCTGGTCGTGCGGAGCTTTTTGGCCACGATGTTGCGTTGCCGATCGCCAGAGCCGGTCTCGGCTATGTGCCGGAAAATCCGTCGGTCTATGATTTTCTGACCCCGTTCGAAATCCTGAAGATGGGCATGCGCCTCCACGGTGTCAAGGTTAGCGACGAGCGCCAACACTGCATGATATGGCTTGAGCGCTTTGGCCTCTCGGCGGTTGCAAACAAGCCCGTACGCGCATTCTCGAAGGGGATGACCCAGCGCGTGGCGTTGGCACATGCACTGGCAATCAAGCCGCGACTGCTGATACTCGACGAGCCCTTGTCCGGTCTCGATCCTGTCGGCCGCAAGGATGTGGTGGATATCCTGGGCGAATACCGGTCGGGTGGCGGAACCCTGTTTTTTTCCTCACACGTTCTGCACGATGTTGAATCCATTGCCGATCGATTCGGTCTCATCCATCGGGGTAAATTGCTGACAATTCGCTCTCCACAAGAAGTCGTTGCGGACCAGGCGGATCGTTATGTGCTCAGATACCGCAAGAATGCCGAGATCGACGGCGAAGTGTCAGCCAGGGCCGGATTGCATGTACTGGAAGTCGGCGCGCTCGAGTTGCCTCAAGCGATAGCGAAAATTCAAGCCGATGGTGCGGTATTGCAGGATGTCCGCCCCAAGGCTTCGCTTGAGGCCGTGTTCTTCAAGGCGATTGCTTCCGGAAACGAAGGCGCACCGTGATCTATCAAGGGGGGGCATGGGACAGGCTGCGGAATGTACTGCTGCTGCTTCTCCTTCTCGCTTTCTGCCTGTATCTGCCGACCCTCTCGCACTATGCTTTCGCCGACGACGATATCTACCTTGCGTACTCAAACAAGTTGCTACGCAGTGCCCCGTGGAGCGAGCTTTACCGACTACTCGCCGAACGCGCCAATCCGTGGGAGTTTCTTCCGGTAAGGGATCTAAGCTACTGGCTTGATTTTCGTGTCTATGGAGACGAACTGTCCGGTTTTCACCTGTCGAATCTGCTCTGGTACGCTGCTTGCTGCTTTGCCGTTTGGTGGCTTTTCCGGGAACTGATTCTCTACTGCCGTCCGGGTGACGGGCGATATGCTAATGTGATCGCGCTGGCGGGGGCCGTGATCTTCTCCTTTCATCCCGCCCATGTCGAAAGCGTTGCCTGGATTGCGTCCCGCAAGGACCTCATGGCGGGAACTTTCGGCTTCCTTTCCCTCGCCTGCACAGTTCGTGGCATACGCTGCAGTGGACGAGCGTTTTTCCTTGTACTTGCGACCGGCTTATTTCTTCTCGCCTGTTTCAGCAAGGCGGTTGCAATCGCGAATGCGCTGCTGATAGTGGTCATCCTCCTTGCGGGATGCGGTGCGGTGTCTGCGAATGAGCGAACAATTCGGTACGGCGCTGCGCTGGTTGTCGTCACGCTGGCTGCGTTTGCCATGGCCATCCACTTCAGCGTCGCGCGAGAAACCGGAATCGGATTAGCGAACGCCCCTGGGTTTCCCGCGGTCCTGGAAAGAGCCTCACGCATACAGGCGGCGCTGATCGGCATCCTGCTTTTTCCCTATCCGCTGCAGTTCTACTACGACGTCTATTCCTACGCTTCATGGCATTGGTGGATCAGCGGTGCCAGCGTGCTGCTCGCAGGACTCGCTCTTGCAACTTTCCTCTTTCAAAGGAAGCTATGGGCGCTTGGCGTTTTGCTTTCGATCGTGCCGACGACGATGTATCTGCAATTCTCGCCGTTTACCACATGGTCCCTGGCAAGTGAGCGATTTGTCTTCGCTTCAGTTGCCGGGTTGGCACTCCTGCTCGTCGATCTGTTCCTGAAAATTCGCAGTTACAGATTCATTCTGACATTCATGCTGATTGTTTCATCCGCCGCGGCCTATCCTGTTTGGCAACGGGTTCAGGAATGGGAATATGCTTATTCGATGCTGCTTCGGGAGTACGAGCGGCAACCCACGTTTCACAACGCCGTCCGCGACCAGATCGTTTTTGTGCTTCTGCCGCACAGACGATACGCCGAGGCGGAGACACTGGCGGAACAGGTACAACGCCCGTACGCTGTGAAAGCGCTGATTGCCTTGATAGCAGCCGAGCGGGCGTATCGTGAGTACAGTGATGCGTCGGCAGGCGGCGTCCGTCACGATAGTCCGGTACTGCGTCGGAGTTTCTGTGACGCCGTCGGGACAATGCGCCAGGCAAGCCGTGCGGGATATTCCGCCATGGCGAATGAGAATGATGTTTCCTACAACAACATACTGCGCACGCTGGATAAACTTGAAAGCCAGCGGTTTGCCGATGCAAAGTCAGTGTGCATTTCGACGAAAGAATAGCCAACTGCACCGCACTGAAAGCTTGGCCGCTACTGTGTCGGGAAGTACCAGAAGATGCCGATTCGGTAGTCTAGTGAAATCAGGTGTATGGCGACGAGACCGCCCACGAATGCAATTACGCCTGGTTGCCACAGAAGGATTCCGGGGTTTTTGGACTCAGATTCTTTGCTGAAAAGCAGTCCGGCTCCCAGCATCAGGTAAACAAGATGTTCCAGATGGAACAGCGTGGCGTCGAACATGCCTGTCACCAACAGGTAAACGATACTGGCTAACGCAAGCGCGTTACTAGCACGCAGGCGCCCCGTCGCCGGCTGAAACGTGGCTTTGGAAAACAGCCCGACGAGCAACAGAATCCCAATCAGTCCCCAGTCACAAACAAGCTGGACGACGGCGTTGTGAGGATGAACATGCGGGCGCTCAGTGAGTTGCACGCCGTGCATCACCTGCAGGCGTGCAAATCCGTTGCCGCCCAGCCCCGTCCATAGATTCCCGCCATCGCTCAAGGCCGTTAGCGTCGCTTTCCATAGCGAAAGTCTCATCGAACTTGCAGCAGTTGCCGGTGTTGCGCTGCCGGCTAACTCCTCCATCGTTCGAGCGACGGTGCCGGGTGTCCATTGATTGACCGGAAACGCGGGCGGGGGGATTTGGGACAGCGCGATTGCGACGGTGGTGTCGATCAACAATGTTTTCAGCCATGTGCGGTCCAGCAGGACGAAAACTGCGATACAGCACAGCCAGGCAAGGATGGAGGCTCTCGTCCCCGACCAGAAAACGAGTGCCAGTCCAACGATACGTATGAGTCGGAACAATACGGCGATTGAAGTGCTGCTCGCCGTTTTCGTGAACAGGATGAGCGAGAGGAATCCGATGCTCAGGCCAAGGTGGCGGATGTGGCCGAAAATCGGCGGATAGTGCCAGTTGTCGAACCACTCGGCCATGACGAACATGGTTGCCAGCAGGTTGATGATGCACAGCGCCGCGCCAATCTGCACGAATTCGAAAGCTTTTGGGTACTCTCGAAATGCCTGTGCGAAAAGCAGGCTGGCGACCGGCAGGATCAGCCAGTGGGAGTCCTTGGCGAGTGCCGGCAGGAACTCGCCGGAACGGGCGTCGACGTAGAGGATCCAGCCTGCGAACAGTGCG
>SSGN01000034.1 GCA_008016945.1 Flavobacteriales bacterium
TACCAACAGGAACCCCGGATCGCTGATGGCCGGTGTGCCCGCATCGCTCACCAAGGCGAAACGTTCACCAGCCTGCATGCGCGCCACCAACTGCTCCACCATCCGGTGTTCGTTGTGGGCGTGGAACGGGATCAATGGGCGTTGGAGGCCGAGGTGCTGCAACAACCGACCAGTGACCCGGGTATCCTCGGCCACCACGCCATCCACTTCGGCCAGCACCTTCTGCGCACGGAGGGTGATGTCGTCCAGGTTGCCGATCGGTGTGGGCACCAGGGTGAGGGATGAGCGCGTGGCCGACATGGATGGACCCGGTGATCCGTGATGGCTTGCAGAGGGTGATGGTATGGATGCGCCCGGTGGCCGTTCGTCCGGAGCACGGTGGCCGAAACTACTTGAGGATGGTCAGGAACTCTTTCAGTAGTGCGTAAAGGTCAGCGAACTCGGTAAGGGGCAGGGTCTCCTCGCGATCGAGCACATCGTGATAGGCCGCGATACCGCCCATGGTGTACACGAAGAGCGCAGGGACATTGCGCTTCACGAAGGGGCAGTGATCGCTGTTGCAGGCCGGCCCGCGCGCCTTCACCTGTGCCAGTAGCTTCCGTTCTCCGTTGATGGCCACCAGCTGGTCGAAGAGCTTGGGTTGTGCCGTAGCGTTCACCACGGTGATGCCGTCGTCGCCGGTACCGAGGATGTCCAGGTTCAACATCAACTTGATCTGCGATGCTTGTACCAAACGGTCCACCATGAACCATTCACTGCCCACCAGGCCGGCCTCTTCGCCCGCGAAGGCCACGAACAACATGTTGTACTTCGGCTTATGCTTGGCGAACCACTCCGCCAACGCGAGCATCATGGCCACACCGCTGGCATTATCGTTGGCCCCGGGGAAGAGCGCTTCCGAGCCCATGCGACCGAGGTGATCGTAGTGCGCGCCCACGACCACCCATTTGTTGCTGCGCCCCTTCACCCAGCCGAGCACGTTGCGCGCTTCGTGGCGCGGGCGCATCACGTTGCGCACGTTCAGCGTGATGCTTTCCGTGCTATCGGTAAGCGCCGCACCAGCGACCTCGATCAGCGGGAAGGGCCTGGCCTCCTGTGCTACGCCCCACGTGAGCTTGCCCTGTGCCTGTTTCACCACCGGACCGAAGTACATCAGCTCGCGCTCCACTTCGCCATACAGGCGCAACGTGTCCGCATCGGTGGTGGCCGGGAAGTGCAGGCAGGCCGCATGGCCGCTCAACACCCCCATGCTCATGCTGCGCCGCGCGGGATCAAGGACATCCGCTGGAGTGAGGTGTACGAGGTTGAACGTGCCGTTCGCCGATCCCGAGGCGGGATCCACGATGAAGTCCACACCGGCTGTAAGCGACCTGCCATCCAAGCTTACGCGCATGCTGTCGGGGAAGGTGTTCACATTGAACTGGAACGGCTGGAAATGGTCCGCCTTCAGTGGTTTCAACCCCATGCCCACGAACTGCTGAGCGATCCACTCCGCCGCGAGCCCGTCGCCATTCATCACGTAACCACGTCCATGCAGTGCAGGAGCGGTGAGGTTCTTCACATACTTGCGCGCGGTACCGCGTACATGGTCGGCTTCTTGGGCCGTTGCCCCCAAACACCAAGAGAGGGTGAGAATGGCCAGCGTTCGTAGGCTCATGCGTAGCGGCGTTGAACAAGGTCGGTGAACGTGGAAACGGCCTCGGGATCGGCGGGTTTCTTCAACTTGTCGATCACCTCCTGTTGGACGTAGGACATGGCATCCGTCGCGCTCGTGGCGGTATTGAGCCGGTCCATGGCCTTGTCGTACGCGATGCGATCGCCGTTGAACAGCTCCGCCACGAACCAGAACTTCTGACTCAAGGAGATGGCCTTGCCCAGATCATCCACGGCGGCTTTTTCCAACTTCTCCGCGATGGTGGTGGCGGGTGCGACCACCGTGGTCTGGTCCTCCTCGGTGCTGGCGATGGCATCGATCAACGAGGTTTGGCGCGATGGAGGATCGGGAGCCGGACGCGTATCGAGCCGCAGGGGCTCCTCCGCGACACGCGGCGTTGACGCGGGTTCGCGCAGCTTGTTCGCGGCACCGGTCTGCGCTTTGGGCGTGGGCATGGCCTCACGGGCCTTGTGGCGCAACACCACGAACCGTTCATACAGGTCGCGTGCATCGTCGCAGGCCAGCTCCAGCCCGTCCGGTTGGAGGGTACCCGCGCTCAGCTCCTGGCAGGCACCGGACAGGGCCTCCACCAGTTCGTTGATCTTGCGGAATGGCTTCTCGTTGCTCATGGCTTTCCCGTTCTTCGGAATGGCTCCAGCGCGAAGATCCCTATTTTCGCACACCCCGCCAACGCCCGGCTTCAACAATATCCCGGGTCCTGATCGATGTTCCTGGAGAGAACCGGCCCACATGCCCCCCGTAAAGGTTGGGTGGAAGTGATCTGTGGAAGCATGTTCTCCGGCAAGACCGAGGAGCTGATCCGGCGGTTGCGCCGTGCCGAATTCGCCCGGCTGAAGGTGGAGATCTTCAAGCCCGGCGTGGATACCCGCTACCATGAGAACGATGTGGTGAGCCACGAAGGCACCTCCATCCGCAGTACCCCCGTGCCCGGCAGCAGCCACCTGCTGCTGCTCACCAACGACATCCATGTGGTGGGCATCGACGAGGCCCAGTTCTTCGACGATGGCCTCCCGGCCGTTTGTGAGCAACTCGCCAACAGCGGCATCCGCGTGATCGTGGCCGGGCTGGACATGGACTTCCAAGGGCGACCCTTCGGGCCCATGCCCGCCCTCATGGCCATGGCCGAGTACGTGACCAAGGTCCACGCCATCTGCATGCATTGTGGCGACCTGGCCAACCACAGCCACCGCACCACCGCCAGCCAGGACCTGGTGGTGCTCGGCGAAACGGACAGCTACGAGCCACTGTGCCGGAAGTGCTTCCTGGCTGCCCGCTCCAAGCCGCAGTTGCCATGACAGCCGAGCGGCCCACGCTGCGCACCATCGCCTCGATCACCGGTGGGACGCTATCCGGTCCGGGCGATCGCCGCATCGACCAACTGTCCATCGACTCGCGCAACACCGATCACGGCAGTGGCACCCTCTTCATCGCGCTCAAGGGTCCGCGGCACAATGGCCACCGCTACATCGGCACCCTCTACGCCAAAGGGATCCGCCAATTCCTGGTCAGCGACCCCGTGGATGCCACCTCCATGCCCGATGCCAGCATCGTGGCCGTGGCCGACACGTTGCAGGCCCTGCAGGACATCGCCGCCTGGCACCGCAGCCGGTACACCATCCCGGTGATCGGTATCACGGGCAGCAACGGCAAGACGATCGTGAAGGAATGGCTCTTCCAGCTCCTTCGTGGCGAAGAACGCATCGTGCGCAGTCCCGGCAGTTGGAACAGCCAGGTGGGGGTGCCGCTCAGCGTGTGGCAGCTCGGCCCCGAACACACGCTCGGCATCTTCGAAGCAGGGATCAGTAAGCCGGGCGAAATGAAAGCCCTGGCACACATCATCCGACCGACGATCGGGGTACTCACGCACCTTGGCGATGCGCACGACGAAGGCTTCAACGGCGATCGCGCCCTCAAGGAGGCCGAGAAGCGCCTGCTCTTCCGCGAGGCACACACCGTGATCGACGACCGCTCACTTCAGGTGATCACCGAGGAGGTGCGCGGCGACGGTACCGTGGTGGTGATCCGCCACGAGGGCGAGGAGCCGGCCTTCACCATCCCCTTCACCGACCGCGCGAGCGTGGCCAACGCATGCACCTGCATCGCAACATGCCTGCACCTGGGCTACCGGCCATCGTGGATCGCGGAGCGGCTGGCGAAGCTCACCCCGGTGAACATGCGCTTGCGCACCATGCAGGGGCGCCACGGCACCACCTTGATCGACGATAGCTACAGCAACGACCGCAGCTCATTGGCCGTGGCCCTGGAACATCAGCTTCGCACCGCACACGGACGACCGCGCGCGATCGTCCTGAGCGACCTGGCCGAAAGCGGCCTCCCGGACCAACGGCTCTATTCCGAGGTGGCCGCCATGCTCGCTCGTGCCGGTGTCGAGCCGGTGATCGGCGTTGGCCACGCGATCAGTGCCCAACGCGCAGCGTTCCCCGATGGATCCCGCTTTCATCCGAACACGGAAACATTGCTCGCGAACGAAGACCTGCACGACCTCGGCGGTGCCGTGATCCTGGTGAAGGGCGCGCGTGAGTTCGGATTGGAACGTGCCGTGGAACGCTGGCAGCAGCATGTCCACGGCACCGAGCTACAAGTGGACCTGGAGGCCCTTCGGCACAACCTGAACCATTATCGCGGGCTGCTCCGACCTGGCACACGCACCATGGCCATGGTGAAGGCCTTCGGCTATGGCAGCGGCGCCGTGGAGCTGGCACGGCTTCTGCAACATGAACAGGTCCACTACCTCGGCGTGGCCTATGCCGACGAGGGCATCGAGCTGCGGCAGCACGGGATCACCACGCCCATCCTGGTGATGAATCCGGAACCCGTCGCGATGGAGACCCTTCATCGTTTCGACCTGGAACCCGAGGTGTACGATGAAACGTCATTGAAAGCCGTGCTGGACCATGCGCGTGACGCCGGTTCAGCACCACCGATCCACATCAAGCTGGATACGGGCATGCATCGGCTCGGCTTCCAGCCTTTCGAAGTGGGAGCCTTGCTCGATGCCTTGAAAGGTGCGCCCATCCGTGTGGCCTCCGTCCTCTCCCACCTGGCCGCCAGCGAAGACCCACGGCAGGATGCCTTCACGCGTGCACAGATCGCGCGGTTCGCGGAAATGGCCGACCGTATCGAGGAGGTGCTGGGCTATCGCCCCCTCCGACATGTCGCGAACAGTGCTGCGACCTCACGGTTCCCCGAAGCCCACTTCGACATGGTGCGTATCGGGATCGGCCTGCATGGCATCGGCTGCACAGCGGCGGAAACGGCGCGACTGCTCCCCGTGGCCACGCTGCGTACCGTAGTGGCACAGGTGAGGGAAGTACCGGCAGGCGATGGGATCGGGTATGGGCGAAATGGGATATCGGACCACGCACGACGCATCGCCACCCTCCCGATCGGCTATGCGGATGGCTTCCTCCGCAGACTGGGCAACGGCGCTGGTCGAGTGCGGATCAATGGAAAGGAGGCCCGCACCGTGGGCAACATCTGCATGGACATGTGCATGGTGGATGTGACCGACATCCCGTGCTCCCCAGGTGATGAGGTGATCGTGTTCGGTGACTCCCCCTCCTTAGCGGACTACGCCGCCGATCTCGACACCATCCCCTACGAAGCGCTCACCAGCATCGCCCAACGGGTGAAGCGGGTGTATGTGCGGGGGTGAGGGGTCGATGGATCGTTCTTCGCGACGCTGTGCATGTGCTTCAAGCATGCTCTATCTTCCATGGTGGCTACCATGTCTACGACTGCGGCACCACCAACGACACCACGCAGCGCATGATGATACCATTTGGACATCCACCTCGCACCGGGCTGCTACCAGTTCGTGTTCCACCAGCCTGGCGGGCAGCGCATCCGTGTGACCTGGCTCAAGGAATAGCCGCTCAGCCTTCCAAGCCTTGCGACGAGCGCGCCTCGTTGCACACCTCATGCCCAGTGGTCACTTCCTACCTTTGAACGTTCCACTCAGCCCCATGCGATCACTCCTTCTCTGCACCGTCCTGCTCTGCGCATGGACCACCGAACTCACCGCACAAGCCGTGGCCATTCCCGGCGACCTGCTCATCATGCTCGCCCCCGGTGCCAGCGCCCAGAAGGTCGCCGCCGACCTGCGTGTGTTGCACGGTTCGCCCACCGGGATCGAGGTGGTGCACGAGGTGAGCGCACCCCTGCGCACCTGGCTGCTGCACTTCGACCCGGCGCGTGCGGCACAATCCGACCTGTTGCGGGCCGTGCGCAGCCACAAGGATGTGATGCTGGCCCAGAACAACCACCACCTGGAACTCCGCACGCTACCGAACGACCCCCAGTACGGCCAGCAGTGGCACCACCAGAACATCAATAGCGAAGCGGCTTGGGAGATCAGTACGGGAGGGCTTACCGCCGATGGGGACACGATCGTGGTCTGCATCATCGAGAACAGCGACCTACCGCATCCGGACCTGATCGCCAACGCTTGGTTCAACCATGCCGAGATACCGAACAATGGGATCGATGATGACGCCAACGGCTATGTGGACGACCATCGCGGCTGGAACACGAACACCGGCAACGACCAGGTCTACGGTGGCTCGCATGGCACCCAGGTGGCCGGCATGATCGGCGCCACCGGAAATAATGACGTGGGCGTGGTCGGAGCGAACTGGAACGTGAAGATGATGGTGGTGTACAACTCCGGCGCCAACGATGCCGGTGTGCTCGCCTCGCACAGCTACCCGCTCACGATGCGGCGGCTCTACAACGATACCGAAGGTGAGAAGGGCGCCTTCGTGGTGGCCACCAATGCGAGTTGGGGTATCAACGGTGGCCAACCTGCGGATGCGCCGATCTGGTGTGCGATGTACGACTCGCTGGGATCGGAAGGAGTGCTCAACTGTGGCGCCACCGCCAACAACGACGTGAACGTGGATGTGGTGGGCGACCTTCCGACCGCCTGCCCGAGCGACTACATGATCAGTGTGACCGCCACCAACGAAGAGGATGAACGCACCTTCTCGGGGTACGGCCTCACGACCATTGATGTGGGCGCCCCGGGAGAGGATGTGTACACCACACGCATCAACAACAACTACGGCAGCACCTCGGGAACGAGCTTCGCCAGCCCCCTCACCGCCGGTGTGATCGGCCTTCTGTACAGCGCGCCATGCGCCAGCCTGATGACCCTCGTGAAGGGCGACCCTGCACAAGGTGCCCTGTACGTGCGTGACATGCTCTTCCAAGGGGTGGACCAGGTCGGCAACCTACCGGGACAGACGGTGACCGGTGGCCGGATCAATGCGGGGAATAGCATCCAGTTGATCATGAACGGTTGTGGCACCTGCCCTGCACCGTACAACCCTGCCGTGGCAACAGCATCGATCAACGCCGCGACGCTCACCTGGCAAGCCATTTCCAACGAAGGATTCGACCTACGCTATCGGCCGAGCGGCGCCCCGGAGTGGACCGAGGTGAACGGGCTCGCCGGCACAAGCTACCTCGCAGAGGACATCGTGCCCTGTACACCCTATGAGTTCCAGGTGCGCGCGGCCTGCGGAGAGGAGACCAGCGACTTCAGCAACCTCTTCACCTGGACCAGCGACGGCTGTTGCGTGGCACCCTCGGGACTCGCCGTGGCTTCCGTAACCGAGGACATGGTGAACATCACCTGGACATCGGTCCTCGCCGCAAGCAGCTACGACGTGCGCCACGCACCGCTTGGCTCCACGGAGCATGTGGTGGCGAGCGGCATCACCAGCACCTCGTTCGTGATCACCCCCCTTGCCCCTTGTAGCCACCACACCGTGCAGGTGCGCTCCATCTGCAATGGCCAGCCCACGGAATGGTCCGACCCGATCACGATCACCACCACCGGCTGCGGCACCTGCACCGATCTGGCCTATTGCACCACCAGTGGCGGCGTGGCCACCTCCGAATGGATCGAGCGGGTGGAGGTCGGCACCATTGACCACGTTTCCGCTAGCGATGGTGGCTATGGCGACCAGACCGACCAGACCACCGACCTGGAAGTGGGCCGTGAGTATACCATCCGCCTTCATCCTGGATACAGCGCGTTCCAATTCAATGAATGGTTCCATGTGTGGATGGACTTGGACCAGAACGGTGATTTCGACGCGCCCGACGAACTGGTCTTCGATAGCGAAGAAGCCGATAACGTCCCTGCCGAAGGCACCATCGTGATCCCCGCATCAAGCCCCTTGGGGTCGACGCGTATGCGGGTGATCATGCGTTATGGCGAGGCGCCGGACCCGGCCTGTACCGAGGAGTTCGACTATGGCGAGGTGGAGGACTATTGTGTGAACCTGATCCTGAACACCGGTGCGGGGCTGAACGAACAGGACGCCCGCACCGAGCTGGTGATCTTTCCGCGCCCCGCCAGCGACAGGGTCACCCTGCGCACCACCACATCCGGTCCAGGCGCTTCCGTAATGCTTCTTGATGCCACCGGGCGCATGGTGCTCACCACCGAACTCCACTCCACCGAGCACACCCTGGACATCGGTCCGCTGGCACCGGGCACCTACACCGTGCTGATCACCGACGGCCACACCGTGAAGGAACGTGGACGCTTGGTGGTGGCCCGTGGACACTGACCGGGCCAGCTCCGTGGTTGCCGTTAACTTCGGCACCGCATGAAGGGGATCTCCGCCGTGATCATCACGCGCAACGAGGCGCACAACATCGCCCGATGCCTCATCTCGCTCCAACTGCTGGTGGATGAAGTGATCGTGGTGGATGCCGAGAGCTCCGACGACACCGCACGTATCGCCACCGAGCACGGCGCGCGGGTGATCGTGCGCCGGTGGACCGATTATTCCGACCAGAAGAACTTCGCCAACGACCAGGCACGCGGGCCCTACATCCTTTCCCTGGATGCGGACGAAGCGATCTCCGCTGCACTTCGTGCGGCCTTGATCCAGGCCACCGCCATCGGGCTGAACGGCGTTTATCGCTGCAACCGGCTCACCAATTACTGCGGCACCTGGGTCCGCCATGGCGGCTGGTATCCGGACGCCAAGGTGCGGCTCTTCCCCAAGGAAGGCTGCCGGTGGCAGGGTGAACATGTGCATGAGGAGCTTCAAACACCCAAGGATATCGTGGTGCATCACCTCGACGGTGACCTCCTGCACTACTCCTACCCGACCGTTCGATCGCACGAGGAGCGGATCGAGCGGTACAGCGACCTGCACGCCCGCAAGCTCCTGGCCGCCGGCAAACGCCCCGGCATGTTGAAACGCCTGTTCTCTCCTGCGGTGAAGTTCGTGCAGGGCTATGTCCTGCGCCTCGGTTTCCTCGATGGCCGTGCGGGCTATTCCATCGCCCGGCTCAGCGCGCGGGCGGTTCGGCTGAAGTATGCCAAACTCCAACGGTTGCGTGGCCAAGACACCTGAGCACATCATCCTCAGCCGACCGGACAGCATCGGCGACGTGATGTTGACACTGCCCACGGCCGGCTTGTTGAAGCGCGCCTTCCCGGGCATTCGCATCACCTTCCTCGGCCGCACCTACACCCGCCCGGTGTTGGCGTGTTGCGCCCACGTGGACGAGATCATCACCTTGGAGGATCTACAAGCAGACGATCCCATTGCGTGCTTGCGTGCCATCCAGGCCGATGCCCTGGTGCATGTGTTCCCGCACAAGGCGGTGGCCCGTTGGGCGAAGGCCGCCGGCATCCCTATACGTATCGGCACCAGCCATCGTTGGTGGCACTGGACCACCTGCACCCACCGGGTCGCCTTCAGCCGGAAACGCAGCCCGCTGCACGAGGCTCAGCTGAACCTGAAACTCCTCGCCCCCCTGCTACACGTCCCCACCATCGGCCCGGGCGAACTCGCGGGGCTCAGCGGGTTCAGCGCTCCACCCCCAGCACAACGCATCGCCCAATGGATCGGATCCGGCATCTGCACCGTGATCCTGCACCCCGGCTCCAAGGGCAGCGCCGTGGAATGGGGCTTGGCCAACTTCGCCTCCCTGATCCACCTGCTGCAGGACGGATCCTATACCGTGATCGTGACCGGGACCCAGGCCGAAGCCGAACACTACCGCACCGTGCTGCCGCTCAACGGGCCGCACATCGTGGATGCCGGGGGCGCACTAAGTCTGCACGAGCTGATCGGCCTGATCGGTGCCAGCACTGCGTTGGTCGCCGCCAGCACCGGCCCTCTTCATATCGCGGCGGCCTGCGGTATCCGCGCGATCGGTCTCTTCAGTCCGCGACGGCCCATCCACCCCGGCCGTTGGGCGCCCATCGGCGCCGATGCCCATGCCCTTGTGGCCGACCCCGCATGCCCGACATGCGCCGCAGGGAAGCCATGCGACTGCATCCACCGCATCAGCCCTATGCGGGTGAAGGAACTGATCGACGCGGCGCCGACCCGTTGAGCGACGGTGCCGCGAACACGAACAAGGTGTAGTACAGCGCGAAGAACGTGGCACCCACCTGGGTCTCCAGCGTGTCGTCGGTGAGGCAGGAAATGCCGAAGATGATGGCCCAGGCGATGAACAGCGGGCTTCGCCAGGCCCCCAGCACATGGGCAGGCCACACGATTGCGAACAGGCACCAGAGCATACCCACCACGCCGAAGCTGATCCACCAAGTGAGGTACTGGTCGTGCGCCCGATGCCGCCACTTCGGCGAGAGCCTGGTGCCCGATCGCTCGTACGCCCGTTGGAATTCCTGCTCCGTATCGCCCGTACCGACCCCGCACGACCAGTTCTCCTTGGCGATGATCAGGCCGGTCCTCAAGTACTCCAAGCGCATGGAAACCGAATGGCCATCGGCCGCGCCCATGGCATGGTACTGTTGCAGTTCGAAGACCACTTCATCGAACCGTGCCGATACCCCGCCCCAGCGATCCGGGTGGGCGTTCGTTTGGCCTCGCTCCACGGCCCGGATGTCGGCATCGGTCAATACCATCAACCCGACACTGTCCTTTCGCAGGCCTTTCGATGCCATGTAGCGCACCAACGTGCTCCACAGATCGTGGCCCTTCTCGTCACGGCCGTCGAAGGAGCGATCACTGCGTCTTGCCCAACCTCGCTTCAACTCATCCATGGCCACGTACGTCCACACGTGATGCCCGTTCTCTTGCTGCGGGTTGTTCAGGTCGTGTTGGTAGTACTCGCCGCCCGGCGTGCGTTCGAAGGGGATGATCGATGCGGTGTCCGGAAGCCGATAGCGATGGCGCACCTCCACCCAGCCGATCACTAACAGGGCCAAGGGGGCCAAGACCAACAGGGCGCGCACCCCGAGACGTAACGCACGGCCATAGCGCCCCACCCCGCGCCAGAGGAACACCATGGCGATCACCACCATGATGAACTGGCCCTGGATGCTCCCCAGCCGATCGATGAAGAAGATGCTCCAAGCAGCCGCGAGATATCCCAGGATACGAGACCATGCCGGACCACCCCGGTCCCACACGAACACCACCACAGCCAGGCAGAGCAGGAGCGTGAGCCGGATATGGCTCACGAACACCGCGAGCGAGCGATAGTCGGACGTTATGCCCTTCCGTGCCACAAGGCTGACCACGGTGCTCGCCACCACGCTCCACGCGCCAGCCAGCAACACCCACCGCAGTTCGCCCGGCGCCAACCGGGGCACCGACCCCAACACCACGCCGAAAACCAGCACTGGTAGCAGGATCCGCACCAGGCTCGTGCCCCATCCGGTATCATCGGTCCACAACAACCCCACCACGTGCAGGGCGAACAGGGATAAGAACACCAGCTGTGGCGCCGTGGTGAACGCACGGAGGAACCGTCCTTTCAGGTCTGCACGCACAACGCCCTCCACCAGCCAGTTCGCCAACAACAGCATCTGGGCCATGCTGAGCACGGCTTTGCTCCATGGCAGTGCAACGGCGCACAATGTCAATGCCACCACATGCACCATGCGGAAAACATCGCGGCCGTGCGACAAGCCCGATGGCGCACCCACCTTAGGTCCTATTTACCGGGTTTCGTCGCCGTGAGCACTTCGTTGTAACGGGCGCTGTTGAGCACTTCCAAGCCCGACCTCACCACGGGATCGGTCACCAATGCGGCCTTGGCACGGCCCGTTTGGAAGTGATAGCGGCCCACGATCTCGTTGCGCAACACCTCTTCGATATCCACGCGGAATCGCGTTAGCTCCTCCGTGCGGTCCGGTGCCAGCTCGGCGTGTAGGGCTTCGAGCTGGGCCTTCGCATGATCGTAGTACCGCTCGCGTTTGGCCACTTCCTCCAGCTTCTTGAAGGCGTCCATGGTCTCCGTTTCGTAATCGAACTTCTTGTCCTTGACGAAATCCACGAACTCCTGGTACAGCCCGTCGGTGATCCGGAACTCCTCTGCAGGGCCGATCTCCGGGTGGGTGATCCGGTACTTGGTGGCGAAATCGAAGAAGAGATCCTTGGCGTACAGCCCCCCTACCACCTTGGCCAGCTCGGGATCCACCACCTCCACATCGGGTAGGATCCCGCGGCCATCGAACACCGGACGTCCATTCCGTGTCTTGAACTCCGCGATGGCCGCCTCCTTCACCTCCTCCACCTTACCCGTGCTATCCCGGTGCGAATAGTCCAGCTTCTGGATGCAGCGGCCACTGGGGATGTAGTACTTCGCCACGGTCACCTTCAACTTGCTGTTGTAGAACAGATCCCGTGTCTGCTGCACCAGGCCTTTCCCATAGGTGCGATCGCCCACGATCACCGCACGGTCGAGATCCTGCAAGGCGCCGCTCACGATCTCGCTGGCGCTCGCGCTCTGCCCATCAACCAACACCACCAGCGGAATGGTGGCGTCCAGCGGCTCGCTAAGCGTCTTGTACGTCTTATCCCACTCGGGGATCTTACCGCGCGTTTCCACCACCAATTCGTTCTTGGGAACGAACAGGTTCACGATGTTCACCGCCTCGCGCAACAATCCTCCGCCATTGCCACGCAGGTCGAACAGGATCTTCTGCGCACCTTGCTCCTTCAGTTCCTTCAACGCGTTGCGCACCTCCTGTCCGGCGGTCTGGGTGAAGCTGTTCAGTTTGATGTATCCCACCTTGTTCGCGTGGTCGATCATGCCCTTGTAAGGCACATCGGGGATCTTGATCTCCTCCCGTGTAAGGGTGTGGGTAACAGGCTCCATGCCCTGCCGCTGGGTGATCACCTTCACCGTACTGCCCGCCTGTCCTTTGAGCAGCTTGCTCACCTCATCGGTCTCCATGCCCGCGATCCGCCGACCGTCCACTTCAATGATCTCATCGCCCGCCCAGATGCCCGCCTTCATGGCCGGATAGCCTTCGTACGGATCACTCACGTACACCCGGTCGTTCTGCCGTTTGATCAGCGCTCCTACGCCGCCATACTGCCCGGTGGTCATGAAGCGGTAGTCCTCCATGTCGCTCTCGGGGATGTACTGGGTGTACGGATCCAGCGAGTTGAGCATCGCATCGATGCCCGTCTTCATCAACTTGCCGGGCTGCGTGTCATCCACGTAATAGATGTTCAGCTCCTTGTACAGCTCGGTGAAGATCTCCAGGTTCTTGCTGATCTCGAAGTAGCTGTCCGCCGCGGAAATGGTGAAGGCGCCACCGCTCACGATGACCAAACCCATCGACCAGGTCCTCCATTTCGACATGCGTGTGTGCTGCTGCTTATCCATGTTTCTTCGGTGCTTGCGGAACGGGATCATGGCCATGGCCGCCCCAGGGATGACAAGATAGGATGCGCTTGAGCGTAAGGAGGCCACCACGAAAGGCGCCATGCGTACGCAAGGCTTCGAGACCGTACTCGGAGCAGCTGGGCGTGTACCGGCAGGCCCCGGGCAAAAGCGGAGAAAGCACCAACCGGTACAGGTGTACCAGGCCGATCAACGGTAGCGCCAGGAGCTTACCCATGCTTTTCCATCCAACGGTCCAGCGACCGGGTTATTTTCTGGCGTGTCTCCGCAAGCGTCAACGGCTCCTTGGATTGGTATATGAACAACCAAGCGCACTGCGCGCCCGCCTCGCGCAGCCGGGCATGGTAGGTGGCCTTGTGAAGCCGATAGGCCTCGCGCATGAGTCGCCGCATGCGGTTACGGTGCACCGCCAGCCGCATGTACCGCTTGGGAATGGCGAAGGCCACCTGGGCCGGGGCGGAAGTAGGTAGCTCCATGATCCTGCCAATGAGCTTGATGGGCGACTCATGCACCGAACGCCCATGGGTGACCACCTCTTGCAGGCGGAGACGGCCCGTGAGGCGTTCGTGTTTGCGGAAGGTAGGTCGCTCCATGGCGTATGGGCGAGCGGAGATCGATGAACGGTTGGCCTGGGGATGGCCGCGCTCACTTCTTCTTGGCCTCGCGCTTGATGAAGATCTCCATGGCACCGGTCATGCTCGGAGCCTCGGGGAGCGGGGCCTCCAGGTCGAGCCGAAGGCCGTTCTCGCGCACGGCCTTGGCCGTGGTGGGGCCGAAGGCCGCGACGAAGACCCCTTCCTGCTTGAATTTCGGGAAGTTCTTCTTCAGGCTCTCCACCCCTCCGGGGCTGAAGAACACCAGCATGTCGTACTTGAACCCCTTGAGATCGCTCAGGTCGCAGGCCACGGTACGGTAGAATACCGCGTTGGTGTATGTCACGTTCGCCTTGTCCAACAACGTGGGGATCTCGCCCTTCTGAATGTCACTGCATGGCACCAGGAACTTCTCTTCCTTGTGCTTCTTGATCACGTCCATCAGGTCGCCGAAGGTCTGCTTGCCGATGAACACCTTGCGCTTACGGAAGACGATGTACTTCTGCACGTAATACGCCACGCTCTCGCTCACGCAGAAATACTTCATGGTCTCGGGCACCGTGATCCGCATCTCCTTGCACATCCGGAAGAAGTGGTCCACCGCGTTCCGACTGGTGAGCACGATGGCCGTGTGGTCCAGGATGTTGATCCGTTCCTGCCGGAAATCCTGCGCGGGTACCGCCTCCACCTTGATGAAGGGGCGGAAGTCGATCGTCAACCCATATTTCTTCGCCAGGTCGTAATACGGCGATCTCTCGTCCGTGGGGGCCGGCTGCGATACGAGGATGGTCTTGATCTTCAAGGCCAGGGCTTGGGTAAGTGGTGGCTATGAGGCCGGATCGCGCAAGTGATCGATGACCAACAACACAGGCATCAATTCGGCGGCGCAAAAGTAAAGAATTATATAGCGGACCGGCACGCCTTCACCCAGGCCGATCCATCCGCCCCGCACCCAGCGGTACAGGAGCAGCAGCCCCAGCAAGAACCCTCCGGCGGCCACCGCCTGATCGCGCCACCGGGGTTGATAGGCGATCAGCACCACCATGGGCAGTACCACCAGACCGGCCAGGATGAACAACAGGAATCCCGTGTAGATGTACTCCTGCACGCCATCATCGATGCGCAGGATCGACCCCAATGCATTGAGCACGAAATAGTGGACCACCACCACGGCCACCGCACCACCAAGCAAGAGCGGGTACGACGTTTCCTCACCCTGGAGCACGACCACCTGGTACCCGAAAAGGGCGAGCAACGAAGTGCCCACCAACAACAGGCCCAGAAAAGCCCGGTCGCGCACCCCCATCTCCTCCCGCAGGGCCTGTTTACCCAACCGCATGCTGAACATGGACCGGCCCAACAGCCGCCACTTGCGCGGTGACCCCACCTGGATCAACATCATGAGGACCACCACCCCCAACAGCAGGGCGGTGACCCACTCCGCGTTCAGGGGATCGACCACACGCGGCGGATCGACGGCAGGGAGCACGGTGGGGCCCATCGGTCCGCGAAGGTAACCGGGGGCCGCCCACGCCCAAGGCGCTTCCTACTTTTGCCCCTCGCCACCGGGAGCACGATGACCGCGCACCGGGCATCCAACACCACGGCCGGACCACCGGCACCCACGCATGAGCACGACCGCCAAGACCCCTTCCAAAAGCGCCACCGACCTGTTCCAAGCGCACGACCACTACCTGGTCGATGAACTGCTCACCGATGAGCAGAAGCTGATCCGTGAAACCGCACGGCAACATGTGAGCCGCAACCTGAAGCCCATCATCGAAGACCGTTTCGAGAAGGCCGAGTTCAGCAAGGACATCATCCCGGGACTGGCCGACATCGGCGCCTTCGGCCCGTTCGTCCCCGCGGAATACGGTGGGCCCGGACTGGACCAGATCAGCTACGGCCTGATCATGCAGGAGATCGAGCGGTGCGACAGCGGCTTGCGCAGCCTCTGTAGCGTACAGGGATCACTGGCCATGTACCCGATCTGGAAATATGGCAGCGAAGAGCAGAAGAAGAAGTGGCTGCCCGACATGGTGCAGGGCAAGAAGATCGGCTGCTTCGGCCTCACCGAACCGGATTTCGGCAGCAACCCAAGCGGCATGGTCACCACCTTCAAGGACATGGGCGACCACTACCTGCTGAACGGCGCCAAGATGTGGATCAGCAACGCCCCCTTCGCCGACCTGGCCGTGGTATGGGCCAAGGCCGAGAACACCGAGGGCCGCATCCATGGCCTGATCGTGGAACGCGGCATGGAGGGCTTCACCACGCCCACCACGCACGGCAAGCTCTCCCTCCGCGCCAGCCCCACCGGCGAACTGGTGTTCGACAACGTGAAGGTGCCCAAGGCCAACCTGCTGCCCGGTAAGAGCGGCTTGGGGGCCCCCATGGGCTGCCTGGACAGCGCGCGCTATGGCATCGCCTGGGGCACGCTCGGCGTGGCCATGGAGTGCTACGACACCGCGCTGCGTTACAGCAAGGAGCGCATCCAGTTCGGCAAACCCATCGGTGCCTTCCAGCTCACCCAGAAGAAGCTCGCCGAGATGATCACCGAGATCACCAAGGCCCAGCTGCTCACCTGGCGTTTGGGCACCCTGCGCAACGAAGGCCGCGCCACCACGCAGCAGATCAGCATGGCCAAGCGCAACAACGTACACCTGGCGCTCACCGTGGCGCGTGAGGCACGCCAGATCCTCGGCGGCATGGGCATCACCAACGAATACCCCATCATGCGCCACATGATGAACCTGGAGAGCGTGGTGACCTACGAAGGCACCCACGACATCCACCTGCTGATCACCGGCGCAGAGGTGACGGGCATGGCGGCGTTCAAGTAGAGCCTTTCGAGCGGCAACCTCCGGAAAGGGCGCGTCCTTCGCGCCCTTTCCCATTCTCGGCAGGACCGTGGGCGGGGCGTCTGGGAAGCCGACCCGCATCGCTCCCATCAACATCGGCGCATGGAATTCAACCGGACAGGGGACCTTCTCCGACCTACCCCGGCCGGTAGCTTTGGGCCGTTCCCATTCTTAAACACGGTCGGTGGAACCATCCGCCTTCGGCAGCGTACAAGGCCCTTCGCCACAGCACAGCGATGCTTTTCAACTCGATCGACTTCGCGGTCTTCCTCCCGATCGTCTTCGTGATCTATTGGGCCCTCGGGAAGCGGCTCATGTGGCAGAACGCCTTCCTGATCCTCTCTGGTTCGGTGTTCTACGGCTGGTGGGACTGGCGCTACCTGGGCCTGCTCTACTTCACGGCGGGCACGGACTACTTGGTGGCCCTCGGCCTGCGCAACACCACTGATGTACGGCGTCGCAAGGCACTGCTGGCCATCAGCCTCGTCGCCAATCTCGGACTCCTGGGGTTCTTCAAGTACTACGACTTCTTCATCACCAGCTTCCACGCGGCCTTCACGGTGATGGGACTACCCTTCAACCTGAGCACGCTGAACCTGGTGTTGCCCGTGGGCATCAGCTTCTACACCTTCCAGAGCCTGAGCTACACCATCGATGTGTACCGCAAGCAGCTGGAGGCCACGCGCCATCCCATCACCTTCTTCGCCTTCGTCAGCTTCTTCCCCCAGATGCTCGCAGGCCCCATTGAACGCGCGCGGCACATGATACCGCAGTTCGAGGCTCAGCGCACCTTCGATATCGCCATGGCGCGCGATGGCCTTCGCCAAATGCTCTGGGGCCTGTTCAAGAAGATCGTGGTGGCCGATAACTGTGCACAACTCGTCAACCACATCTACGCCTCGCCTGAACAACACAATGGGGCCTCGCTCCTGCTGGCCACCGTGCTGTTCGCCTTCCAGATCTACGGCGATTTCAGCGGGTACAGCGATATCGCCATCGGTTGTGCACGACTCTTCGGCCTGGAGTTGATGCGGAACTTCGCCTTCCCCTATTTCTCCCGCGATATCGCCGAGTTCTGGCGGCGGTGGCACATCTCCTTGAACACCTGGTTCCGAGACTACCTGTACATTCCCCTTGGTGGCAGCAAGGGCAGCAAGGCGATGCTCGTGCGCAATACCATGATCATCTTCCTGGTCAGCGGCCTGTGGCATGGCGCCGATTGGACCTTCATTTCCTGGGGCGCGCTGAACGCCGCGTTCTTCCTCCCGCTGGTCTTGAGCGACCGCCACAAGAAAATGAGCGGCACCGTGGCCGAGGGCCGTGCGCTCCCCTCCCTGAAGGAGGTCGTGCAGATGCTCACCACCTTCATGCTCTGCTTGATCGCCTGGGTGTTCTTTCGCGCGCAGAGCATGGACCAGGCCCTTACCGTGTTCAGCGAAGTGTTCTCGCCATCGCTGTTCGATGCACCTGCCATCTCCAGTACCCTTACCCTCGGCATCGCCCTGTTCAGCATCGCCCTCACCCTGGTGATCGAGTGGATCAGCCGCACCAAGCAGTACGGCCTACAGCTCGATGGACGTGCCACCAAGCCCGTGCGTTACGCCTTGTACTACACCATCATCGCCATCATCATCGTGTGTGCTCCGCTGGGCGGTGGTGAATTCATCTATTTCCAGTTCTGAGCCATGGTGCGCCGCTTCCTCATCCAGTGCCTGAAGCTCTCGCTGCCCATGCTCGCCCTTTTCGCTTTGGTGGCCTGGGTGGACCCCTACTGCCTCTACCATACCGGTGGGCCCATCGCCCGGGACCTGAAGGAGAAGAACCTCTACCACAGCGGCCGCACGATGCCCTTCAGCAACATGCTTTGGAAGCTGGTGGACTTCCGGCGCCACCCCGCAAGGAACATCCTGCTGGGCGATAGCCGCCTCTCCTATTTCGACCTGGACAGCCTACGCTCCCTGACCGGTGATACGTATCAGAACCTCGGGGTGCCCGGAGGGAACTATGTGACCATCGATCACACCTTCCGCTATGCCGACAGCTTGGCCAACCTACAGAACGTGGTGGTCCAGGTATCGTTCCGCGGTATGCATGCCGCACAGCACTTCGATATCTACGCCGAACCCGCGGCCATACTTGCCCAACCTTGGTCGTACATGTACAACCGCCGTGTGATCGAAGCGGCCGGGCTGAACATCTACAGCGCCCTTTTCCCCAACAGCTTGCATTACGACGTGCCCGGCGAGGACCAGTGGCGCACCGTGCTGGAGGCCGAACAGGCGGTGGCCGAGAACTGGATCACGGATAGCACGGTGTTCGATAAGCTTCAGCATATCGCCGATCGTTGTGCGGCCGAGGGTGCGCGCCTCCTATTCGTTGAATACCCCACCCACCCCGACCTGCAACGCATCATGCACGATGCCGGTTTGAGCCCCGCACGCGAGGCGTACCTCGCACGGCTCCGCACCATGGCACCGGTACTGGACCTGGACCAGCCCGGGCTCTTCCCCACCGACCGCGCTTTCTGGCGCGATCCCTTGCACCTGAGCATCGACGCCCAACGCGAACTCATCACCCGGATCTGGGGAAAGCCTTAGCGCCCACTTCGGCGACCTGGCTCCGCCCTATTAGCCAGGATC
The DNA here is from genome assembly GCA_008016945.1 of Flavobacteriales bacterium. The sequence goes on from SSGN01000034.1 coordinate 19,430, forward strand.
CTGCACTGCGGTTCCTTCGAACCTCAGCCTTGGTACCATTTGGACATCCAATGCCAGGTGAGCCTTGGTCGGTCAAGATGTCTCCAGCCAGAACCTTCGGTGGGCCAATGGCCATCTTCGCCGAAGCACCCATTCCACCCCGTCGATCAATATTGACAGTTCGTCGAGTTCATCGTTCTATCCGTAGAATCAACGGATAATCCGACGAAATGGGCCTCCATGGTCTTGGACCGGCATCTACACCGGACCAAGACCCCCTACAGCCCGTTCCAGTGCACCGGAACCGCTGTCCATAAGGCTTTTAGAGCGATCCCGGCGGTGCGGTACTCCCTATTTTTGGCCCATTATGAACAGGGCCTTTTTCACATTCCACGAACACCGCGCGCACCCCACGCACCCACGGACGTGCCCCATGGTGACCCCCACGCCCTGCGCAACTCCTCCTTACTCCCTGAATACAAGCATGCTAAAAGGCTTCATCCGCTCCCTTCGGATCCTCGTGCTCGCGGTCACCGCCTTTTGCGCCACCCTGCTCCAAGCCCAATCCTCATCGGAACGTGCGGCTGTACGGATCACGGCCACGGTACAATCCACCTCCTCCATCACCTTGTCCTGGGCACCGATCGCCAGCACCACCTCCCTGACGATCTATCGGAAGACAAAGACCGCCACGGCATGGGGCACTGCGGTAGCAACTCCCGCCGCTACCGCCACCACGTGGACCGACAACAGCCTGTCCGCCGGTGTGAGCTACGAGTACAAGATCTTGCGGATCTCGGCGGGCGTCACAGGCACCGGATACATCCATGCCGGTATTCAGGTGCCGGTAGTGGAGTACCGCGGCAAGATGATCCTGCTGGTGGACAACACCCTGTCCGCCTCGCTCAGCACCGAGATCACCCAACTGATCAGCGACTTGCGTGCCGATGGATGGGGCGTGCTCCGCAGCGATGTGTCCAGGACCGCATCGGTCACCAGCGTGAAGAGCATCATCCAAGGTCATTACAACGCGGACCCCACCAACGTGAAAGCGTTGTACATCCTGGGGCACGTGCCGGTCCCCTATTCGGGTAACATCACGCCGGATGGCCATGAGGACACCCGCGGTGCGCGGCCTACCGATGCGTACTACGCCGACATGAATGGCACCTGGACGGACAACTCGGTGAACAACACCATGACCACTCAACAGCGGACATGGAACATCCCGGGTGATGGCAAGTTCGACCAAAGCGATCTGCCCTCCAATGTGGAACTGCAAGTGGGCCGTGTGGACATGTACGACATGCCGGCGTTCGGATCCACGGAGGTACAGTTGATGCGCAACTACCTCAACAAGGCGCACAACTACAAGGTGAAAGGGTGGGTGCCCGAACAACGTGCCGTGCTGGTGGACAACCTGCAATGGGTGGGCAACCCGATAGCGGCCAGTGGATGGCGCGCTTCGGCGTTGGTGGGCCAGATCAGCCCCGAACCTGCGGCACCAGTATTGAGCTTCAACAACTACATCAACGGTCAGAGCTACCTATGGTCTGCGCACTATGGCGGTGGCTTGATCGCCCAGGAAAACGGCGTTACCACGTACAACGGCACCAGCGGTGGCACCACCACCCAGGAGCTCGCCAGCAGCGTGACCATGGGCGGCGTGTTCAACATGTCGCTCGGGAGCTTCTACTACGACTGGGATAGCCGCAACAACTTCTTGCGGGCCGTGATCGCACGGGGCGATGGCTTGACCCACTGCTGGGCAGGGATCCCCGCTTGGTACTTCCACCACATGGGTCTGGGAGATAACATCGGTTATTGCGTGGCCGCCAGCATGAACAACACCGGCCTCTATGCACCCACTACAGAAGGCTGGCAATCCACCATCGGGCGCACACATATGAACCTGATGGGCGACCCCAGCCTGCGCATGAAGATGGTCGCTCCACCGACCAACTTGGTGGTGAGCAACTCGGGCGGCTCTGCGGCCTTCTCCTGGACGGCCAGCCCTGACGGGGCCATGGGCTACCATGTGTACCATGTGGACCTGACGAGCAATGTCACCTCCCGGCTCACCACCACCCCGGTGACCGGTACCACCTGGAACAATGGATCGGTGCCCTTCGTGGCGGGCAAACAATACATGGTACGGGCCGTGAAGTTGGAGGTGAGCGCCTGTGGCAACTACTACAACCAGTCGCTCGGCGCCATGGCCACCACCACGGGAACCAGTGCATCGGATTGCCTCGGTGTTCCCGGAGGCTCGGCCACGGTAGGCAGCTCGTGCAATGACAACAACGCCTGCACCATCAACGATGTGTACAACGCGAACTGCCAATGCGTGGGTACGAGCATCACCCCATCGGCCACGATCGCCGCAGCCGGTGCCACCACCTTCTGTACCGGTGGCAGCGTAGTGCTGAACGCCAACACCGGTGCGGGTTACAGCTATGCCTGGCGCAGGAACAACACCGCGATCAGCGGTGCTACCTCGAGCGCGTACACGGCTACGGAGGCAGGTACCTACACCGTCACGGTCACCTACAACGGATGTTCGGCGAGCTCCGCGAGCATCATCGTTAGCGTGACCAACGCACCCACGGCGAGCATAACCGCCGTCGGTGCCACCACCTTCTGCACGGGTGGTAGTGTGGTCCTGAACGCGAACACCGGAACCGGATACACCTACGTGTGGAAAAGGAACGGGACCACCCTGTCCGGCGCCACGAGCAGCACGTACACCGCTACCGAAGCCGGAAGCTACACCGTGGTGGTGAGCATCGGATCCTGCTCCACCACCTCGGCTGCCACCTCGGTAACGGTGGCTGGAGGTGTTACACCAACGATCACCGCACAAGGCTCCACCAGCTTCTGTTCGGGGGGAAGCGTGGTGCTTACCAGTAGCACGGCCTCGGGCAACACGTATCAATGGCGCAATGGCGGTTCTGCGATCAGTGGCGCCACCAGCAGTACATACACCGCCACGCAGACAGGGACCTACACCGTGACCGTCACCAACGGAACGTGTGTGGCCACCTCCAACGCGATCAGTGTAAGCGCCACGGGCAATGGCCCCACACCGGTGATCACCACCCATGGTGCCACCAGCTTCTGCTCCGGAGGTAACGTGATCCTCACCACCCAACAGGCCAGCGGCAATACCTATCAGTGGCGGCTCAATGGCACCGCCCTTTCCGGTGCCACCAGCTATGCCTATACCGCGTACATGAACGGAGCCATGACGGTGACGGTGACCAACGGAGGCTGTTCAACCACCTCAGCTCCGGTCAACATCAGCGTGGGCTCGGCCCCGACCGCTACGATCACCGCCGGTGGTTCCACCACGGTGTGCTCCGGTGGCAGTGTGCTACTGAGCGGGAGTTCCACCACGGGCCACACCTACACCTGGGCACGGAACGGCGTGGTGATCAGCGGCGCCACCTCCAGCTCCTATACCGCTACGACCGCTGGAAGCTACACCCGCACGGTGACGAACAACGGATGCTCGGCCACCTCCAACGCGATCACCGTGACGGTGACGGCCGGCTCCACGCCCACGGCCACCGCGCAAGGGGCCACCGCCCTCTGCACGGGTGGCAGCGTGGTGATCAGCACCCCTTCCGTGAGTGGTAGCAGCTACGCCTGGCATAGGAACGGCGCCGTGATCAGCGGAGCGACCAGCAACAGCTACACCGCCACCCTGGCAGGCAATTACACGGTCACGGTCACCAGCGGAACCTGCTCGGGTACCAGCAATGCCATCGGTGTCACGATCTCCGCCCTGACCACCCCCAGCACCACGGCCCAGGGCCCCACCAGTTTCTGCTCGGGTGGCAACGTGGTGCTCTCTACGGCCAGCACCACGGGTTACAGTTACCAATGGCGCAGGGGGGGTACCGCCATCTCCGGTGCCACCAGCGCCACCTATACCGCCACCATCACCGGTACTTATACCGTTACCGTGACCATCGGCACCTGTAGTGCGACCAGCAATGGTGTTAGCGTGAACGCTTCCGGAAGTGGATCCAGCCCGGTGATCACCGCTCAAGGCCCCACCAGCTTCTGCTCGGGCGGCAGCGTGGTGCTCTCCACCACCAGTGCCACGGGCAATACCTACCAATGGCGCAGGGGCGGCACCGCCATCTCCGGCGCCACCAGCGCCAGCTATACCGCCACCATCACCGGTACTTACACCGTTACCGTGACCAATGGCGCATGCTCGGCCACCAGCAGCGGGGTGAGCGTGAGCGCTTCGGGCAGTGGTCCGAGCCCAGTGATCAGCGCCCAAGGCCCCACCAGCTTCTGCTCGGGTGGCAATGTGATCCTTACCACCCAGCAGGCCAGCGGCAACACCTACCAATGGCGCTACAACGGCGCCGTGATCTCCGGAGCCACCAGCTATGCCTACACCGCCTATCTGAACGGTGCCTTCACCGTTACGGTGACCAATGGCTCCTGCTCCAGCACCTCGGCAGCGATCAACATCGCCGTAGGATCAGCCCCAAGCGCCACCATCACCGCCGCCTCCGCCACCTCGTTCTGTGCCGGTGGCAGCGTGACCCTGAACGCCAACACGGGCAGCGGGCTTTCATACAGCTGGCACCGGAATGGCACCACCATCACAGGAGCCACGAACAGTACGTATGTGGCCACCCTTGCCGGTACCTACACCGTGGTGGTGACGAACAACGGTTGCAGCCGCACCTCGGCTGGCACCACGGTACAGGTGTACGGCAGCCCCACGGTGAGCTGCAGTGCCAACCCCAATACCGGCACCATCCAGGCCGTGGCTTCCGGTGGCCTCGCACCCTACAGCTATAGCTGGAACACTTCGCCTTCGAGTTCCTCGGCAAGCACCAACGTTTCCACCTCCGGCACCTATTCGGTGGTGGTGACCGATGCGCGTGGATGCACCGCCACGTGCAGCACCACCATCAACGTAACGGCGAACAACGCTTGCTCCGGCATCCGCACCGAGACCCAGGAAACCTGGGGCGCCCAACCTGCCGGGAACAACATGGCCCTGTACCTGATGTACAACTTCGCATCGGCCTTCACTGCGCCGAACTACCTCACCATTGGTTGCGGTAGCCGCCAAATGCGGATCACCAGTGGCTGGGCCGCGCTCTCCTTCCTCCCTTCCAACGGCACCATCGCCGCGCTACCCTCGGGCACCATGGTGAACCCGACCTCCTACAACAACACTTTCGCAGGGCAGCTGGTCGCCCTAAAACTCAATGTGCGGTTCGATGAGTTCTATACCAACTTCAGCCCAGCGACCACCCTGCTCAAGAACATGGTGATCGCCAACGGCCTGTTCGCCGGGTGGACCGTGGCTGAGTTGATCCAAGTTGCCGATGAGAAGATCGGCAGTTGCGGCAGCAGCTACACCCGCGAAGCGCTGAACGCGGCCATCACCGCGATCAACGAAGGGTATGCTGGCGGTACGATGAGCAGCGGCTACCTGATCTGTCCGAACAGCGGCATGGCTCCCGCATTGGACCATGACATCGCCATGGTCACCTCCAAGACCCTTGCCCACGACCAGCTCGAGGTGGATGTGTACCCGAACCCCACCACCGGCCCCACGGCATTCCTCTTCACCACCGACACCGAGGAGGAGACCACCTTCGAGATCTGGAACATGAGCGGCGCCATGGTCACATCGCGCCAGCTCGGGACCTTGTCGGCAGGCCGTCAGCGGATCGAATGGGATGCCGCAGGCAACAAGGCAGGCATGTACCTGTACCGCATCATCTCCGGCAGCGCGGTGGTGACCGGCAAGGTGATGGTGGAGTGATCCCGATCCATACGACCACGCATCCGAAGGGGCGGCCGATGATCGGTCGCCCCTTCCTGTTCACACCGCGACCCCCGCGGCACCTCCGCCCCAGGCACTTCGTCCGCCCGTCCGCATCGATGCGCCAGCCTCGATACTCCGTGCGGCCATGCGCATCCACATACGATCCAGGAACACCGCTTTCCGGTACATCACACCAGCACACCCAGGGGTGGGGTCCATTCGGCCCCGTCTTCGCGAACGGATCTTCGTGGTCGATCCATCATGCCGCCACTGCCCGATGCACCACAGCGGAACGACTTCAGAAACGGATGCCGAAGCGGTTGTTCCAACCGTAGGTGAACCCCGGCACATCCGTGGGTTGTGCCGTATCGCGCAACAGGTTCAAACGGCTTTCCACCGTATATCGCGAGGTGAGGGATAACAGCAACCCGGCTTCCATAGCGATCCGATGATCCCAAGCCGCGAACAGCTTGGGTTGATAGTATACCACCGTGGTGAAGCTGGTGATGTGACTGAACCGCAGCGTAACGGCCAGATAGCTGCTGTTGCGACCGTGAACGAACGATTCCCCATCGGTGGTGCGCTCATGCTCCAACATCAACGAGGTGCCCACATGCATGCGCAGGTCCTCTTCGTTCACCACACGCAGCCGCGGCCCGGCTCCCAACGTGGCCCGCAGATCCAGGTGCAGCGGTTTGTTGTATTGTGCCTGGGCGAACGCCTCACCCGTCCACCGCTTCAACCATGCATAGTTGTACCGCAAGTGCTGGAAGCCCGTGTTGAGGAAAGAGTTGCTTTCCACCCTGCTCGCCGCAAGGTCGGTGATCACCAAATAGCGATGCTTGCCCCGCACATGCTGCACCGCGCCGGCCAGGCCGAACATGTAACTGCGCTGCGTGTTCTCCGTGAGGTGATACCGGAAGTCGACCACACCGGCCCAGGGCACCGTGTCGTTCACGAAACGACGCCCTTCGATGTTCACCACTTGCGCGGCCAACGATGCGGCCATAGCCATGGCGAACAACAGGGTGGCGGTGCGGCACTGACCGGTCATCGGGACGCAAAGTTCGCCAAGGAACAGGTAGCGGTACGCCTTTCCGAAGAACGGCCACATCCATGGTCCATTCGTGGCACAACTGCACGGGCAACGTCCCGCTCCCTATTTTCACATCCATGGACGTACCTGGTTTCAGACCTCGATTCCGTTTCGAATCGGACATGGATGCCGCGATGATCACCGACCGTATCGGCCAGCGCTTGCAAGCGGAGAATCCGCGTAAGATCTGGGCCAAGAACACCCGCGACCATGTAACACTGGCCTTTCAACCGAACGGCGCAGAAGCATGGACCCCTGAGATGGACCTCTCCTTCGAAGTCCTGGAGAACGGGAACACCATGGTGCGATGCCTCATCGGCCCCTCGCCGGGCATCTGGATGCTCTTCGCCGGAGGCTACCTCGCCCTCATCCTACTGGGCCTTACCGCCATCACCCTCGGCGTTGCACAGCTGATGCTCAAGCACGCGGCATGGGGGTTCTATCTGGTGCCCGTTGTGGTGCTCGGCATCGGTGTGTTGTTCTATCTGGAACGCACAGGCCGCAGACGCGCCCGCAGCGACATGCACTTCCTCAAAGACTTCGTGGACAAGGCCTTGGGATGCGACTGTCTTAAACTGGCCGCGGAACAGGCACACTGAGCCACTCTGCTCCAGGGCCCATGTAGCGTCGGCCATTGCGGTGGGCGACGGTTGATGCACCTATCGCCAGTAACCGTTGGCCGCTGCCACTGTCTGGAAGTTGACCGCCACCACGTGTGAGGCCATGGTGAGGCTGTCCGGGTTCTCCGCATAGGCGGGGCGCAGCTTATCGCGCACCTCGGCCGAAGGCTGTGTGTACTTCACACCCATGCGCGACAACTTGATGGCCAACTCGAAACCTTCTTGCGGGGTCTTCGTGATCAGGGAGGTGAGCCAGGTTTCCATGGAGGAAGATGTTTTGTCGCCAAGGTACGTAAGTCGGATATGGATGTCCTCGATCTTCCGACACACCGAGAAGGACGCAGGAACATCCTGGCCAACGGTGGTGCGCCAGGTGAAGGGTCGCATCGATCGAACCATGGCCCCGTTCCGTTGTCGAACCGAACATGAAGCCCCTGCTGTTCCTCCTCGTCGTCACCTCAGCCATGTTGTCCATGGCCCAGCCCCCCACCATCACCAGCTGGATCATCAACCCGGGTGAAGAAACGGGATACAACGGCATGCTGACGAACGTGCAGCAAGTGGCCTATACGGAGACCGATGTGTACGTGCGTTGCACCTGTGTGCCGGGATACGACATCGGTCCGTGGGCAGGCAACCCGAACACCCCAACGAACCAGGACTTCTGCTTCCGGATCACGCGCGAGCCCATGGAGAACACCGGCACGTTGGTGAACACGCCGCTCGGCCACATCGGTGTCTGGCGCAACGGGGTGAGCATCTTCAACGCCAAGGATGGCATGAGCTACAACAACCAAGGGATCTGGAACCGGGATGCCTACATCTTCGAGGGACCGAGCTTCGATGCCTGCCTCGGGCACCCGGCGCCGAACGGCGAATACCATCACCATGTCAGCCCGAACTGCCTGTATGCCCATACCGATGACGAACACCACAGCGATCTGATCGGTTTCGCCTTCGATGGCTACCCGGTCTATGGTGCGTTCGCCTACACCAACCCCGATGGAACCGGTGGCCTCAGTCGTATGCGGAGCAGCTACCAACTGCGTGGGATCACGGACCGGACCACACGGCCAGACGGTAGTGCCTTGCAGGCGAACCAGTATGGCCCCGCGATCGGTGGGCAATATCCGTTGGGCGCGTTCCTGGAGGACTATGCCTACGTGGCCGGGTCCGGCGACCTCGACGAGCACAATGGTCGTACCTGTGTTACACCCGAATACCCGGAAGGCACCTACGCCTACTTCGTCACCCTCACCGAGAGCCTGCTGCCCGCCTATCCCTACGTGATCGGCCCCACCTACCGGGGCACCGTGTCGGCGGGCAATACCGGACCGCAGAGCGGGCACTTCACCATCCCGGGGAATGCCACGACCTATCCGAACCATACCGGCGTGGTGGCAGCGGATCCAGCGTTCACGGGAATGAAGGTCTTCCCCGTACCCACGGACGGGCCACTGACCATTACGAACATTCCACCACAGGGTGTCATCTTGGATCTCTTGGATGCCACAGGTCGACCCGTGATGCAACGGTCCTTGACCGGTTCGCAGGTTGAACTCGACCTGCTTCCGCTACCAGCAGGCAGCTACCTGATCCAGATGCGTGGAGTGGATGGACATGTGCTCCAGGCACGGGCGGTGGTGCGTTGAGGTCTTTGCGGTAGGGGTGTGCCACAGACCACCGCGCTCCCGATCCTATCGGGCGGTCCAGCAGGCTTCCCTCAGCGCAGGGTCATGCCATGCACGGTCGGGCGTGATCGTTGAGCCGAGTTGTCGCCATACCCGGATACAGGTGTTGGGACCGGACAAGTCGTCCTCTATACGCGCCGGTCGGGTGAACAACCACACGACTATTGCTACAGCTCGGAGCGGGACTATCAGGACGAGCCGGGGTTGTCGAAGATCGACCGGTCGTAGTGATCCGTTGATCCGCGCGTAGCCTGCGGCTGCTCAGCATGCCAGCGAACACAAGGGTTGCCATATGCTACCGTGCTCCTGTTCTCGGCGAGCTCAGCCGCAGGCTACGCTCAGAAACGCGGCCACGCTACGTGCAGTTGGATCACTCCTTCTGCAACGTGAGCATCGTGGCGTCGTCTCCGGTCACGACCTCCACCTGATAGAGCCCCGCCGCCAGTTCCGAGACATCAATCACAGTGCGTAGGTCCGATGTGCGGAGGCCACCGATCACTGTGCGTCCTTGCAGATCGATCACTCGTACAACGGCTCCTGTTCTTGTCAGTTCCAGATGTACCGTAGTGGAGCTCGGGTTTGGATAGAGCAGGGCGGTCGTTGAGGCATGGGTGCTCGGAAGGGCTGTCGCCACATTGCCGCCGTTGTCCGTGCTCCATACACAGGTCCAGGCCGGTGCGTAGCCCACGTCGTCGTTCAGGAAATAGATGTTGTTGATGCGCCTGCCGACACCTGTCGATGAGTAATGGTTCAATTGCCATGTGGCTCCCCCATCGATGCTCGAGAGGATGATGGCCCCGCTGTTGTCAGCACGATAACCGCTGGCGTACAATGTCCCGCTCGGCGTGCCGGTCACCGCAGTGAGCAGGAACGGCGGAGCAAGTGCGATCGTTGTCGGTAGCCAGGTCGTACCACCATCCGTTGTGCGCAGGATGGCTCCATCGTTGCGCGTCACACAACCGTTCAGCTGATCGGTGAACCACACACCGCTGAAACCCGTACCGACGGCAGAAAGCACGATCTGCCAGGAAGCACCGCCATCCATGGTGCGGTACACGTTGCCACTATCGGGCAGGTCGATGGTGCCGTTCGCGTTCCAATGTGAACCGTTGCTCACGGCGAAGCCGAGCGATCCGTTCACGAAGCGGATGCGCGAGATCACTTGCCCCGGGAAAGTGTCCGTCTGTACCCACGTCACACCTCCATCAGTGGTGCGATCGATCGATCCATCACCTGCCACGGATGCACCACCACAGAAGCCGTTGTCCACATCCAGCATGTCGATGCAGCGATAGTACCTGTTCGATCCGGTGAACACTTCCGTGAAGGAACTGGGCAGTTGGCCCGGCATGTTCCGGATCACAAGGCTGCGCCTGATCTGGTTGGTCATGGTGCGTCTGCTGCCGACCACCCAGTAGTAGCCATCGACATAAGCTGGTGTGCTTCCGGCCCATCCATCCACATCCTCCAGTACGGTGCCTGCCGGATAATAGAACACCGTACCCTGACCTGCATTGCCACCGGTAGTGGCCACGATCTGGCCCTCGTAGTTCAGGTTCCACGGATCGGTTGAGCCGTTCACGAAGATCGCGTTGTCCTCATCGAAAGCCAGCGCCCCGCTGAACTGCTGAGAGGAGGCGAACACACCACCAGTGGTCCACTGGCCTTGCGCCATGGCCAAGATGCCGTAGCAAAGGGCGAGCGCGAAATTCCGATCGGATATGCACATGGTGTTTGGTGGGGATCTGATGGTCCGGTCGACCGAATGGTTCCCATGCCGCCGCCGGGTGTAGGACGAAGGAACGAATTCCTCCACACCATCCATGGTGCGGGACGTCAAATTCCATAAACAAGTCGCAGGGCCCACTTCCGTGAGCCCTGCGACTTGTTTCATTCGTTCGGTCTATACTCCTACCCCGAACACATCTCACATCCCTCCGGATCATCCAGCGAACAGGCGATCTGCGCCTGGGCCACATCCTCGTTGGCAACAACCACCTCCGGGGCCTTCACCACGTTCGGCTCACTCAGCTTGGCCTTATCCACCGTGAACTTGATGGCGTCCGTGGCGGCCTTGGTGCGCAGGTAGTACATGCCCGTCTTCAAGCCCGCTTTCCACGCATAGAAGTGCATGCTGGTAAGCTTGCCGAAGTTGGCGTTCTCCATGAAGATGTTGAGGCTCTGGCTCTGGCAGATGTACGCCCCACGATCCGCGCTCATGTCGATGATCGTCCGCTGGCTGATCTCCCAGGCTGTCTTGTACAGGTCCTTGAGGTTCTGCGGGATCTCCGGGATGTGCTGGATGCTGCCGTTGGCGGCCACGATCTTGTTCTTCAGCTCCTCACCCCACAGGCCCAGCTTCACCAGATCGCGCAGCAGGTACTTGTTCACCACCACGAATTCGCCGCTGAGCACACGGCGGGTGTAGATGTTGCTGGTGTACGGTTCGAAGCACTCGTTGTTCCCGAGGATCTGTGCGGTGCTGGCGGTGGGCATCGGTGCCAGCAACAAGCTGTTGCGCACCCCGTGCTGTTCGATCTCACTACGCAGTACGTCCCATTCCCAACGATCGCTCGGCTTCACCCCCCACATGTCGAACTGGAGCACGCCTTGGCTCATGGGGCTGCCTTCGTAGGTCTCGTACGGGCCCTCCTCCTTCGCGAGGTCCTTGCTTGCGGTGAGGGCGGCGTAGTAGATCGTCTCGAAGATCTCGCGGTTCAGCACCTTGGCCTCCACGCTATCGAAGGGGTGGCGCATGAGGATGAACGCATCAGCCAAGCCCTGCACGCCGATGCCGATGGGGCGATGGCGCATGTTGCTGCGACGTGCCTCGGGGATCGGGTAGTAGTTCTGGTCGATGACGCGGTTGAGGTTGCGCGCCAGCTGGTAGGTGACCTCGAAGAGCTTGTTGTGATCGAACTTGCCCTTCTCCACGAATTTGGGCAGCGCGATGGAGCCGAGATTGCACACGGCCACCTCGTCGGGGCTGGTGTACTCGATGATCTCCGTGCAGAGGTTGCTGCTCTTGATGGTGCCCAGGTTCTGCTGGTTGCTCTTGCCGTTGGCGGCATCCTTGAAGAGGATGTAGGGCGTACCGGTCTCGATCTGGCTTTCCAGGATCTTGAACCACAGGTCCTGCGCCTTCACCGTCTGGCGGCCTTTGCCTGCGGCCTCGTAGCCTTCATACAGTTCCTCGAACTTGGCACCCCATGTGTCACTGAGGCCGGGGCATTCGTTGGGGCACATCAAGGTCCAGTCGCCGCCCTGCTCCACGCGCTTCATGAACAGGTCCGGGATCCACAATGCGTAGAACAGATCGCGGGCCCGCATCTCCTCCTTGCCATGGTTCTTCTTCAGATCAAGGAAGTCGAACACATCGGCATGCCACGGCTCCAAGTACATGGCGAAGCTGCCCTTGCGCTTGCCCCCACCCTGGTCCACATACCGCGCGGTGTCGTTGAACACACGCAGCATGGGCACGATGCCATTGCTGGTGCCGTTGGTGCCCTTGATGTAGCTGCCCTTGGCCCGCAGGTTATGCACGCTGAGGCCGATGCCGCCCGCGCTCTGGCTGATCTGCGCGCACTGCTTCAGGGTGTCGTAGATGCCCGTGATGCTGTCCTCCTTCAACTGCAACAGGAAGCAGCTGCTCATCTGCGGCTTCGGCGTGCCTGCGTTGAAGAGCGTGGGCGTGGCATGCGTGTACCAACCTTCGCTGAGGTCGTTGTAGGTGCGGATGGCGCTGTCGATGTCGACTTTATGGATGCCCACCGCCACGCGCATGAGCATGTGCTGCGGACGCTCCACCACCTTGCCATGCAGACGCAGGAGATAGCTCCGCTCCAAGGTCTTGAACCCGAAGTAATCGTAGTTGAAGTCGCGGTCGTAGATGATCGCGCTGTCCAGCACGTCGGCGTTGTCCTGGATGATCTTGTGGACATCATCGGCGAGTAGCGCGGCCCGCTCTCCGGTCTTGGGATCCAGGTACACGTAAAGGTCCTTCATGGTCTCGCTGAAGGACTTCTTGGTGTTCTTGTGCAGGTTGCTCACCGCGATGCGGCTCGCGAGTTGCGCATAATCCGGGTGCTTCACCGTCATGGTGGCGGCCACCTCGGCGGTGAGGTTATCCAGCTCGGTGGTGGTCACCCCATCGAAGATGCCGTCGATCACCTTCATGGTGACCACGGTGGCATCCACCATGGGGTCCAGCTCGTAGCACAGCTTCTTCACCCGCGCAGTGATCTTGTCGAATTTCACCGCCTCCCGGCGGCCGTCGCGCTTGATAACGTACATGTTCCTTGTTCCTTGTTTTTACGCACTTCGGGCTCCCGCCTTCCGTGTTGGTTTTCCTGTCACTTTTCCCGACTGTAAGATGGCCCCCTTCCCCCTCCTTCCCGAGACCTCGATCCGGCTCTTCGTGAACCGACCGATGTGAGATCCGGTGAAATGCGTTGCAGCTGACCGTGTTCCGTGTTCTGCTTGTCCACGGGTCCACCGCGCTACACGCAGCCCGCCAACACCCAACCCCGCATCTCAGAAATCCGCATCCAGCGTGAACTTGCTCTGATCCTTGTCCTTGTTCAACACACCGGCCTTCTGATACTCGCCCACGCGCTTCTCAAAGAAGTTGGTCTTGCCCTGTAGCGAGATCATCTCCATGAAATCGAACGGGTTGGTGGCGTTGTAGATCTTCTCGTTGCCCAATTCCAACAACAAGCGATCGGCCACGAACTCGATGTACTGCTGCATGAGCTTCGCATTCATCCCGATCAGGTTCACAGGCAACGCGTCGGTCACGAACTCCTTCTCGATCTCCACCGCATCCCGGATGATGGACTCCACGGTCTTCTTGGGGACCTTGTTCAGCAGGTGCTTGGTATAGAGCAGGCAGGCGAAGTCGCAGTGCAAGCCTTCATCCCGGCTGATGAGCTCGTTACTGAAGGTGAGGCCGGGCATGAGGCCGCGCTTCTTCAGCCAGAAGATGCTGCAGAAGCTGCCGCTGAAGAAGATGCCCTCCACGGCAGCGAAGGCGATGAGGCGTTCGGCGAAGCTGCCCTTGCCGATCCAGCGCAGGGCCCATTCGGCCTTCTTCTTGACGCAGTCCACCGTTTCGATGGCGTGCAGCAGCTTGTCCTTCTCGATCGGGTCCTTGATGTAGGTATCGATCAGCAGGCTGTAGGTTTCGCTGTGGATGTTCTCCATGGCGATCTGGAAGCCGTAGAAGAAGCGGGCCTCGGGGTACTGCACCTCGTGCAGGAAGTTCTCGGCGAGGTTCTCGTTCACGATGCCGTCGCTGGCGGCGAAGAAGGCGAGCACGTGCTTGATGAAGTAGCGCTCGTCGTCGTTGAGCTTGTCGTTCCAATCGGTGAGGTCGGCATGGAGGTCGATCTCCTCGGCGGTCCAGAAGGCGGCTTCGTGCTTCTTGTAGAACTGCCAGATGTCGTTGTGCTGAATGGGGAAGATCACGAACCGGTCCTTGTTCTCCTTCAGGATGGGTTCGTTGGCCGCGGCCGTGTCGGCAAGTGCCGCATCCATGCTCATCTGGGGATCGGTGTTCTTGGTGCTCATGGCATGTTTCGACTTGGGAGAGACGGTGTTCCAGAAGGGGGAAGGCCTCCTTCTTCGTTGACGATGGATACTGTTCGGGTCCCGCCGACGTCGCTCTCGTTCCAAAGGCCGAAAAGGCGGCGTCGTCGGGTTACAAAAGTGGCCCCGGTGGTCAGCATTCGCCGGATGAAGTCTTCCATACTTTTCAACATGCGCCGGATCCCCGCGAAGGGCGTGGGAAGGATCCAGAGTGATCCGTTCCAAGCGTTTTCTTTTCACGATCCATCAACAATCGCTGTAATGCACTGCCGTAGGGCGAACGCTGGGTTCAATACCCCTACGCGCCCCTTGCACCAAGGACTTCAACACACCACATGTCCGCGACACCGTATTCCATTGGGGCATCCGATCCCGCCCGACCCACTTGCTCTTCTTCCTCTCGCCTTCACCGAGAGCCCTGTTCCGTACGCCCGTCCCTCGGTGGCTTCGCTTCTTGTGTTGCACACCTTCGGCCTTGCACCAGGTCTCTCGTACCGGCCTTAGAAGAATAGTCCCGCATCTTCGGCCGCTCCTGAACATCCAAATAGGGTCACCGATCAGAGGGATCGTCTGAGCGATGCTCGTATCGGTCCGCCATCCCATCGACCCGCACCTCGCCAACGTACCGCAGAAGCGTGTCCTGCATGATGAACGCACTGGGGATCACCCCGCTGAACTCGCGTTCACCATCCACGATCGTTGAAAACCTTCAATGTCCAAGGCGGTATCCCAATAGGGAACGCAACTACCTTGTTCTCTCGTTCAACCTTTAATACCCAGAGAACATGGCAGCAGCCGTTGAAGCGTATTGCGTGAAGTGCAAGGCCAAGCGCAACATGAAGGACCCCAAGGAGAACACCATGGCCAACGGCCGCAAGGCGATGAAGGGCACCTGCCCCACGTGCGGCACCGGCATGTTCAAGATCATGGGCAAAGCCTGATCCGCACCTTGGCGCGAAGCCCTGTCCGCCAGAACGGGCAGGGCTTTTCCATGGCCTCTTCGCTCATTCACCAGAGGCCGTGCAAAGACGGGCACGCCCCGGGAACCCGAGCCCGAACACCACGGCTACCTTTACCCGCACAGATGACCGGCCCTTCCCTGGAGCAAATGGTGAACGCCGCCATAGGCGCTGCCTTGGCCGGTGGCCAGGCCATCATGGAGGTCTATGCCGGATCCTTCGCAGTGGAATGGAAGGCCGACCGCTCCCCGCTCACCCAGGCCGATCGCGATTCGCACCACGCCATCGAACAGGCGCTGGCCACCACCGGCCTGCCCATCATGAGCGAGGAAGGCCCCTTCATCCCCATGGCCCAGCGCCAGGCGTGGCCCTACTACTGGCTGGTGGACCCGCTGGACGGCACCAAGGAGTTCGTTGCCCGCAACGACGAATTCGCCGTGTGCATCGCCCTGATGCGGTCCGATACCACCACCAACACTCCCCTGGGCAACGCCTCTCCCCTGGTCGGCGTGATCTACGGCCCCGTGCAAGACCTGCTCTACTTCGCTTGGGAAGGTGGCGGAGCCTGGCGCCAGCAGCACGCAGCAACCCAAGGCCCGGTTCCGGCGTATGAACGGGCCGCCATGAGCCTCCGTTTGCCTCTCGCGCACGAGCCCCGTGCCTATTCCATCCTCGCCAGCCGCTCGCATCGAAGCCCCGAGACCGCGGCATTCATCCAGCGCAAGGAAGAGGAGCATGGTACCGTGACCCTCGCCTTCATCGGCAGCGCCCTCAAATTCGGGCGCATGGCCGAAGGTGCCGCGGACGCATACCCCCGCTACGCCCCGACCATGGAATGGGACACCGCCGCCGGACAGATCATCTGCACCGAGGCCGGCCGTCAACTCCTTGATGTGACCACCAACGCACCCCTGCGTTATAACAAGCAAGAACCGGTGAACGACTGGTTCACCGTACAATGACCAAGATGACGAAGAAGAACACGCGTGCCGCTGGCACCAACGCCCAGAAAGGCCATTCCGCCCAGGCCAAGAAGCCCAAGGCCAGCAAGGTCCGGACCGACCGCAGCACCGCCACCAAGGGCAAGCGCAAGGTCGCCCTCATCACCGGTGTCACCGGACAGGATGGTGCCTACCTGAGCGAGCTGCTGTTGAACAAGGGATACGAGGTGCATGGCGTCAAACGCCGCAGCTCGCTGTTCAACACCGACCGTATCGACCACCTGTACCACGATATGCACGAGAAGGGCCATGCCTTTCACTTGCATTACGGTGACCTCACCGACAGCGTGAACTGCCTGCGCCTGGTGCAGCAGATCCAGCCGGACGAGATCTACAACCTGGCCGCCATGAGCCATGTGCACGTGAGCTTCGAGATGCCCGAGTACACGGCCAACGCCGATGGTATCGGCACGCTGCGCTTCCTGGAGGCCATCCGCATCCTCGGCCTGGAGAAGAAGACCAAATTCTACCAAGCCTCCACTTCGGAGCTGTACGGCGGTGTGCGCCCACACGCGCAGAACGAGGAGACGCCCTTCCACCCGCGCAGCCCTTACGGCGTGGCCAAGCTCTACGGCTTCTGGATCACCAAGAACTACCGCGAGAGCTACGGCATCTTCGCCTGCAACGGCATCCTCTTCAACCACGAAAGTCCCCTGCGCGGCGAGACCTTCGTGACCCGCAAGATCACCCGCGCCGCCGCCAAGATCAAACTGGGCCTGCAGGATACCCTGTACCTGGGTAACCTCGACGCCAAGCGCGACTGGGGCCATGCCAAGGATTACGTGGAGGGCATGTGGCTGATGCTGCAAGCCAAGAAACCCGATGACTACGTGCTCGCCACCGGAAAGACCTACACCGTGCGCCACTTCGTGGACCTGGCCTTCGGCGAAGTGGGCATCAAGCTCGAGTGGAAGGGCAAGGCCGAGAAGGAGAAGGGCTACGACAAGAAGACCGGCAAGGTGCTCGTGGCCATCGACAAGCGCTACTACCGCCCAGCCGAGGTGGACCACCTGGAGGGCGACCCCCGCAAGGCCATGCGCGAGCTCGGCTGGAAGCACAAGTACGACCTCAAGGCCCTGGTGAAGGAAATGATGGCCAGCGACCTGGAGCTCTTCAAACGCGATGTGTACCTGAAGAAGGGCGGCCACAAGATCCTGCACGAACAAGAATGATCTGTGATCATTCCTGCCGTACGGGCGGATCATGATCCGCCCCAACAATGCATCCAATGAACAAGACCGACAAGATCTACATCGCAGGCCATCGCGGCATGGTGGGAAGTGCCATCGTGCGCCGCCTGCAGAAGGATGGATACACCAACATCATCACCCGCACCAGCAAGGAGCTCGACCTGAAGGACCAGGCCGCTGTGAACGCCTTCTTCGCGCAGGAGAAGCCCGATGTGGTGGTGCTCGCGGCCGCCAAGGTGGGCGGCATCCACGCCAACAACGTGTACCGCGCCCAGTTCCTCTACGAGAACCTGATGATCGAGTGCAACGTGATCCATGCCAGCCACGTGCATGATGTGCGGAAACTCCTCTTCCTGGGCTCCAGCTGCATCTACCCCAAGATGGCACCGCAGCCACTGAAGGAGGAGAGCCTGCTCACCGGCCTGCTGGAGCAGACCAACGAACCCTACGCCATCGCCAAGATCGCCGGGATCAAACTGGCCGAGAGCTACCGACGGCAATACGGGCGCAACTACATCAGCGCCATGCCCACCAACCTCTACGGCCCCAACGACAACTACGACCTCAACAACAGCCACGTGCTGCCCGCGCTGATCCGCAAGTTCCACACGGCGAAGGTCACCAACGCGCCCAGTGTGGAGGTGTGGGGTACCGGATCGCCCATGCGCGAATTCCTGCACGTGGACGACCTGGCCGATGCCTGCTACTTCCTCCTCCAACACTACGACGAGGAGATGTTCGTGAACATCGGTACCGGCGAGGATCTCACCATCAAGGCGCTCGCCGAGATGATCAAGGATATCGTAGGCTACACCGGTGAACTGAAATGGAACACCGAGAAGCCCGACGGCACACCCCGCAAACTGATGGACGTGAGCCGCCTCCACAACATGGGATGGAAGCACCGCATCGGCCTGCGCGAGGGCATCACCGCCGTGTATGCCGATTTCGCCAAGAGCGAACTGGCGAAGAGCTGAAGCCACGGACGTCTTCCAACGGACCGATAGGGCAGGCCCGACCCCGCACGGGGTCGGGCCTGCCGCATTCATGTCCAGCCCAACCATCCGCCCACCTCAACGATCGCCGATTCACATCGCTACGGCATCCGCGCCTACGGCACGTGCGTCGGACTGAAGTACCTTGCGGGCCGCAATTCATCATCCGATGGCCATCCGCAGACCGTTCAACGTGAAACAATGGATCGCCGACAACCGCGACCTGCTGAAGCCCCCCGTGGGCAACAAGAACCTCTACGCCGATGCCGGTGACTACATCGTGATGGTGGTGGGTGGCCCAAACGCCCGCAAGGACTATCACTGGAACGAGACCGAAGAGCTGTTCTACCAGCTCGAAGGCGATATCGAGGTCGGTATCCAGGAAGATGGCAAGGCCGTGACCATCCCGATCCGTGAAGGCGAGATGTTCCTGTTGCCGGCCCGTGTGCCGCACCAACCGCGCCGGGGCGCCAACACCGTGGGATTGGTGATCGAGGTGAAACGCGACGACCGCGAGCTGCTGGATGGCCTGCAGTGGTACTGCGAACAGTGCAACAACCTGCTGCACGAATACCGCTTCGTGCTCCACAACATCGAGAAGGACTTCATCCCCCGCTTCCGGGAGTTCTACGGCGACGAAGCCAAGCGCACCTGCTCCGCCTGCGGCCACGTGATGGCCGTTGACCCACGATTCGTCTGAGGTTCCGCATGGCCACCCCGCTCACGATAGACATCCATACCCACATCCTGCCGGAGCAGATACCCGACTTCGGGCGACGTTACGGCTACCGCGGATTCATCCACCTGGACCATCACAGGCCCGGCTGTGCCCGCATGATGATGGACGACAAGTTCTTCCGCGAGGTGCAGGCCAACTGCTGGGACCCGAGCGTTCGGATCGCCGAATGCGACCGATCCCATGTCCATGTCCAGGTGCTTAGCACCGTGCCGGTGATGTTCAGCTATTGGGCCAAACCGCACGACACGCTGGACCTGTCCATGTTCCTGAACGACCATATCGCAGGCATCGTACAGCAATGGCCCACGCGCTTCGTGGGGCTGGGTACATTGCCCATGCAGGAGCCCGAGCTGGCCATTCAGGAACTGGAACGTTGCAAGCGCATCGGCCTCGCCGGGGTGCAGATCGGCACCCACATCAACGGCACCAACCTGGGCGAGCCCCGCCTATTCGCCATCTTCCAGGCCTGCGAGGAACTGGACATGGCCGTATTCGTTCATCCCTGGGACATGATGGGGAGCGACCGGTTCGACAAGTACTGGATGCCTTGGCTGGTGGGCATGCCCGTGGAAACGGCCACCGCCATCACCTCCATGATCTTCAGCGGCCTCATGGAACGCCTTCCGCGGTTACGCGTGGCCTTCGCGCACGGCGGCGGCTCCTTCCCGGCCACCATCGGCCGCATCGAGCACGGCTTCATCATGCGCCCCGACCTGTGCGCCGTGGACAATACCGTGAACCCACGCGACTACCTGGGACGCTTCTGGATCGATGCGCTCGTGCACGATCCGGCCATGTTGCGGGTGGTGGTGGATCAGATGGGCGCCAACCGGGTGGCCATGGGCACCGATTATCCCTTCCCCTTGGGCGAACTCATCCCCGGCGAGCTGATCAACAGCATGCCTTACGATACCGCCACCAAAGAACTCCTGCTCGGCGGTGCCGCGTTGGAGTGGTTGGCCATGAAGAGGGAGAGCTTCCTCAAGGGCTGAACCCCCGGGTCGCTCCATTCGTTGCGCGACGGTGGATGCCAAGGACGGGCCCAACCCATGAACGCGATCGCCGGGCCAACGTGTTGGTCGATGGGTGTCCACACTGGCGGCGTTGGCCGAGGTCAGGTTGAGCGTCGCTACGCTTCAGAACTGCTTCACCAGGTCTACGTACTCCACCATCGACATGTACGGGAAGTACGGCAGCGTTCCGATCAGCTCCCTCGTACGGGCTTCATCCACGCCGGCGAACACCAGGATGGCGCCGGTCCTATCGGTAGAGATGTAGAAGCTCTCCAACAGGCCCTCTTCCTTCCAGCGGTCCACATAGTCCTTTTCCGCTTTTTGCAGTTCCGGTGTGGCACGGATATGAGCCATGCCTTCGGGGGAGAGTTTGATGGAGACGTGGATGCGTTGCATGATGGGTTGTTCGTGGTGGGACGAAGTTATCGGATGCAGTGGGCTGAGATCGCTGGGCTTGGCGGCCCAGACGAACAAGGTATATCGGGGCCACTGCACCCTCGCACCCGGTCACCCCTCTAACTTCGCACCTCCAGCTTCCAGCACATGCGTTACCAACCCCTCAGCGCCGCCACCTACCGCGAACACCGCCTGCAACTTCGGCAGGCCATGGAGAAAGGCGGCCTGGCCGTGTTCCACAGCAACGACATCATGCCCACCAGCGCCGATGGCACGATGCCCTTCAAGCAGGCCAGCGACATCTTCCACCTCAGCGGCATCGACCAGGAGGAGACGATCCTGCTGCTCTTCCCCGACGCGGTGGACCCGAAGGACCGCGAGATCCTCTTCGTGCGCGAGACCAGCGAACTGATCGCGATCTGGGAAGGCGCCAAATTCTCGCAGAAGGAAGCGAGCGAGCTGAGCGGCATTGCCACCGTGCTGTGGACCACGAGCTACGAGGCCACGATCAAGCGGTTGGTGCCGCAGTGCGAGCACCTGTACCTGAACAGCAACGAGCACCTGCGCCAGAGCAACGAGGTGGAAACACGCGAGGAGCGCAAGAACAAGGAGCTGCGTGCGCAGTATCCATTGCACAGCGTGAAACGCAGCGCACCCATCATGCACCGCATCCGCAGTCGCAAGACCAAGGAGGAGGTGGCGCAGATCCAGCGTGCGATCGCGATCACGGGAAAGGCGTTCGAGCGGGTGTGCGGCTTCGTGAAACCCGGCGTGAAGGAATACGAGATCGAGGCGGAGATCACGCATGAGTTCGTGCGCAACGGCTCGCGCGGGCATGCCTACACGCCCATCATCGCCAGCGGGTACAACGCCTGCGTGCTGCACTACATCACCAACGACCAGGTGTGCAACGACGGCGATGTGATCCTGATGGACTTCGGCTGCGAGTACGGCGGCTACGCGAGCGACCTCACGCGCAGCATTCCCGTGAACGGCCGTTTCACCAAGCGGCAGAAGGACGTGTACAACGCCGTACTCCGCGTGCAGAAGGAGGCCACCCAATTGCTGCGGCCCGGCACCCTGCTCGCCGACTACCACAAGCAGGTGGGCAGGATCATGGAGAGCGAACTGATCGGCCTGGGGCTGCTGGATAAGAACGACGTGGCCAAACAGGATCCCGAGAAGCCGCTCTACAAGAAGTACTTCATGCATGGTACCAGCCACTTCCTGGGACTGGACGTGCACGACGTGGGCCTGTGGAACGAGATGATCCAGCCGAACATGGTGTTCACCGTGGAGCCGGGCATCTACATCCGCGAGGAGAAGCTGGGGATCCGCCTGGAGAACAACATCCTGGTGACCCGCGACAACCCGATCGACCTGTTCAAGGACATTCCCGTGGAGGCCGATGCCGTGGAGGAGCTGATGCAGCGTACGAAAGCGACCGTGGGGTAGCGGCCCGGCGGTTGGACCAGGCGGGCCAAGAAAGTCCTTTCACCTCGTTGAGAAGGGCCTCCATGCATAATGCGCGGTCGGTGCGCACTCCTCGTGTGGCCCGCCCGCTACCTCGTCGCCATTGACCTCGCCCACCGTGCCGTGAAGAACCTGAAGGGTCATTCCTTCACGATACGTGCCGTTCGGCCATCGACCCGGAGCAAGTACACTCCCTTGGGCAACGTGCTCACGTCCAACACCCCCATGTCCGACCCGATCGGGAAGATGGGGACCTTGGCGCCACATGCGTCGAACAATTCCAATGGAGACCCAACCTCCGTGGGCATCCCGACGATCCTTACCAGACCGTGTGCAGGGTTCGGAAACACGTTCAGTCGATCATCGGACCCAAGGGTCACGGCGACCACGTTGGAATAGGTGATGGCGCCATTGACATCCACCTGCTTCAACCGGTAATAGCCCACTCCAAGGATCGGTGCCGGATCCCGCAGGCCATAATCCTCGCGCACCATGGAACCACCATTCCCCTGCACCCGTCCGATGTCCTGGAAGTCCATACCATCCTGACTGCGTTCCACCACGAAGTGGTCGTTACCCATCTCGCTGGCCGTGGCCCACTCCAGGTCTACGGAACCACTGCCATAGGGTCGTGCGTTGAAGAACAGAAGCTCCACCGGCAAAGGCGTTGCGGCGAAGTCCGATGTGGCCAGGGTGAAATAGGGCCGGGCAGCGCTCAGGGACACCCCCGCGAACTCGATCCGGGTCCCATCCACCACGGCACCGGACACCACGGTGGCATTGGACCAATTGGTTCCGTCATTATCCACCAACAACCGGAGGTTGGCGATAGGAGCATAACCGACCAAGGCCGAGGCCTCGAAGCCGATGGTGACCGTCTGGCTGAAATTCGTCACCTGCACCTTCCACGTCCGCTGCACCTTGGCTTGCACCCCAACGGGCATGTTGGCGAAACACGCCGGGTCGGAGAATACGGTGTTCTGTGCTCCTCCGTTGTTCCCCCACATGACAAAGGAATTGTTGGCGGAGAAGGTGTTGCTGTTGGCGGCATTGCTCGCATCGATGCTCACCAAGCCGATGGACACGGATTCGGCGTTGTTCACGCTGATGGATTGCTTCTGGACGAGCGCACTGCCATCATCGCGCCCGATACCCGCGATGTCGTTGTTGAAACCGCTGTTCGTGGTCTTGTCCCAGATCACCGTGCCACCGGAGTTCACGTAGTTGTATGTGGAACTCGTGCCCGTGTTTCCGCCACGGGTGATCCCGTACTTGATGGCCAAATAGGATTCCACCCGTTGGATCTGCGCCACAGTGAGCGCGGCACTATAGATGACGATCTCGCCCATATCGCAATCCACGTACTCGGAGCCCCCGCCGTTACGTCCCACGTGCAATCCAGTGGTGATGACCGGGTTGTAAACCCCGCTCCCACAATTGGTGCATGGATAGGGCGTCGAATTCAACCGGTGCGTGGCCGAAGAGCCAAGGCCGGTCACGGAGAGGATCGACGCCGAACGGTTGGAATACTCCGTGGGCGCGGAATGGTCGCCGGTGTACCCCAAGGAACCGGTCGAGGTCTGGATGCGGAAGGATGGCTTGATCTGGATCCGCTGTGTGGACAGACCGGAGGAGTAGGTGAGGCCCGTGCCATTCCCACCACTGGGGTCCTGGTCGGTGACCATGAAGACACTGCCCCCAGTGCCATAGAGGTTCGGCGATGTGGAGGTGTTCTGCAAGCGCTTGCTCGAGGCTACGGCGAAGTCGATACGCTTGTTGTAATTGTATCGCTTGTAATCGACGTTCCCTTGGATCACCCCAGGGCGGTACGCCGAGGTGGACTGGGTGAGGTGGTAGGTCGATGCGCTGCCGCCACTCGTATTCCACGCACTCACCGGGTTGCCCACCACATTCTGGTCGGCCTTATACCATACGGCAAGGCCGGAGGACACTCCACCCGGCGCTTGCCCCTGGCTCACGCTCACCGCCACGCCGACCACCACGCAGGTCATGAAAGCGCGCCCCATGGAGGGCGCGTTCCGTCGTTCAGAAGTATCGCTCATTGCGCAGCTTGTAACGCTCCACTGCACATTGGGGTTACAGGACATGTCGAACCCCATCGAAGTTGAATGGTCCGGCCCTCTTCCACGGCGTGCTGGAACATGGACCACTGGCCTGCCGTAGGGACATGCCTTCGATACGGCCATGAATGGGCCAGGGGCCTTCCAAGCACCTGCAACGCTGCACCTCGCCGTACAAACCCCATGGATCGAGGTCGGGCTACACCCGTGGAGCACCACGGAAAAAAGAATGGAACGATCGGCCGTGCGGGGCTATGCCACCTTGCGAAGTTGGAACGACTTCACCGTGCTCAATTCACCATCAAGCACCATCAGGTAGTACTCTTCGCCTTCCAGGTCGGTGACACGCACCTGGGTCACAGGGCCGCGCACCTCGCCGGTCTTCACCACCTGTCCCGACCGGTCGCAGATATCGAACAGCGCCTCCTCCGACCCAGGTTCATAATCGAACATGAGCAGGCGCTCGATCTGATCGACCCGGACACGAATCTCGTTGGTTGAGGAGTTCATGTGGAGAGCGGATTCATCCGTTGTACGTGGAGGCCCTCGACCGGGTTACACCCATCTCCTCCCCACCGGACATCCCAAGGGGTCCGATCGCCATCATGGTCCTGAACCGGGGCCACCAGGATACCCGCAGCGCTCCGACTGATCCATGGCCGGTGGAAAAGCAGGAGCCCGAACCGCATTTCTGCAATTCGGGCCCCACCACCAAACCAAAAACACACCAGACCGAACGGACCAGGGAGTGGACGATCCACCCAGCGCCATGCGTTGCACGCCACCCCCAATGCAGGTCCGCTCCGAAGGCCAAGCTACATCCCGATCACAGCGACACGGAGTGCCGAACGAGCAACGGATGGTCTCCGGCCGTGAACGGCCCTATCCACCAACCGGAACACCGCCCCTGGCCATGTGAACCACCAGCACCGTACCACTGGTCCGTCCACAGGTTCCGTTGTCCGGCTCCTTGTGGCCGTTCTCCGTTCCATTCGCCCCACTTCGCACACTTCACCTAATTTTCGGCAAACCACCCCGCCATGGCCTTGCGTGTTCTGATCGTGGATGATGAAGCGGATGCACGAGAAAACCTCCGCCTGATGCTGGAGGAGCACTGCCCCGAAGTGCAGGTCCTGGGACAAGCGGGGAGTGCGGCCGAAGCACGGAACAAGATCGCCACGCTTCAGCCCAACGCCCTCTTCCTCGATATCAAGATGCCCGGCGAGGATGGCTTCGCCCTACTGGCCTCCATCGCCGAACTGGACCTTCCGGTCGTGTTCGTGACAGCCTACGATGAATATGCCTTGAAGGCCTTCCAGCAGAACGCCTTGGACTACCTGGAGAAACCCGTGGACATCGACGCCCTGCAACGGGCCGTGAAGA
The DNA here is from genome assembly GCA_008016945.1 of Flavobacteriales bacterium. The sequence goes on from SSGN01000034.1 coordinate 45,441, forward strand.
AACTACTGCGGCAGACCGACGAGATCAGCGGCCCTCAACCTTCGGCCATCGCCGCGTTGATGAAGGATCCCGCATCACCGCTCAGCTCCCGCGTGGCCGTTCCTGGTCGCGATGGGTTGGTGTTGCTCAAGCATGAGGACATCCTGTACCTCGAGGCCAACGACAGCTATACCACCATCCACCTGAAGGATGGCAAGCGCAGCGTGAGCAGCAAGCACATCCGCGTGTTCGAGAACAACCTGGACCCGAAGACGTTCTTCCGCGTTCACAAATCCTTCATCATCAACCTGGCCCACCTCCGTGGTTTCAACCGCACCGAAGGCAATATGGCCGTACTGGACAGCGGAGCGCTGATCCCCGTTTCCCGGCGTCGGCTACCCGACTTCCTGGGGCTGATCAACACCTTCTAACGACCTTCGGGGTGGATGCTGCGCTATCTACTCATCGCCCTCTTCCTGTTCTGTTCCACGGCTCCCACCCGGGCCCAGCAGCATAGCTTCAAACAGCTCACCACCAAGGATGGGCTGGCACAAAGCCAGGTACGCGCCATGGCACAAGATGCCGAGGGCTACCTCTGGTTCGGCACCTTGGGCGGGGCCAGCCGGTTCGATGGGTCGGAGTTCACCAACTTCACCCTTGCCGACGGCCTGCCCGACCCACAGATCAGCGCCATGGTACGCGGCGCAGCGGGCGACCTGTTCCTGGGGGCAGGCAACACCCTGGTCCGGTGGGATGGGCGCGGCTTCCACCTCGAACCACTCCCCGCCGAGAGCAAGAACGCACGGATCCTCGCGCTCGCCGCCACCACCGACGGCAGGCTGTACATCGGCACCGATGGCGGCGGGATGCACGTGCGCACGCCCCAAGGGATCGCACCCCTACCCGGCTACCCCTCCGATACGGCGACCAATGTGCGCTCCCTGGCCTTGCTGAAGAACGGAAGCCTGCTGATCGGGTTGCGCGAAGGACTCCTGCGCTGGCACGAGGGCACCACGGAAAGGATCCCCTTGGGCGATCACGAACCGAAGATCATCAGCGCATTGGCCGAAGCACGCGATGGAAGCTGGTGGGTGGGAACGGTGAACGACGGGCTCTTCCACATGGGCACCGACGGCGCCACCCGGGTGTACGACGAGGAGAACGGCCTCCTGCGCAACAACGTACGCTGCCTGCTCCTCGATGATCGCGATCGTTTGTGGGTGGGCACCAAGTTCGGCCTCAACCTTTTCGACAAAGGACGGCTCCGGGTGTTCACCGTACACCAAGGCCTGCCCAACGACAACCTCTTCTGCGCCTTCCAGGACAGCGACGGCGACCTCTGGTTCGGCTCCGATGGCGCGGGAGCCATGAAATACGCCGGCGACCGCTTCATCACCTTCACCGTACGTGATGGATTGTGCAGCGACCAGGTGATGAACATCACGGCCGACACCAAGGGCGACCTCTGGCTCGGCACCTACGACAACGGCATCTGCCGCATGGACGGTATGGCCATGGTGACCACCCTCGACGGCCTGCCGAACAACACCATCTGGTCCGGCCTGTGCGACCGCAACGGAGGACTCTGGTTCGGCACGAGCGCCGGTCCAGTACACCTGGTGAACGGCGTGGTACAGCGGCTGCCTCCCCAACTGGAAGACCTCGAACAACCCATCCTCTCCCTGCTCGAAGGCCCGGACGGGACCTTGTGGTTCGGCATGCGCGAAGGGCTGTCCGGGTTGAAGCCCGATGGCACCGTGGTCCACCACGTGGCCGGACCTACCGGACCCGGCCGATCCATCCGCAGCATGTGGCACGATACCTATGGGCACCTCTGGATGGCCACCGACAATGGCTTGGTGCGGATGAACGAGGGGCGCTTCGAGCGCTGGACCACCGCCCAAGGGTTGAGCGACAATACCGTGCAGTGCCTACTCCCCGATGCCAAGGGGCGCTTGTGGATCGGCACCGCGAACGGGTTGACCTGCCTGGATGGCGGGGTGCTCCGGACCATCCACCTCGGCGGTGACTTCGGCTCCAACTACCTCAGCCTGCTCCGATCCGATGACCAAGGGCGTATCTGGGCCGGCACGAACAACGGGCTCTTCGTATTCCTTCCCGATAGCCTGCTGCGGAACCCCACCTCGGCCGAGCACATCAACCTGAACAACGGACTGCGCAGCTTGGAATTCAACCTGAACGCCGCCGTGCTCGACCGCGGCAGGCTGTTCTTCGGCAGCTCCGCCGGCCTGGTGTTCCACGACCCGAAGACCGATGTGCCCGATCTACGCCCCCCCCCACCCACACGGATCACCGGGGTGCGCTCCTTCTTGCAGAACACCGATTGGACCTCCCGGAGCACCGGCACCGATGCCGACGGACTGCCCATCGGCCTTCGCCTGGACCATCGCCGCAACCACCTCACCTTCGACTACCTCGCCATTTCCCTCCGTGAACCCGACAAGGTGGAGTACCGGTACCGGCTGGTGGGCTTCGACCAGGACTGGCTGCCCGCCACCGACGCCCGCTTCGCCAGCTACAGCAACCTCTCCCATGGCCAATACGCCTTCGAGGTCATCGCTTCCGTCGGCGATGGGCGATGGAGCGCACCCGCCTCCTTCGCCTTCGAGATCACCCCGCCCTTCTGGCTGAGGTGGTGGTTCTTCGCGGTTTGTGCCGTGGTGCTCGTCGGTCTGGGCTACGGCATCCTTCGGTTCCGTTCCATCCGCCGAGAACGCCACGAAAGGACCCGACAGCTCATGCTCCGATCCCGCATGTTGCAACTCGAACAGCAATCGTTGAACGCCAATATGAACCGGCACTTCGTATTCAACGCGCTCAACAGCATCCAATATCACATCAACAAACAGGACCGCGCCACGGCCAACCGATACCTCACCAGCTTCGCCAAGCTGATCCGCAAGAACCTCGACGCCAGCCAGAGCGACACCACCACCTTGGCCGAGGAGCTGGAGCGCTTGGAACTCTACCTTATCCTGGAGCACATGCGGTTCAAGGACAAGTTCGAATACCGCATCGAGGTGGAGCCCGGCCTGAACATCGCCGAAGCCAAACTACCCGCCATGATGCTGCAACCGTACGTGGAGAATAGCATCTGGCATGGCATACTGCCCATGGATGGGAAAGGTACCGTGCGCATCGAAGTGGCTCGGGCACCTGCCGACCGCATCGAGGTCCGGGTGGTCGATGACGGTATCGGGATGAGCAGAAGCCTTGATGCCAAGACTTCCACCACAGGAGATCATATCAGCCGTGGGATCGAGATCACGAAGGGACGCGCAGACGTACTTAGGAGGCTGGAACTCACAGATATACGTATCAAAGGACCCGAGGATCGCGTAGACCCGGAAAGTGGCCGCTCCCTGGGTACCCAGGTCCTGGTCTCCCTGCCGATGACCAATGGTTGGGCAAAGGATGGATAGGGCTTGCGATCACTCGGTGATCGTATTATCTTTGAACATTGAATACCATGCGCTACTTCCGCCAACTGGTCATGTTCGCACTTCTTACGGTGCTGGCCACAGCGTGCACCAAGGAGGAGGTGGTAACGCCAACTGGATCGCAGGCTGCCGTTACAGGGGCGTTGAAGAACACCACTGGGGGCGAGATCGGCACAACGGGCACTCCGCCCTCCGGTAACTTGGGTTCGGGCACTCCGGATATCGGCAATACCGGCCAAGATGGGGATATCAGCGACGATGGGGATGATATTTCCGACAGCGAGAAGAAACGGAAAAAGCGACGGTGATCACCAAGCGACAACGGAACGCCTCTTCACGGAGGCGTTCTTCATTTCGGGTGTGATCAACCTTGAAGGAACGCGTCCCAGCCCTGCGCCTTCAGGGGGTGGAGTCCACCCTGTTTATCCACCAAATGGCTCCCGGTGGCCGCATCCACCATGTGTCCCACGATGCTCAGGCTCGGATTGCCCTTGATCTTCTCAAAATCGCTTTGCGCGATGGTGAAAAGCAATTCGTAGTCCTCCCCACCATTGAGCGCACAGGTGGTCGGGTCCAGATGGAAATCACGGGCCGTGGAATAGGTGGCGGGATCGATCGGGATCTTCTCATCGTATAGCCGCACCCCCAGGCCCGAGCTGCGGGCGATGTGCAGGGCTTCGCTGGCCAAACCATCGCTCACATCGATCATGCTCGTGGGTTTCACGTCCAGTTTCTTCAGCAGTTCGATGATGTCGCGCCTTGGCTCGGGCTTCAGCTGCCTTTCTAGGATGTAGTCATGACCATCCAGGTCGGGCTGCCCGCCCGAACCTTGGTACACCGCCTTCTCCCGTTCAAGCACCTGCAGGCCCATGAACGCCCCACCAAGATCCCCGCTCACCACCACCAGATCCTTCTCGTGTGCTCCGTTGCGAAAAATGAGTTCCTCCTTCTTCGCGGCACCGATCGCTGTTACCGAGATCACCAGTCCGGTTCGCGAAGAGGTCGTATCCCCACCAACGAGGTCCACGCCATAGTTCCGGCAAGCCAGGAGCATGCCCTCATACAACTCGTCCACCGCCTCCACCGGGAACCGATTGCTGAGCGCTAACCCCACCACCACCTGGCGTGGGGCGGCGTTCATCGCATAGATGTCGCTCAGATTCACCGCGATAGCCTTGTACCCCAAGTGCCGCAGCGGAACGTAGCCCAGATCGAAATGGATGCCCTCCAAGAGCATGTCGGTGGTGACCACCTGATGGAGACCTTCGGGGTCGATCACGGCGGCATCATCACCAATACCCTTGACCGACGATGGCTGGGTCAGGTGGATCCGGGAAGCCAGACGTTCGATAAGGCCGAATTCGCCGAGGGCAGAAAGTTCCGTGCGTGTGGAGGATCCCAACATGCGGCGAAACTACCCATCCGTCCCTACCAACTGGATGGCCAAGCCAGCCTGGGATCCACATCGGGATGTGCCACCTACCACCCTTCCTGGTGCCTGAAGGCCTCCGGGTCATCAGGTTAGACCAACCCCGCGGTCCAAGAAGCCGGTATCCCAAGGCAGGTTTAACAATTCCATGACCGATCCCAATACCTCGTACCTTTGTGACCCGCTTGATTTAGACGAATTCTAAATAAGGTCCGCCATGATCAAAGTCTCGGAAACCGCGAAGACAGAAGTGACCAAGCTCCTGGGGATGGAAGGCCGCGGTCCCCAGCACTTTGTGCGCGTCGGAGTGAAGGGCGGCGGCTGTTCCGGTCTCATGTACGACCTCACCTTCGACGACCAGATGAAGGACGGCGACAAGGTGTTCGAGGACAACGGCGTGAAGGTGGTGGTGGACAAGAAGAGCCTGCTCTACCTGCTGGGCACCACGCTCGAGTTCAGCGGTGGCCTCAACGGCAAGGGCTTCCAGTTCGTGAACCCGAACGCCTCGCGTACCTGTGGTTGCGGCGAGAGTTTCTCGATATGATGGATACAGTGGTGAGAATGGTGAAATTGGAGAGAAAGTGAAATGCCTCGGACGATGAACCCTACCCGTGACCTGTAGCCCCACTTTTTCACCACTCTCGCCACCCTCACCATTTTCACCTGCTGTCCAATGGCACAAGACACCGACGATATCCTCCGCGAGGTCACCGAGAAGGAATACGCCTACGGCTTCGTTACGAACATCGAGAGCGAAAAGGCGGAGAAAGGGCTGAACGAGGACATCGTGCGCTTCATCAGCAAGAAGAAGGAAGAGCCGGAGTGGATGCTGGAGTGGAGGCTCGAAGCCTTCCGCCTGTGGCAGAAGATGGAGGAACCCGCCTGGGCCCACGTGCACTACCCGAAGATCGACTACCAGGACGCCTATTACTACAGCGCGCCGAAGAAGAAGCCCCAACTCAATAGCCTGGACGAGGCCGACCCCGAACTGGTGAAGACCTTCGAGAAGCTGGGGATCTCGCTGGAAGAACAGAAGCGCCTCGCAGGGGTGGCCGTGGATGTCGTCTTCGACAGCGTGAGCGTGAAGACCACCTTTCAGGCGGCACTTAAGGAAAAGGGCATCATCTTCTGCTCGTTCAGCGAAGCGGTGCGTGAACATCCAGACTTGATCAAGAAGTACCTGGGATCAGTCGTTCCGCGCACGGACAACTACTTCGCCGCGCTCAACAGCGCCGTGTTCAGCGACGGCAGCTTCTGCTACATCCCGCCGGGCGTGCGTTGCCCGATGGAGCTGAGCACCTACTTCCGCATCAACGAGGCCATGACCGGCCAGTTCGAGCGCACCCTGCTGATCGCCGATGAAGGTGCCTACGTGAGCTACCTCGAAGGCTGCACCGCACCGATCCGCGACGAGCACCAGCTGCACGCCGCAGTGGTGGAACTGGTGGCGCTGAAGGACGCTGAGATCAAGTACAGCACCGTACAGAACTGGTATCCAGGCGACAAGGATGGCAAGGGGGGCATCTACAACTTCGTTACCAAGCGCGGCCTGTGCCTGGGCGATCGCAGCAAGATCAGCTGGACGCAGGTGGAGACCGGCAGCGCGATCACCTGGAAATACCCCAGCTGCGTGTTGCAGGGCGACCCCAGCATCGGTGAGTTCTACAGCGTGGCGGTGACCAACAACCGCCAGCAGGCCGACCCCGAACTGGTGAAGACCTTCGAGAAGCTGGGGATCTCGCTGGAAGAACAGAAGCGCCTCGCAGGGGTGGCCGTGGA
>SSGN01000126.1 GCA_008016945.1 Flavobacteriales bacterium
CCCAGCGAATATCCTGCTGAACGTGCGTGTGCGCGGCCGTGTGGCCGGCAACAACCTGGAGTTCGGTCCGGCCTGCCAGTTCAAGATCGATGCTACGCTGGCCGCTTGCCCGCGTGTGAAACTGCAGGACGACCCGGCCAACACCAGCGACTACAGCTGTGGCGTGAGCCGCGAGTTCGGCGGTGCCAGCCGTCCGGCCAACCGCATCTACGCCAACCCGCCGCAGCCCGTGCCCGCCGTGGCCAGCAGCAACGTGCGCTACCAGTTCCGCTTCCGCATCGCGGGAGAGAACATCTGCATCGTACGTCCGCCGCAGACCAGCGCCCGCATGGTGCTGAACTGGACCACCGGAGCACTCCTGCAAGCCTCCAAGACCTACGAGGTGGACGTGCGTGTGAGCCTGGATGGTGGCGCCACCTGGTGCTTCGGCCCGGGTAGCTCCAGCGAGGCCGCCGCATGTGCCGATACCGACGATTGGGGCAAGGTGTGCCTGGTGACGATCACCGGCTCCGGCCAACTCCAAGGCGGTAGCAACAGCCTGATCGCCGGTGGCCAAAGCACCTTCACCATGTACCCCAACCCCAACCGCGGCGACCAGCTCTTCGTGAGCCTGAGCAGCGTGGAGGAAGGGGTGAGCACGGTGAGCGTGGACATCTACGACCTCTCCGGCAAGCGCGCGATGGCACGTACCATCGCCGTACAGGATGGCTTCGTGAACACCAACGTGCAGCTCGGCAGCCAGCTGGCCAGCGGCCTCTACATGGTACACATCACCGCCGGCGACAAGACCTACACCGAGCGCCTGGTGATCCAGCCGTAAGGAGATAAACCCCATTCGAACGGGAAGCCCCGCGCCACAGGCGCGGGGCTTCTTGCTTGGATACCATCGGGACAACGAGGCGCTGCCCTGATCCAACGCAGCCGCACGTCTTCACTTCCTCTCTACCGAGCGGAACAGACCGCTTCTTGGTTACCGCCTCCGTACGTGAAGGCCCCGGACATGCCTCCCATGGGCGGCGGCATGGACATGATGTGATCCGTGCCCGTAACGGACGTGGAAGCCCCGGCCCCCAACGGCCGGGGCTTCTTCTTTCCGGCCATGGCGACACGCGCGCGGTTCCGCGCATCCCCACCTGCATCGAGGCAATACCACATGCTCCTGCTTCAGCGAGACATCACATACCCGTTCAAGCGCACGAGTAGCCAGGCCTTGGCCTGATCGTTCACATCCGGACGGTCTCCCCGATGAACGGTAGAACCAGATCACCGACACATGAACGCGAGGACCCTTACCCTATTGATCCCCATCGTTGTCGCATGTGAGTCCGCCACGGCACAGGTGCCCGTATTGTTGAAGGACATCAACCCATCCGGCAATTCCAATCCCGGCTTGTTCACCTGCGTCGGCGATATGGTGTACTTCAGTGCCACGGACGGCGTGAACGGCATGGAGCTCTGGAAGACCGATGGCAGCGAGGCCGGCACCCTGATGGTGAAGGACATCAACCCGGGCACGGGCAGCAGCGCCCCTCGGGATCTCATGCTGATGAACGGCGTCCTGCATTTCATCGCGACCGGCGCTGGCATGGAGCCGGAATTGTGGCGGACGGACGGCACGGAAGCCGGCACCCAACTGGTGCTGAGCAGGACCGATGTTCCGGGGCTTCTGGAGTGGATCACGTTCGTCGCCTTCCCCGGTTCCGGGCCCGGCGGGAGCGACAGCATCTTCTTCAGAGGGTACGATGCCGACCACGGGCGCGAGCTGTGGAGCACCGATGGAACGCCAGCGGGCACGCTGCTCTTCCTCGACATCAACCCGGGCACTGCCAGCAGCAGCTTCCAGGATCCCATGGCCCACGATGGCATGCTCTACTTCACCGCGAATGATGGCCTCACGGGCAGCGAGCCCTGGATGAGCGATGGTACCGTGGCAGGCACGCACCTCATCGCCGAGACCATCGCGGGTCCGGCAAGTTCGGGCACCTCACCTTCGAACTACCGGGCGGCGGGCGGGCTGATATTCTTCCGCGCAGGCACCAGTGCCACAGGCGATGAATTGTGGGCCACCGATGGAACCGTGCCGGGCACCGGCCTGGTCAAGGACATCTTCCCCGGCGCCAACTCCAGCCTGCCCTCCAACCTTCTGGAGCACAATGGACAACTGCACCTACGCGCGTTCCCCACGACGGGCAGCAGCACCGCCTTGATCTGGCAAAGCGATGGAACACAGTCCGGCACCGTTTCCTGGAACACCTTCGGCTATACCAACCCGGACAACTTCTGCAGCCACGATGGGGCCTTGTACGTCACGGCCCTCGGGACCACCACCTATCGGCAGCTCTGGCGCACGGATAACACCGCCCCAGGCACCTATGAGATCCCCTACCCCGGCAGCGATGTGATCTCGCCGTTCTCGAACGCGGCTCCCATGCTCAGCTGCAACGGCACTTTATTCTTCCGTGCGAACTACCTCACGAGCACGGGCCTGGAGCTCTATGTGCTGAACCTGACGACGGGGAGCGAAGCGCACGATAGCGATGGCATCCGCATCTACCCGATCCCCGCTACCGACGGCGTGTGGATCGATCTTGGTGAAGCTTCCGATGGAAACGCGACGGTAACCATCATCGACCTGCAGGGCCGGGTCATCGGATCCTCACCATCGCTCGTTGCCGTCGGCACGGGACGCTTCCGGGTCCCGCTGGAGGGCGTGGCCCCCGGCACCTACCTCATCCACCTGAAGGTGGGCGGGAAGCGCTGGAGCAAGCGGATCATCAAGGCATAGGCGCCCCAACGGATGAGGAGCCCCGGTCAGATGGCCGGGGTTCCTCAATTCCTGCTTGTGTTCGTTCACATCGGGCAGGCCACCCCGATAAATGGCAGACCCGGATTCCATCCACAAAAGGAAACCACCACCCATGAGAACCTCTACACTGGTCACCGCCATCACCCTCGGCATCGCTACAATGGCGGGCACCCCGCCAACGACCTCCAGGCTGGAAGGCCGTTCATCTGCTCCCACTGGCTTCGAGGAGAACAAGGGACAGGTGCGCAGCACCACCGGCGAGGCCGCACCCTTCGTGCGTTTCCACCTGGCCCAGGGCAACACCCACCTGTTCCTGCTGGAGAACGGCATCGCCTACCAATTCAACCGAACGCACTACCCGGCCGGGTACCAGGAAGCGCAGGCGGCCGGTCATACTGCGGAAGGGCAAGAGCAACTGGATGCCTTGCGCAGCCAGATCCGCTTGGAGACCTTCCGCATGGACATGCGATTGGAAGGCGCGGACCCGTATGCGCGCATCACCACCGAAGGCCGCAGCAGCGACTACACCCAGTACTACAACCACGATGCGCTGGATGTACACAGCTACACCAAGGTGATCTATCACGATGTGTACCCCGGGATCGACTGGGTGGTCTACACGACAGATGCGCGTCACTCCGGAGCTCCATCCGGGGTGAAATACGATTTCGTGGTAAGCCCCGGCGCTGATCCGAACGCGATCCGCCTGCGTTTCGAGCACCACGAAGAATTGGAAGTGAATGCCAACGGCGAACTCATCCATGGCAACCGCATGGGGCGCTTCACGGAAGAGCGGCCGGTGAGCTTCCAGGGTGGGAAGGAGATCGCGACGCGTTTCGTGCTTGAAGACGACGTCCTCCGCTTCGCCATTGAGGCCTACGACCACAGCCGCACGCTGACCATTGATCCTGCGCGCGTTTGGGCCACGTACTATGGCGGCCCGGACAATGACATCGGCCGCAGCTGCACAACGGACGCCAACGGTGACGTCTACTTGGCAGGATACACTTGGTCGCTTTCGGCGATCGCAGCGGGTGGCCATCAGAATACACTAGGCGGGGGCTTCAGAGATGCCTATCTCGTTAAGTTCAATAGCAACGGGCAACGACTTTGGGCCACCTATTATGGAGGAACGGATTACGACGAAGGATACGGGAGCGCTACTGACGCCGCCGGGAACGTGTTCCTGTGCGGGATGACTTGGTCCAGCAACGGCATCGGATCGGGTGGCCATCAGGATACATACGCAGGAGGCCAAGGCGATGCTTTTCTGGTGAAGTTCGACCCCACTGGTGCGCGTCTGTGGGCCACATACTACGGCGGGCCTGGTCAAGACCGCGGCTTTTCATGCGCAGTGGATGTCAACGGCAGTGTGTACCTAGCCGGTATCACGCTTTCCACCTCAGGTATCGCAAGCGGTGGCCACCAGAATACGATGGGTGGATCCTCCGATGCTTATCTGGTCAAATTCAGTTCTGGTGGAACCCGCGAGTGGGGCACCTATTACGGCGGCAACAATGGCGCCGAGGGCTTCTCATGCACAACGGATGGTAGCGGGAATGTTTATCTGGCGGGCAACACGTCCTCCACTTCCAATATCGCGGCGGGTGGCCATCAAAGCGACCTCGCTGGCATGCTCGATTGCTTCCTCGCCAAGTTCAACAGTGCCGGTGTGCGGTCATGGGCCACATATTACGGCGGGCCTGAACCGGATGGGGAAGGCCGTGTGGCAACGGATAACGCAGGCAATGTATTTCTGATCGGAAACACCAGTTCAACTTCCGGCATTGCTTCGGGCGGGCACCAAGAAACCTATGGCGGTGGATTGCGCGACGGCTTTGTCGCGAAGTTCAATGGTGATGGGCAACGGCTTTGGGGCACATACTACGGAGGAAGCGATGATGATCTAGCCAGCTCATGCGCTATCGATGGCAGCGGCAATGCCTATATCGCAGGTCGTTCCGGATCGCAAACAGGCATAGCTGCTGGCGGTTTTCAGAACATCCACGGAGGGTTGAGCGATGCGTTCCTGGTGAAACTCAACAGCGGTGGACAAAGGTTGTGGGGGACCTATTATGGTGGATCCGGTGCCGACCAAGGCTACGGTTGTGCTGTGAATGACGATGACCATGTTTTCCTTGCAGGCACCACCCCGCCCGGTACGGGTATGGCAGATGGGGGACACCAGAACACTTTTGGCGGTGGCTCCGGCGATGCCTTCCTGGTCAAGTTCGAAGGTGGTTCCGAAGGCATTTCCACGGGTAGCATTCCTGGGCCGCTTTGCTCAGAGACTCCCGTGAGCGTCCCCTTCACCACCACGGGCATCTTCAACGCCGGAAACACCTTCACGGCGCAACTCTCCGATGCTTCGGGCAGCTTCGCCGATCCGGTGGCCATCGGCAGCTTGAGCGGCACCACCAGTGGCTCGATCGACGCAACGATACCGGGAGGAACGACAACGGGTACTGGCTATCGCATCCGCGTGGTGAGCAGCGATCCAATATTGGAAGGAGATGACAATGGCGCTGACGTCGTGATCACTGCTCCTGGGGAGCCCTGCGATGATGGCGTTTCCAATACGCTGAACGACGTGGTAAGCGCGGAGTGCGTGTGCGCAGGTACGCCCACACCCATCACGCTCGTCGGTCAATTCAACCCAGCGAATGCGGGTGGTTTTTGCGGTATCGCTTACGATGCAGATAGTGCGTTGGTCTGGGCGTACGACTGTAGTGCCACCATCATTCAACAGTACACCTCTGCCGGGACTGCTGTGCGCTCCATTCCCCGCGCCGGAGAATCCAGCAACGATGCCGACCTGAGCATGGCGCCCGCTCAGATCGTGCTCGGCAGCTCCATGGTTCCAAACGGTCGCTTGCTCTTCTTCAATGGCGAAACGGGTACGGCGGACATCTACGGCATTGAGCAAGGCCCCGGTACCATCATCGATACCCTCGTTACCGCGTTCGGTCTCAACCACGTGGTCGGCGGCGCCTACCATCCGTTCCGCAACACCTACTTCCTCGTGCAGGACGATGATGCCAACACAGTGGACGAGAACCGCGTGGCCGAGGTCGATCCGGCAACAGGCGCCGTCCTCAACACCTGGCAGTTCACCGGCATTTTCGCCGTCAACTACGGCGATCTGGAAATATCGGCGGCTACCGGCAACATCTTCCTCGTCAGCAACAGCCAGAACAATGTGGCTGAATTCACACCGGAGGGTGCCTTGGTGTACATGCACCCGCTGCCCCCGGGTGTTACTGCGCTCAGCGGCCTCTCCTTGGACTGTGCCACCGGTACCGAATGGGCCTGCAACTCCAGCGGTGTCATCTACAACCTGGGCGGCTTCCCCTGTCAGTTGGCCGACCTCTGCCCCGGCGGCCCCGAACCGGGTACGCCCTGCGATGATGGCAATGCCGGCACCGTGAACGATGAGATCAACGCGGATTGCGACTGCGAAGGCGAACTCACCACAGGGCTATCGGGAACAGGAACCACCGGAACCGATCTGCGCGTGTGGCCGAACCCCGCGACCGATGAGGTATGGATCGATATCGGTGAGGCGGGCAGCGCGCCCGCGACGCTGGTCGTGCGGGATCTGCTCGGCAGGACCATCACCTCGCTGGGCCCGATCAACGCCAGCGGACCAGGCCTGTATCTGGTGCAATTGGGCGCATTGGCCCCTGGCACCTACATCCTGGACCTGGGCGTAGGCCAAAGGCAGTGGAGCCGCCGCCTGATCAAGGGCTGAAAGCCCGGCATGGATGAGGGAGGTGGCTTCATTCTTCACCGATCCGGCAGCCGATCGTTCACATTGCCCAACATGGTCCGATGTACGAGCAACCACCCTGTTCAACCACCCAAAAACCTACCCTCATGAAAGCACGCAACAACCTGCTCGCAACCGCGCTGGCCCTGGCCGTACCGCTGTGTACGTGGGCGCAAACGGAGAGCGAGCCGAACGACAACATCGCCAACGCGAACACGATCACCTTGGGTACCGCCATGAACGGCGACATGGGTGGGGCACCTTGCGGCTCGGGCACAAGCGACGACTTCTTCCGCTTGGACCTGCTGGCGGATGGCCAACTCACCTTCAACACCAACGCGGCCAACTCGGGTGCCGGCTCTGCGTTGCTGCGCTTGTACGTGTACAACAGCGGCGGCAGCCAGATCGCCTACTTCGACCATGTCACCGGGGCGAACAGCGTTCCCTCCAGCGTGAGCACGGATTGGGTATGTGCGAGCAAAGGCACGTACTATGTCCGGACCTACCGGCTCAGCGGCAGCGTGTGCTACACCTACGCCCTCACCGTGAGCTTGACCGCCCCGCTCTTCGCGGACGACCTGGAACTCAATAACAGCAAGGCCGATGCGGATGCCAACCCCTTGCTGCCCGAGAGCACCACGACAGAGGGTCACATCAACTTCAACCACTACGGGGATAACACGGATTGGTACCACATCCAAACCCCGGGGAACGGCGTACTGAACGTGATCCTGGCTTCCGAGGCCTCGGCGGCAGGCAACATCCGGGTGTATGTGCACAACGGGGGCGGTGCCCAGCTCGACTATTATGACAGGGCGATAGGCACGGGCGGTGTCGCGGCCGTAGACACTGTTTCCTTGAGTTGCTACGGGGCGGGCGACTATTACTTGCGCATCTATAGTCTGTCCGCCTGCGGTGTCAGTTACCAGCTGAGCTGGTATATGACGGCACCGTTGTTCGCCAACGATGCCGAACCCAACAACAACAAGGCCCAGGCCGACTTGAATCCCATCCTGCCCGCGAATACGGCGAGAGAGGGTCACATCAACTTCAACAACTACGGCGATAACGTGGATTGGCACCATATCCAAACCTCGGGGAACGGCGTCCTGAACGTGGTCCTGGCTTCCGAGGCAGTGGCGGCAGGCAACATCCGGGTGTATGTGCACAACGGGGGCGGCGCCCAGCTCGACTTTTATGACAGGGCGGTAGGCACGGGCGGCATCGCGGCCGTGGACACTGTTTCCTTGAGTTGCTACGGGGCGGGCGACTATTACTTGCACGTCCAAAGCCTGTCCTCCTGCGGTGTCAGTTACCAGCTGAGCTGGTACATGACG
>SSGN01000002.1 GCA_008016945.1 Flavobacteriales bacterium
ATCTTGGACGCCGCCTTCACCAGGCTGTGTTCTCCGCTCAACTGCCGAGCTTCCGCATCGTTGATGGTGAGGATATCCACCCGGGCGATCACTTCCTTCAGCTTGTCCATGGCGCTATCCATCCAGAAGTTCATGGTGTCCATGGCCACCAGCGCGGGGCGCCGCTCCAGCTGGTCCAGCACCTTGCCTTGCACCACAGGATCGAGGTTACCGAGCATGACGTAAGGAGCTTTGCGATAAGCCTCGGGAAGCTTGGGGTCCAATTCCAGCAGCACGTTCAGGCGGGTCTCCAGGGTGTCCCGGCTGTTCATGTCGTAGTGGTACCGGCCCGCCCAGAAGAAGCTCTCCTTGCCCTTGAGCACCTCCAGCCCCGCGAGGTCCACCCCCCGGTCGCGGAGCTGCCCCATCACGGGTTCCGGAAAATCATCGCCCACCACGCTCACCAGACCCATCTTCTCCAGGAAGACGGAAGCGGCCAGCGAGATGTACGTCGCGGCACCACCCACGGTCTTCTCGGCCACGCCGAACGGGGTTTCGATACGGTCGAAGGCGACGGTTCCTACGGTGATCAGCTGCATGAGGATGGGGTTGAGGTGGGGTGATAAACGAAGAAAGCCGCGCTTGCGGCTCTCTCACTTGCTCCCCGGGCTGGACTTGAACCAGCGACCCCATGATTAACAGTCATGTGCTCTAACCAGCTGAGCTACCAGGGAAGGTACCCGGTTAAGGGACGGCAAAAGTAGGAGGATCCGGATCATTCACCAAACGAAAGGTGAAACATGGCGGCAAACGGGTTACAACGAAGTCTGTCGGAAGCACCCTATTCCATTGGACATCCAATTCCAGCCGATCGGCTCGCTCAATTTCCTCCTGTCTTTTGCGAGAAACTTGATCCGTAGGCCCCGCTATGCCTCGTAGGGGGTCCGGTAACCCAGCTACTTGACAAAACCACCGGAGCGATCTGCCGCCTTCGGCGACCCTGCGACCTATGAAAAGCTCTACTCCCCCACGTCGTACACGAACCGGAAGCCAGGCACCCCGCGCTGCCCAGCCAATTCTTCGGGCGTTCCATCCCGATAGCGCACCCGGGCCGGGTCCATGCCGTTCGCCAGCAAAAGCTGCATGGTGTTTTCGCGCCGTGCGTATTCGATCTCAGCCGCGATCCGGTCGGCCTCGGCTGCACCGAGCAAAGCCAGACAGCGATCATGCACCGACTTGCCGGCCATGCTCACCGTACGGCCATCCACATACGCGATGAAGGCGCTATCGCGCACGCTCAGTTGTGCGATGCGCACACTGTCCGCACCCTCCAGCGTTGACTTATCAGGAAGGAGGAACGCCTTTTTCACCTGGAACACGGCCACCTCCTTCGCTTCGGCTTTCGTGTCCACGATGGAGACCAGATCCACCGTGAGTTCCGGTTTCGCCCTTAGCGCGGAGACCAGTTGCTTCAACGTCTTTTCCTGTGATCTTGCGGGGCCTGGTTGCAGATAATCGAACCGCACGCGCTCCAGGTCCTCTTCATCGGCGCCTTCGAATGCGCGCATCAACAAGCGACCCGGAGCTGTAGCGGCTTTCACGATCAGGTTCTTCAACACCTGCCAAACGATGGGCCACACTTTGAATTCGGGGTCATTCAGGTCACCCTTCACGGGAACATCCAGTTCCACCACACCGTCCACATCCTTCAGCAGGCCAGCGGCGAGGCGAAGGGGTAGCACGTAGATCTCCGGGTCATGCTCGTCCACCTTCTTGCCCACTTTCAACTTGTCCACACGCAGATGGTTCTGTGAATCGATCATTCCATCCTGTACCACGGTCTTCGTCACGTACTGCAACAGACCGTCTTCCAATGGATGCGCAGCATACCAGCGGCCGTAGGCATCCAGGTGGTTCAGCGCGAGCCGGTCCACCGTAAGGTCCACGGTCACGTTGCGGATGTTCTTCGGATCGAAGACGGCATCTCCCTTCAACGTGCCCGTTTCCTGCAGCACGGCGCTCGCGGACACCCTACCCGCCTCCTGATCGCTGGTGATGCGATTGGCGCTCACGTTGATCGCCGAGATGGCATAGCGGAACGGCTGCGCGGGCGTGTTGTCCTCGAAGTGTACTGCACTGTTGGTGAGTGCCAGCTTCTTGGCTGTGTAATCGCTCGCCACGATCTGTTCCCCGAGGTAGCTGATGTAGTCCGCGAGCATCAGGAACACGTTGCTCTCACTCGCCTGCAATTGTGTGGATACGGAGTCGGTTCCGGAAACGGCGGTGGGATCCAACTTCAGCAGACGCGTCCAGTTATCGGTGCCATCAGCGAGCATCACGAACTTGAGGTCGGCACCATCCAGCACCACTTCGCCCATTTCCACACGCTGCTCTTTAGCCACGAGCGTATCCAGTTGCGCCCGGGTCCGTTCCAAGCTGAAGAGCTTCTCGTTGTTGGGGTCGGTCAGCTTCAGGCCGCGCACATCCAGCGCGGCACTGATCGCCAGGCTCGTGGTGTCCTTGTAACTGTCCACCAGGTCCAGATCCAGGTCCAGTGCCCCCTCCAGCGCCTTGCATTGGAAGAGATCCTGCAAATAAGGCAGGAGCTGGGACAGGGCGAAGGACTTCAAGTGGGCCTTGATCCCATAACGTTCCACCTCCGTGTCCACCACGAACCCACCATCCAACCGACCACCATCGTTCAGCACGAAGCCCAAGCCGAACTCCATGCGTGCCTGCTCGGAAGAGATGATGTTGCTGGTGGCGTTGAGTTCATGAATGCCCACCGGTGTCGCGAGGATATCACTGATGTAATCGACGCGACCGCCTGTGAGGTGGATGTCCTCCATGCTGAACCGGACCGATGAGGCGGTGGCGGCGGTGTCCGTGGCGGCTCCTCCAAGCTCCATCAGGTCGCTGAAGTTGAACCGGTCACCGCGCTGAACGATGTGCACATAGGGCTCCGTGATCCTCAGCCCTCGGAAGCGCCAGTGGTTCGCGCGGAAGCCCGCCCAGAGGTTGCTTCGTACACTGATCTCGGACCAGGACACGAACACCTCATCGCTTTGGGGTTCATAACACACCACCTCATTCACCGCATACCTGAAGGTCAGTGGGTTGAGCACAATGGAACCGATCGTCACCTTACGGCCGATCCATTGCTCACTATGCGACTCGATGTACCGCTTCAACAGGTATGGGAAAAGGAGGGCCACCGCCAGCAGCAGCACCACGAACGACGAGGTGATCAGGATGAGCCAGCGCTTGGTGCGCGCGGGAGAGGCTGTACGGGTGGACATCGGCCGATGAATTCTATGAAATGCGAAGCGGCCCCGAAGGTCGGGACCGCTTCGCGTTGTTCGATGTTCCGATCGATCAGGCCGCAGCCTCCTGCTTCTGCCCGAGCAGCTGGAAGTCGTTCATGACCACCTCCGTGATATAGCGCTTCGAGCCATCCTTGGTCTCGTAACTGCGGTGTACGAGTCGACCCTCCAGTGCAACAGGAGACCCCTTGCGCAGCAGCCGCTCCACGGCTTCTGCCGTGTTGCCCCAGGCCACCACGGTATGCCATTGTGTATCGGTAACCCGCTCTCCACTGGCGTTGCGGTAACTGTCGTTGGTGGCCACCGAGATGCGGGCCACCTTGCGGCCCTTCGCGATCTCCCGCACTTCAGGGTCGAATCCGAGGTTGCCGATCAGTTGCACTTTGTTCTTCAGCGTGTTCATGGTACTTGGGTGTTTGAATGTGACTTTTCGTTCCTGCCGCCGGCTTCTTTGCCGAACGACGATGCAAACATTCAGCTCGCCATGAATCACATTCGGTTGATTTTCAGTTGTATGCGACTATATGCGTTTGTTCAACGATTGCTGTCGTTTGTTAACCTGGTACAGAATAGGTCACGGATCGCCATTCCGGACCTGGCGCAACCCGCCTCGAAAATGGAGTGGGATCACATCGCCGGCAGCGCCTGGTCACGCTCCATCACAACAAGAACACGACCACCACGCCCCGGGACCCTAACTTGCAAAGGGGCTTAAGCACAGGCAGCGTTCCGGGCATAAAGGCTGTCTTAGCCATGGAAAGGCCTTTCCAGGTTGCGCGAATTGACCGAACGTGAGCTCGTCCAAGGATGCTTGGATGGGGACCGGCATTGTCAGGAAGCCCTGTACAACCGGTTCGCACGACGTATGTACGCCGTGTGCTTGCGCTATGCCCGCCACCAGCTCGAAGCACAAGATCTTCTGCAAGAGGGGTTCATCCGGGTATTCGAGAAGCTGATCGCATTCCGCATGGAGGGCTCTCTGGAGGGTTGGATCCGTCGGATCATGGTACACACGGCCATCAACCAATTCCGCAAACGATCGTTCCAGCAGGAGCGGTTCGGACTGGAGCACTTGCCCGAGTCGCCGGTGGAATCGGTTGCCTTGAACCGGCTTGGTGAGCAGGAATTGATGGCGTTGATCGCCGAGTTGCCAGAAGGATACCGGCTCGTGTTCAACCTCTACGCGATCGAGGGCTACGACCACGCGGAAATAGCCACCATGCTGGGTTGTGGGGAGAGCACCTCACGCAGCCAATTGTCCAAAGCGCGCAGCTATCTCCAAGCGCGGATCGAACGAAAAGAAACCACGCATCATGCGGGAAAAACATCCCATTGACCAGCGGTTCAAGGTATTGTACGACAGCGAGGTGGACCCTCCCAGGTCGATCCGCACCCACTTGGCGGATCGCATGGGTTGGGACAAGGAGCCATCCGCATCGGGGCCGTGGCGTAGCTGGCTGTTAATCATGGCCGGAGCAGCCATGGCCGTGCTCAGTCTGTTCCAACGCCATACTCCTACATCCACCAGCTCGTCCAACGCCCAGGCCGAACTGCAGCCATCACCCGAAGGCCCGCCAACCCATGCTCCGGTCCCACAAGGAGCTCCTGCGGCCATTCCCGGTCATGGCACGCACCCCCCACGATCGGCCGCAGCGACGAACATGAACCGCACCCTTCCAGGGCAAGAAAGCCGTCCCATCGGCGGTGTGAGAGCCACCCCGGTTCCAGAGCTGACCCGAACGCCCGGATCGATCCAACCGCAACCGGGCGATCCACCCCTGGATCCAGATCGGATCACAGCCTTGCCGACCAACAACGACCCAACACCGAACGTCGGTTCGCAGCGCTATTCCGAACGAATATTGGCCGAATACGAGGATCATGGGATCGACCAGTATGCCCCCGCCCTGGATGCGACCAGAATATCCCCCCTCATCCCGAAGATCGGAACAGCATGGGTTGGTTCACCGCGGCAGGCCCCTCGGCAACTTCCATATGTGTTGCCCGCGGGACATTGGTGGTGGGGTGCCTATGCCGGAACCGGGCGGCAGACCGGCGTGTGGGAGGGGGCCGACCAGCAAGCACTGAACGCCGCAGAACGCTGGCGGGGCGCTACGCAGTGGGGCATTCTGGTCGGTCGGCAATGGCGCAGTGGCTGGAGCCTCTCCCTTGGTGCCGGGTTGGGCCTTTCTCGAAGCACCCTCGCGTACGACGAACAACAGTTCGACCGGTCCTTGAGCGTGGATACAACATGGACTCAGACCCTGTACAACAACGTGGACGTGGTCTACACCTGGAACATCGACACGGTCATTACCGAACGACCAGGCACCATGCTCCACACTCATGCCCGCAATCGATACGGTGCACTTCAGATCCCGCTCAACCTGGCATGGCATGGTCAAGTGAAGCGCTGGCACTATGGTGGCCTCTGCGGCGTGGCCATCCACCTACCCACGCAACGCGAAGGCAGCACCCTCCAGCGCTTGCCCTCGGATGCAGCCGTTTCGGTGGTGTCATTGCGCCACCCGTCCATCGACACCCGATTCGGCCTTAGGGCCAATGCACACCTCGGCCTCAGTCTCGGGTACGCCCTCAATGAGCACATCGGCATCTACGCCGAACCCCTGTTGACCACTCCCCTCGGCTTCTTCGGGCGTACGAATGGGCTGAGTATGCAAGGCCACTTCATTCAGTTCCGCATTCAACATGACCTCGGTGCACGATAAGCCACTACTGGCACTTGCCGTCCTTCTCCTCGGAGCCGGCAAGACGGTCGCACAACCGCTTTGTGATGTGCTTCTTCGTCCGGCATTCCACTACACCACAGAAGGGCTGACCGTTCACGTTGTCGATAGCTCGGTGACCTATGGCTTGGTGACCGACGCGTTCTGGGACTTCGGCGATGGTGCCACGGCCAGCTCGAACCCTGCGCACACCTATGCCGAACCAGGCACATACCGGATCTGCCTGACGCTTTCCACAACAGAGGGTGCTCACTGTTCGTCCACCTACTGCCGCGATGTGGTGGTGCCCGCGAACACCTGCCCCCTCGCACAGGAAGTATGGTTCAACTCCGCGAACAGCCTCACGAACACGGGCCTGTTCACCATCGGCTCCGGACTCGACGCCGACAGTTGGGTATGGGAATTCGGCGACGGCACATCCAGCACCGACACCGCTCCGAGCCATACCTGGCTGCTACCCGGGCCGCATTTCGTTACCCTTACCCTCCGCTTGGGCGACTGTTGGTCCAGCCATGGCCAGTGGGTGGGGGTGGATGGAAATGGCAGCACTTGTGGACCCGATCTGTTCCTCGACTTCACCGCTGAACTGAACGGTACCACCGCCAACTTCCAACCGAACCTCATTGCCAGTGGCGTTGTGGCGACACAAGGCATCTGGTCCTACGGTGACGGGAACATCGATACGGCCCTGGCCAGTGTTCATTCCTATGCCGCACCCGGGAGGTATCAAGTCTGCTACCTGGTCGGCGCACTGGACCTGGCCAACCAGGATACCTGTTTCTCTTTGGTTTGCAAGACCATACAGGTCAACGACCTCGTTGGCTTGGGCGACCGTATTGGCCGCATTGGCGGCTTGACCGTATGGCCCAACCCGACCACGAACGGCGCGATCGAACTTCGCTGGACATCGCCCCCAGTGAATGCACACATACTGGTCTTGGATGCCCTCGGAAGATCGGTCTGGACCAAGGAGCAACCGTTACTTTCCACCACCACCCTTCATTTCGAAGGTCTCGCCCGTGGTCAATACCTGCTGACCGTGACCACGGCACACGAACGGTATGTTCAATGGGTCCATTTCGACCACTGAGCGCCCCCGGGGCGCTGAAGCCTGCTCCGGGCAGTGTGTAGCGCACGATCCGTTACCTTGCATCGCAGAAGAGGGTGCTTCTCTATCTTTAGCCGCCTTTGGACCCAGGGCCAATACACGCAAAAGGGATATCCGACCGATGAGCCACGCCGTAAGTAAGATCTTGGTACCCACCGACTTCACGAAGGTGGCCGATAGCGCCTTGAACCACGCCATGACCGTTGCTGGAAGAATGGGTGCCACCGTCCATCTCTTACACATCGTGGACAAACAAGCCCATGCGGATGAAGCACGCCAAAAGCTTGAACTGGAGTCCGAGCGCGCTCGAAAGCTGAACCGATCGGTCAAAGTGACGCCGATCGTGCGTGTGGGCTCCATCTATGAGGATATCGGAGACGCTGCCGCGGAGGTCGGTGCAGGACTGATCATCATGGGTACCCATGGCATGCGCGGCATGCAGTTCATCACCGGCAGCCGGGCATTGCGGGTGATCACCAGCAGCAGCGTGCCTTTCGTTGTGGTCCAGGAGCGTCCGATCAAGGATTCGGGATACCACAACATCGTGGTGCCGCTGGACCTTCATAAGGAAAGCCGTCAGAAGCTGACCATCGTGGCCGAGATGGCCAAGACGTTCGATAGCAAGGTGCATCTGATCACGCCCAGGGAAGAAGATGAATTCTTGCACCGGCAGTTGCTCAATCACATCAAGTTCGCGGAACAGTACCTCAGCGAACGAGGCATCGAACACGTGGCCACCATTGCGAAAGAAGATAGCGGCGACTTCGTTAAGGCGGTGCTGCGGCATGCGGTGGAAATGGATGCGGACCTGATCGCGATCATGAACCTCACGGAAGGGAACATCTTCGGGTTGTTGGGAGTGCCGTATGAGCAGGAGATCATCGCCAATGAGGCGCAGATCCCTGTGGTGTGCATGAATCCGATCGCCACCGGCGTAGGTGGTGGATGGACGATGCAGGGCTGATAGGACCGACCTTACCCAGGGAAGGGCCTGGCTTCAGGCACGCATCCCGATCACCAGGATGTCATCCACCTGTTCGTGGAGGCCGCGCCAACCGCGGAAAGCCTCTTCCAACATACCGCTTTGGCTGGCGGTGGGATAGTTGCTGATCTGCAGCAACAGTTCGCGGAATCGCTTGTGAAGGAACTTCTTCCCCTTGGGCCCACCGAATTGGTCGGCGTAGCCATCGGAGAAGATGTAGACCATATCCCCCTCCTGTAGCTTGATCCGGTGGTCCGTGAACTCCTGGCCCTCCAGTTCGAAGCTTCCGATCGGATGCTTGTCCGGCAGGAAACGCAGCACCTCACCATCTCTCACCAGGTACAACGGAGCATTGGCGCCCGCATACTCCAACACCTTGCGATCAGGGTCGAAATTGCAGAGGGCCATATCCATACCATCGCGCACCAGGAATTGTTCACGATCCTTGTGCAGTGCTTCGTACGCCAGTTTGTTCAAGGCCTTCAGCACCACCGAAGGTCGGCTTGCTCCGGACTCGCGCACGGCTTGATTCAGCCCATTGTGCCCGATCAGGCTCATGAACGCACCGGGCACTCCGTGCCCGGTGCAGTCCACGGCGGCGAAGGCGACCCGACCATCGATCCGGTCCACCCAGTAAAAATCGCCGCTAACGATATCCTTGGGCTTGTAGTAAACGAACGAGTCAGGAAGCAACTCGCGAAGCCGCTTTTCTGGAGGCAGGATCGAATCCTGCAACCGCTTCGCATAGCGGATGCTGTCCGTCACATTGTTGTAGTACTCCTCGATCTTCTTGCTCTGCCGCTCCACCTCCTCCTTCTGGCGTACGACCTCTTCGGTCCGCTCCACGACCTTCATTTCAAGCACACGTTCGCGTTGGCCAAGCTCATCGCGCATCTTCAACAACGCATGACCAAGCATATCCTCGTCGCTCATCGGCTGGTACTCTGCAGAGAAGTCCCCAGCCGCTACAGCATTGGAAAAGTCGGTCGTTCGCCGCAACCCATCCACCAGTGAGGTAAGCGCCTTGCTCATGTCACCGATCTCATCGTTGGTGGTGCGCACCTTGGTCCGGGGGAAGACTCCACGACCCAGGCTCAAAAGCACACTTCGAAGCCGCTGGACCGGAGTTACGATACCCCGAACGATGAAGAATGCCGCAATGGCACCAATGACCACCAACGCGATACCCATGTACAACACGAAGAACTTCAGCGAGTCGAAGCTCCTGATCATGGATCCGCCGAGCATCTTCCGTTTGCCCTCCTGCATCTCGATCAGCCGGTCCAGGTCGTCCAACACCCGCTTCATGCTCTGGTCCAGCGCGCCGCCCTCCTCGGCAAGGTCATTCCGCTCCATGTGGACGATGGGGTCGCTATAGCTCTCCAGGGAGGGCAACAGCACCTTGATCCGGTCGTGGATATCAAAAAGGGCCCGCATCTCCACGGTGATCTGGCCCATGAGTGCGACCTCCTCGTGGCGCCAATTGGCCATCAGGGTATCCACCCTGTCCAATATCCGGGGCAGCTCATTGTTGGTGAGCTCGATCAGATTGGTCTTTTCCGGAGCATCCGCACGGCTTTCCAACAAGGCCCAGTGCTTGATCAGCATGTGTGCGTTCACGGTGAGGTTCCTCAGCCTCACCAAGGCATCCACACTGGGGGAATACACATTGTTGATCTGGTCGTTGATCGTACGGCTTCGTTCCAGGCTGCGATTGGTCAAGACCACCACCAACAAGGCAAAGAAGATGAAAAGGCCAAAGCCCATTCCGATCCTTCGGCCGATGGTCAGACGGAACCTCATGGCACGATCATCTTTCTTCCTCCGGTGGGATCTCCTCGAACAACGAGCGGAATTTGTCGGAGTTCTCCTGATCCTGCAGACTGTAATAGATGCCCTCCAGGCCCAGCAGCGTTTCACGGCGTGTCGGGTTCATGTCGTGTGCCTTGAGCATGTACGGCAGCGCCTGTTGAAAGTAGACCCGGCTCGCCTCCTGGATCTGCATGATCGAGGGGATCTCATCTTCGGCGTCGATGCGTTGGATCTTGTATACCCCCCGATTGTAGAATAGTGTGGCCAGGTTGTAGTTGGCTCCATAGTTCTCCGGATCGAGCTTCAACACTTGTTCATACGCGGCCACCGCTTTGACAAAGGGTACGGTGTCGGTCCGGTTCGTATTGAACCGCTTGGTGTATACGGTCCCCAACGCGTTCATGAACTCAACCTCACGCGCACGTTGATCCATGGCGGGGTCGAGCTGGCGCATGGCCTCCTGGTATTTGGCGAACACCGATAGCGCCCGTTCATCGTCCATCTCTCCCAGGGCCCTGGCCGCATCGTTGAAATAGGAGCGCGCCAGAAAGTCGAATGCCTGGCGGGCATTTTCCCGATAGGTGTTCGCCGTATCCAGTTGCATGCACCGATCCAGGCTAGACAGGGCCACGCCGCGCAGGCTATCGCCGAGCATCACGGAGCCGGCCGATTTATACACATCCTTATAGATGAACCCCCGCAGCAGCCAGGCCTCGGCGTTCGGTGCATGTTGAGGGGATAGAACGGCCTGGTCCACCAAGAGCCGGGCTTCATTCAGCGCCCCTCCTTGGTACTTGCGCAACGCCTCCACCAAGGGGTCGGTCTGCCCGAACGTCATCCCCCCCCCCAGGAGAGCACACAGCAGGATGTGGACGATACGCTTCATTCCTCGATCCGATGAGCAAGGTTCTTCAAGGTCAACCCCACGACCAAGCCATGCTTCTGGGCATTGGCCAGGCTCATTTCATACTTCAACAGATTATCCACCTTCACGAAGTTCACCACCGCGCCATCTTCAAGCGCACCCGTGTATTCCGTCACCACCAGGGTGGGCTTCGCATGCATGCGCTTGAAGATCTCCGGCAACAGGGCCAGATCACTTCTTCCGACGAAAAGCATGTGACAGCGCTCCACCTCCGCCGACTGCGGCAGTTTCCGGACCTCGATGGGTTGCTTGCCGATGGTCCGAGTGGAATACTGCTTGATCAGCTCCCGGTAGACGTTACCCCCTCCGATCACCCCGATCACGAAGTTGCCGGATCTCATCTCGGGATCCTTCCACTCAACGAGCTTCGCGATGTTGTAGAGGTAATTGGCTTGAAGGATGGCCGTGGTATCCTTGTCGGCTTCACGGGGTTGTTGTGGAACCGTCGCGAACAGGAAGAACGGTGCTAGGAAGAGCACACGCAAGAACCTGGTCCCGCTCATCACCCGTTGCATAGATTTAGCACCGTCACTTACCGATCCCATGCCGAAACTCCCCAATGCGATGCAAAGTAGGCGGCTGCTCATCGTTCGGTGGGTGCTCGCTCTGTGCATCTGTCAACATCAACTTGTTGGCGCTCAGGCTCAGGCCGTACGGGCACGTGCGTTCGATGCGGCGGCGTCCGTGAGTGAGCAGGGTTACGAATGGCTGGCTTGGAGCACGGCGCACATCGGCCATCGCCTCACCGGCAGTGCACAAGGCCGACGCGCCGAGGAATTGGCCGACAGCCTCTTCCGCGTTTCGGGGCTGGACACCGTGTACACCCACCCGTTCGAGGCGGATGCTTGGGCGCGTGGGTCCGTGAAGCTTACTGTGGGCGATGGCGCGGGTTTCGCGCACCTCGCTTGCGTGGCACTTGCCAACACACCGCTCACCAGTTCGGTGGCGGCACCGCTCGTGGATGCCGGCAACGGCCTACCCGAAGACCTTGCCCGGCTGGGCGATCGTGCGAAAGGCGCGGCATTGCTGGTGAACATCGGGCTGGTGGCCGGCGGCGAGGGTACCAAGAACCTGCACCGCAGCGAGAAGGCGTCACTGGCGATGAAGGCCGGTGCAGCATCCATCCTGTTCGTGAACCAGGTGGAGGGCGGTGTGCTGCTCACGGGTACGGCCTCCATCGACGGTGCCTTGATACCCATTCCCGCCGCATGCATGGCCACCGAGGATGGCGCCGCACTGCGTGTAAGGCTCGACAAAAGCGAACCGCTGACTGCCCGGCTGGAGATGCGGAACACCAGCGCGCGCATCACCGCGCGGAACATCGTGGCCGAGCTGCGCGGCGCGAAGTATCCCGACGAGGTGATCCTCGTGGGTGGTCACCTCGACAGCTGGGACCTTGCCACCGGCGCCACGGACAACGGGCTGGGGTCGTTCTCCATTCTGGACCTCGCACGACTGATGCAAAGCATGCCCTTCCGCCCGGAGCGCACCATCCGTTTCGTGCTGTTCATGGGCGAGGAGCAGGGCTTGCTGGGCTCGCGCGCCCTTGCCGATTACTACGCGGCCACCGGCCTGCTGGACCGTGTGGCGTGCATGATCAACCTCGATATGAGCGGCAACCCGCAGGGCTTCGGCGTGGGCGGGCCGGGTGGGTGGAGGGCGCTGATTGCCGATGCCTGCGACCGCATCCGGCACATCGACACCACCGCGTTCGAGGGCCGCACCAGCGAGCGCATCTGGCTGCACAGCGACCACCAGCCCTTCTTGCTGAAAGGCGTGCCTGTGATCTACCCCCTTAGCGACCTCGGCAAGCACCTGTATGGCTGCTACCACAGCAGTTGCGACGATATCCACCTCGTGGAACCGAGCGCCATGACCAACAATGTGCGCTTCGTGGGCGCGCTGCTCTATGAACTGGCCGCTGCGGCCAAGCTGCCCGGCCATTTCGATCGGGAGGAATTGCGTACCCGCCTGATCGCGGAGGATCTGGAAGGTCCACTGCGCATCGGCGGGGATTGGCCGTGGGAGTGAGGGGGGAATGAGAAAGCGCGGAACCCCGGCCCCGCGCCTTCTCATGCACAGTGCTTGGCCTACCGTGCCACTTTCACCGCCTTCTCCACCATGGGTTGCCCATCCAGCAGCAACGTAACGTAGTACATGCCGGGGGCGAGGGCGTTGGTGTCCCAAAGCAGTTGGTAGCTGCCCGGCTCCATGGCGGCCTCGTGCAATACGCGCAGGCCACGGCCATCGCTGCCGTGTACCATCAATTGGGCACGGCCACCGCGCTCCAAGGTGTAATGCACCGTGGGTGGCTCGCTGAAGGGGTTGGGGATGATGCGGAGCTTGTCATCGCCGGTGGCGTCATCCATGGGCTGCACGGCGGGGCCACCTGC